>CAMBSL010000094.1 GCA_945870455.1 Pirellula staleyi DSM 6068 | reverse complement strand
CATTGGTGTGGAGGCTCCTGCCTCCCGAGTTCACAGACTAAGGGGGCATTTCGGCGAGGCGGAGCCTCGCTTGCATTGAGTTACCAGGCAGAGCCTGGTAACTAGATTGCACAGTGCAACAAAGAGATGGGTTCCGGGGGGATCTGGCACGGAGGCACACAGCAAGTCTTGTGAACAAGTAAATTCACAGACTATTCTCGCGAGAAACCAACCTTGCCATCGAACGTGTAAAGACCTTCGTGCTTGATGATGTCGAGACCCGTTTCGATGATTCGGTTGAACAAACCCATGGTCGCTTTGTGGGTCGTGACAGCTCCCTTATCAAACGGAACTAGAAAACGGCACCGGAACGAATCCGAAAGGAAAGTGTCTTCGGTTCCTCCTGGCCATACTTTCATCCCCCGATTCGAGAGCATTTCCAGTTCCAAGCCGTCGATCCCCAGCGGCTTGAGCTTTGCAGCGAGCACGTCCGCTTTGTCGATACAATCGATGAACACATCGACGCCGACATACGCCTTCTTCTCAGAGGACCGGATGTATGGAGGGCGGGTTGTCAATGGTCTTTCCAACGCTTTGGAATAGTTGACGGCTTTCAACAATTCCGGCTTCTGGCCAACACGGGAAACGACCGCGGCTGCGAACTCTTTTGTGCCAACCTTTTCTTTGGAAATTCCTTCCTTGAAAATGTCGTAGGTATGCACGCCGTCCTCGATCGTCTTGAGCCAAGCATTGTGGGCCAGTTCGGCGATATCCGCTTGACCGATGTGAACCAGCATTTGAATCGCACCGAGGAAAAGTCCCGATGGATTCGCTAGGTTTTGGCCAGCGCGTCGCGGAGCGGATCCGTGAATCGCTTCGAACATCGCACAGCTATCGCCGATGTTCGCGCTGCCGGCTAAACCAACCGAACCAGCGATCTGGGCCGCAACGTCGGACAAGATATCGCCATAGAGATTCGGCATTACGATGACATCGAAAGCTTCGGGGGTGTCTGCAAGCTTCGCCGCCCCAATATCGACGATCCAATGTTCATTTTCAATGTCCGGATACTCGGGGCTGATCTCGTCGAAGACCTTGTGAAACAAACCGTCGGTCATCTTCATAATGTTGTCTTTGGTGAAGCAAGTCACCTTCTTGCGACCGTAGGCACGTGCGAATTCAAACGCATAGCGAACGATTTTTTCACTACCCGGACGCGAGATCAGCTTTAAGCATTGCATGACATCGATGGTTTGTCGGTGCTCGATCCCGGTGTAGAGATCTTCTTCGTTTTCCCGAACGATCACGACGTCCATTTTCGGGTGCTTTGTTCGGACGTACGGATCGTAGCTCAAGCAGGGACGAATATTGGCATACAGCCCGAAAGCCTTGCGAGTGGCGACGTTGAGCGACTTATAGCCACCCCCTTGCGGCGTTGTGATGGGGGCTTTTAAGAAAACCTTCGTTCGGCGTAGGCTCTCGAAGGCACCTGGTTCGATACCTGCCAAGTTCCCTTTGAGGTACTGCTTTTCGCCGATTTCGATGGTCTGAATGTCGAGTCGTGCACCAGCCTCCTTTAGGATTTGGAGGGTTGCTGCCATGATTTCCGGACCGATGCCGTCACCGTGCGCGACGGTAATTGGAGTTGCTGATGACATAGTTTTCTTAAATGGACAGAGGAATTACGACTACCGAGGTAGAAATGGTATTCACCAATGCCAACTCACACAACTCTGTCGGGGAATTCTAAGGGGCGATTTCAGGACGTTTTTTCTCGCCAACGAGCCTTAAAGTTCTCGTAGTCCTCACGCGTGTCGATTCCTCGGGGCGATCTGGCAACGATTCCCACCAAAATCCGACATCCCGCCTGCAAGAATCGGAGCTGCTCCAGCTTCTCGATTTGCTCAAGATCGCTCGGCGGCAGTTCCCCCAGTTGCTTCAGAAAATCCCGTCGATAAGCGTAAATTCCCAAATGTTGTAGGAATTGGGCAGGCTCCTTATTGAGCAAACCCTCCTCCCAGGTGCGAGGGTGCGGAACGACGGAGCGACTGAAAT
Source organism: Pirellula staleyi DSM 6068 (assembly GCA_945870455.1). Classification (GTDB taxonomy): domain Bacteria; phylum Planctomycetota; class Planctomycetia; order Pirellulales; family Pirellulaceae; genus JBKCUI01. The sequence goes on along the minus strand of CAMBSL010000094.1, from coordinate 18,908 downwards.
AGAGAGCCGCCCCGTCATGACCTTGAACAACTTTGACGCATGCCGGATCCTCCAAATCGGTTTTGCTCCGTATGGGAGTCGCGAGAGTCGCAACATCCGCAGTGGGATCGGATTCGAGCAATTGCATCACCGCATCGATCGAACTCCCGGCAATCTCTGGTTCATCTCCTTGGACATTAATGAAGACATCAACGTCCTCTCGGCTTCGAGCAACTTCAGATACTCGGTCAGTGCCGCTTTGCGCATTCGGATCCGTCATTTGAGCACGGCCACCGAACGACTTCACATTCGCAAACAAACGCTCGTGATCCACTGCGACGGTAATGCCTCGCGGACGAATGGCGGTTTGGCAAGCACGGTAGGTATGCTCAAGCAAGGTCCTACCCGTTTCGCTCAGCAACAGCTTCTCTGGCAAACGCGTCGAGGCCAACCGGGCGGGAATTACGATTTCGCCAATCATTCTTCGCCAATCATTCTTTAGGTGCGCTCAGAATCTTTTCGATTTGAATTGCCTTGCGGCCCTTAAAGGAACCGGCTGAAGCATGAAACTTGACTCGATCTGCGATCTCGACTTCGAGCGGTTGACTAATATCCGTCTCAGTCGAAATTATGTCGCCCACTTCCAAATCCAAGACGTCCGCTGTTTTGATAGTTGATCTTGCAAGCGTCACGATAACATCCGCAAGCGACCCATCGAGTCGCGAGATCCGTTTTTCTTTGCTCTCGAAGTTTGCACGCGCCGATGCGTAGCCAACCCAGCTGTCGCTGGTCAACATACTTTCGACTCGTTCGATCGTATGGTACGGGATACACAAATTAGCCATGCCGCGAATATTGCCAATGGAGAGTTCGAAACTTACCATCACGACAACTTCATTGGGTGGGATAACTTGAACCAACTGCGGATTGCTTTCGACCCGTTCGACCTCGATAGTTAGCTCGAGGACGCTGGACCAGGCAACTTGCAACTCTCTTAGGAACACACTCGTAATTCGACTGACAAGTCTCAATTCTATATCGGATAGTGGACGCTTCAGCGATGACTCTGGACCGACTGCACCTCCCAACATACGATCGATGATTGGATAGAGCAGGGTCGGGCTGATATCCAGCACCCAGTTCCCGTCTAACGGCTTTGGTTTGAGCAAATGAAAGCAAGTTGGTGTCTCAAGGCTATAGACGAACTCGCTGTAGATCAGTTGATCGACGCTGATCAGTCGCGTTTCGACAATGCTGCGTAGAACGGCTGATAGCGATGCCCCGACATTCCGCGCGAAACCGTCGTGCAAAGATTGCAAAGCTCGCATCTGCTCCTTGCCAACGCGTTCAGGGCGTTTGAAATCATATGCCAAAACGCGAACGTTGCTGCCTTGCTTTTTGGGCTCGGATTTCGTTATTGGCGTTGCAGTTGGAACGGGGCCATTGTCGAGTGCTTTCAGTAAGCTCTCAACGTCATCCCTACTTAGTACATCGTCTGCCATTTCGAATTCCCATCCCTAGTTTCGAACATGCCCATCCCCATAGACAACATATTTGTAAGTGGTCAGCTCGCGCAAGCCACAGGGACCGCGCGCGTGAAATTTGTCGGTGCTAATCCCAATCTCGGCGCCTAGCCCCAGCTGGCCACCATCGTTGAAACGGGTCGAAGCGTTTACGATCACGGCGGCTGAATCCACTAAGGTAACAAACCGACGGGCTGCAGATAGATCAGCCGTCATGATTGCATCGGTATGATGCGAACCGTAGCGATTGATATGCTCAATGGCCTCATCGATGGAAGCCACCACTCGAATGCTTAGCACAGGACCAAGATACTCTTGAGACCAATCTTGCTCGGTTGCTGATACCGCGTTGGGCAAATAGGTCAATGTCTCTTCATCTCCCCTCAGCTCAATCTTGTTTGGGGTTAACTGCAGTGCAAGCAACGGCAGAAACTTCTTCGCGACGCTGCGATGCACGAGCAACGATTCCAAGGCATTGCAAACACCCATGCGTTGGCATTTCGCATTTTCGACAACACGTACGGACATAGCCAGGTCTGCGTGCTCGTCCACATAGATATGGCAGTTGCCGTCGTAATGCTTTAGGACTGGCATCGTCGCTTCTGCCACCACGCGTCGAATGAGACTTTCCCCGCCGCGAGGAATGACAAGGTCAATCCATTGATCGAGCTTTAGGAAATGTCCGACGGCTTCACGATCGATGGTGTTAACCAATTGAACTGCGTCGATCGGAACGCCAAAATCAACGCAAGCCAATTGCATGATCTCAACGATCGCGCGCGAACTTTGCATGGCTTCTTTGCCACCTCGCAGAATGATGGCGTTGCCGCTTTTGACCGCGATCGCGGCTGCATCGGCTGAAACGTTGGGGCGTGATTCGTAGATAAAAAAGAGGACTCCGAGCGGGACTCGGACTTTCGATATTTGTAGTCCATTGGGTCGAGTGGAACCCTCGATCAATTCGCCAACCGGATCCGGCAATGAAGCGATTGCTCGAAGGCCCTCTGCGATTTGCTGGATCCGATCGGTACTGAGACGGAGCCTGTCCACTTCGGCCGCAGTCAAACCGAACCCCTCCGCATTTTGAAGATCAATCTTGTTGGCTTCCAGGATTTTGTCGCGTGACGCCTCGATTCGCTTTGCGCATTCAAGCAGCCACCGATTTTTGGCGGTCCCGGACAAACCGCATAGTATCCTAGACGCGTGGCGTGCACGACGTGACACCTCGACACAATAGCTAGCCAACTCGTTTTCGGTGAAAGTCGACATCGATGAGGATACTAGCAATCGGGCTCGGGAAACGAACTTCAAAAAGATGCAGATACTTTTTATCTAGAATGCAGTATCGAAAAAGTTGCCTGTAAGGTCAATGTTAAAATTACCAGCCGGGAGTTTCCGGTTTCGGAGTTTCGAGTTTTGGAGTTTCCGGGTGGTGCATGACATGGTTTGTAGGGAAAACGCCTCTGGCGGCACAGCCGATATGGTCGCCGCGACTCCTTTTTGCTTTCTCCTCTTGCTGCGACGCGATGTGTTCAGTGTAAAACAGTTGTCCTCAACTGTTTCTGAAGCAGGTCCAAACTTTATTTCAGATAAACGATTGGGACAATCGTTCTACAATAGGGTCGACTACCTGACTGACCGGATCGCTGACGAGTCGGAGATTCGTGCCATACACGCCCTTTCGACTCTCTTCACAGCAACTCTGCCAACGATGGCATCAGGAACGCGGCTTCCGGGCCCAGTCGAGCGAGTGCCTGCCAGCATTCTTTACGATCCGTACCCATATTCGGTGGCGTCAACAAGGCTTTCAGGCAAGCAATGCGGATTGCTTCCGAATGCTGTGAGTTTTGCAGTGCGACCATCAGTGCCTGTTTGGCCCTCGAAAAATCCGAACGATCCGGAGTCCGACGGCGGCGCCGCACACGATCCCCAGTAGCGCACCGATCATGAGGAAGAAGAGGCCGAGGTAGAAGGGTATGGTCGTCATGCCAGTGCGGAGGGGAAGCTGCCCCATGATGAATGCGGCTCGCCCGGCAGTGCAACTTGGCTGACCGTAGTGATCTGTAAAGAGAATACCATCCTTGCCAATATCACCGGACGGGGTCGCAAAAAAAACGGTAGAAAAAGCGCAGCCCAGAAGCCAACAAAGCCGCCCAAGAGGCCGGTCAGCACGGCGGTGGACCAGCTTAGGAGGGTGAATTTCTGTTCGCGATCTGGAAAACTCCGAACGATCCGGAGTCCGACGGCGGCGCCGCACACGATCCCCAGTAGCGCACCGATTATGCTGAAAACTAGTCCAGAGTACATATCCATATACCCCTGCTGGCCCCCCCCAAACAGTAGCAAAAACGGTCCAGCATAGAAGCCGACAAAGCCGCCCAAGGAGCAGGTCAAGAGGCAGGTCAGCACGGCGGTGGACCAGCTCAGGAGGGTGAATTTCTGTTCGCGATCTGTGGGTTTCATCCCAAGCTCTCCATCCGGTTGGTCCATTTCCTGAGAACAGTTGCCGCCAGACACAGAGTCTGGTTTCCAACAATGATATCAGACGCCCCCGCACATTCCTACTATGCGGCCCTCTTCGGTAGGTGCCATGCACTTGCCACCTGGTCTTTACTATGACGAAACCGATCTGATGGCTCTGCGAGTCGACAGTTGGAAGATGCACATTGGCGTGAAAAAAGAGGGAAGCTGGTGGAACGAAAAGTATTACCCAAGCATTCCTTATTTCTTCAACCTTGCAATGGACCCGATGGAAAAGATGGATCAGGAATCGCATGAATGGGGTCCCGCAAGTCGAAAGTTCTTTGCGCACAAGATGTGGGCACTCAATGCCTCCGGACCGTTCATCGCCGCGCACTTGAAGTCCTTGATGGAATACCCACCTAGTCAAGGTTCTGATACGTTGAGCCTCAAGAAAGCGCTGGAGGAAGTGCAGGCCAAAATGGAAAAGGCTGCCGCTGGGAATAGCGCTAAGTAACAAGAAGTTGTAGTAACGTCGATTCCTTACGAAGCGCCGCACCAAAACAAACCGGGTGCGCACATCCAACCATGGCTAGTTCGACTTGTTTGCCAAGTTGCCTAGCCAAGTCTCGTACCATCCGAGGAAATCGACCAACTAGATGTCCGACGGGTTGCGTACTCGTTTTTAGAACTGCATATTACAGTTCGTCGCGACGTAGTTGAGACGCAGGATAACGGCCCCGGGGTGTGCCCTCGATTTCCTCGAAGGCGAGCAGAGATTGATTCCGAATCAGCGTTAACTCGCTGACGAGGTTCATCAAACGATTAAGCAGATAAACTGGAATTTGGGGTAGAAACTAAAAAAGGCCATGGTGTACCGCTCCATCGTCACACCATGACCCTTGTTGTCGGACGGTCAATCTTTCGATTGATCCGACTTCCCAATCCGTTCTTTATGCATGATCGGCTTTACCAAGCCCTACCATTGAGCGACGACCGCATTTAGGATTTAGATTGCCTAATCGGCACATTTTGAAGTGATAGGAACTCATTTGGCAGGTAAAGCGGACTGGCGGGACGCGAGCTGCGGCGGCGTTTGCTGAAATAAGCACATCCGCAATTGTTTTTCAACCCAATTAGCCGTTGGGCGTCAGCCCCGGTTTTCCAATTGCTCGACATTCGTCGAGAACCAGGGCTATCGCCCAATGGCACGCAGTTAGTTCCACGCGAAGACTCATGCCGATGTGTTTAGCACAGAATCCAAGCATTTCGCACCATCGCTTGGTTCATTTTGAAAGCCGTAAAGACTTTGCGGATCATAATTTGCGCGCGTTGTTAGGTGCATCCTTGAACGAAGACGCAGATTGCCCCTTGTCGAAACCACCGACCGTTATCTATTCTATTGATCCCCTCCGAAGTGGTTTGCTGTCGTTTTAAAGCAGCAAGTCGTTCCATGCCCATTAACACAATGTATATGTCCGAGCCTCGTTCTCGTACCCAGACAATCGAAACCCTTAGGGGTGCTCGTCCAACAATCCTTCCTTCCCTGCTTTTGTGCGACTTCGCCAACTTGGAACGCGAAGTTCGATTGCTGGAGGAAGCGGGCGTTGATTGTCTGCATCTCGACGTGATGGACGGGCATTTCGTTCCCAATTTGACGTATGGTATGCCGATCGTCGATGCGCTTCGAAAAGTGACGCAACTGCCGTTGGATGTTCATTTGATGATCAGTGATCCAACCAAGTATGCAGAGCAATTCGCGGATGCTGGAGCCGACAGTATCACGTTTCACATCGAGGCCCTCAACACACCAAAACCTTTGCTCGAAAAGTTAAAGTCGCGAGGAGTTGCGGCGGGTCTTGCAATCAATCCCTCCAGCGATTTCAATCTGCTGCTCCCATTTGTGCCCGATTGCGACTTGGTGTTGGTGATGAGCGTCGAAGCCGGTTTTGGGGGACAGGCGTTTAATCCTATCGCGATTGAGCGTTTATCCGAACTACGTCGTTCCTTCGGTCCCGGACTTCTCCTCGAAGTCGACGGCGGAGTGAATGAAAAAACAGTTGGCCAATGTACGGCCAACGGAGCGGACCTGCTCGTTGTGGGTTCTGCTCTCTTTCGCCAAGCAGACTACTGCCAGGCGATGACTCGATTGCGTCGCGTAATGCAAACATAAGGTGCAGCGCGCGAAGTCAATCGCTGAGTTACTCTCTGGAATTTTTGTGTATGTGTAATATTGTTGTCGTGCGACCAGGTGCCACTGCCTTCGATGAGCAAGAGCGAATCAAAGGTTGCTTGGATATGCCACTCTCTGCCGCAGGCATGGAACAGGTTTGCCGAATCGCCGGCGAAATGGCAAACCTCCCCATTTCCGTGGTCTACAGTGGGCCATGTGAGTCCGCTCAATGCACGGCGCGCGAGATCGCCGAACAAACTAAAGCGAAATGGAAGGTCTGCGAGTGCTTTCGCAATCTCGATCACGGTCTTTGGCAAGGCAAGTTGATCGACGAATTAAAGCGTCAGCAGCCTCGTTTGTTTAAGCAGCTTCAAGAAAATCCAAGAGCGTTTTGCCCACCGGGCGGAGAAACCGTCGGTGAAGCCGAAGCCAGAGTTGAAAAGATGATCAACAAACTGTGCAAAAAGCATGCGAACGAAACCATCGCCGTGGTTATACCTGAGCCGTTGGCAAGTCTCGTGGCTCACAAGCTGAAAGCCACTGACCTGCAGGATGTTTGGAAGACCGAACAAGACAATGGTTCTTGGGAAATGATCGATTCGGACTCCCATGACAGTATTCTTTCGGCGGGATTGCGCACGCCCAATGCAACGGTCTCCGCGATTTCGGGCCTCGACCGGGTTAATTTGGCAAGTTCGCTTGAACTCAGCTCATCGCAAGCTCCATCCAGCTCACGTCGCCTCTAAAACAAGAATCGAGCATTGATGTCCATAGCGGAATCATCTTTCGAACCAGCTTCGAGCAACTCAAAACGGGGTGTGCCCGAAGGTCTATGGATCAAATGCCCAGGCTGTGGCGATTCCATTTATCGCAAAGAGATTGAGCGTAATCTCAATGTCTGTCCGAAATGTCAGCATCACATGTATGTCTCCGCCCGAGACCGCATCGTCCAGTTACTGGATGAAGGGACATTTGACGTTTGCGATGAACATGTAACGCCTACCGATCCACTTTCGTTCTCGGACAAGAAAAAGTACTCAGAGCGATTGGTGGCAGAACAGGCCAGAACTGGTTTAACGGACGCGGCTTTGTGCGGAACAGGCATGATTCGCGCGCGTCGAGTCGCAATTGCAGTAACCGACTCTGCGTTCATTATGGGCAGTATGGGCTCAGTGGTCGGTGAACGCTTGACTCGCTTGATCGAAAGAGCAACCGAGCACTCGTTGCCATTGATCATTGTGAGCGGTTCTGGTGGGGGTGCTCGAATGCACGAAGGCATTTTGTCTCTCATGCAAATGGCCAAAGTCTCGGCGGCACTCGCAAGGTATCATTCGAATGGCGGACTTTTTATCAGCGTGCTCACCAACCCAACGATGGGCGGTGTCGCCGCCAGTTTTGCAAGCTTGGGCGATTTGGTGTTCGCAGAGCCGAAAGCTCTTATCGGATTCGCAGGCCCTAGGACGATCAAGGCAACTCTGAAGATCGAACTGCCTGAAGGCTTTCAAACCAGCGAGTTTTTGCTTGAGCACGGCTATATCGATCGAATCATTGATCGATGGAGGCTCAAGACGGAAATTGCAGCGGCCATCGACTTTTGCGGCAAACTCTAAGGACCGTTGTTGGTCGACATCCTGGGGATATTTTTGATGTTAGTGCTTGAGAAATATTCGTTCGGCATCGGCGATCGTTTTGGGCATCAGGCCAAAGCCCAGCTCCGTGCGTTCCAGCGGCTCGCGCTCGAAGGTGTTTCTGTCGTTCCCGTTTGGAATAAATCAAACCGCGAACACACCTTTATCGGTTCCAAACCACAAAGCGTCTACGATGCCGCAAAAATCGCTGTCGAGGAACTTGGGTGGACGCAAGCTTGGTATGTCGATGCCGATCATATCCAAACGGCAACAGTCGAGCCCTTTCTCGCTTGCTCCAATTTCTTTACGATCGATGTCGCCAACTCCATCGGCAAGTCGCCATCCCAAGTGGACATCGACGTTTTTATCGCGAGGCATCCAGAACTTGTCGGGTCTATCTTGATTCCAGGCATCGATAAACCAGTCGTTGTATCCCGTGAAGATGTTTTCCGCGTCGCGAGCAAGTACTTGCTTGCCGTTCAAGAAGCAGGCAACACTTATCGTCACATTGTCAAGCACAAGGGTAGTGACACTGTTGTCCCGGAAGTATCGATGGATGAAACCGATTCGCCGCAGACACCGCCCGACCTCCTGATCATATTGGCTGCGTGCGCTGATGAAAAATTGCCATTGCAAACGATTGCTCCCAAGTTCACCGGCAGGTTTAACAAAGGCGTTGACTACGTGGGCGATTTAGCCCAATTCAAGCAGGAATTTCAAGATGACTTGGCCGTTATTGCCTACGCCATTGATCGATATGAGCTCCCAGCGAATCTTAAGCTGAGCGTCCATAGTGGCAGCGACAAGTTCAGTCTGTATCCGATCATCCGAGATGCCGTTCGCAGCACTGGAGCGGGTGTCCATATCAAAACGGCAGGTACTACGTGGCTGGAGGAAATGATTGGGCTCGCAGAAGCGGGTGGTGATGGATTGGCTCTGGCGAAAGAGATTTATGCCTACGCGTTGCAACATGTGGACGAGTTATGCGCTCCGTATGCAAGTGTGATTGATATCGATCTCACGAAGTTGCCATCGGTCGCTGTTGTCAATTCATGGACCGGTCCTGAGTTTGCAAAAGCCATTCGGCACATTCCGGCCGAACCGCAGTTCAATCCGCACGTTCGGCAATTGTTGCATGTGTCATTCAAAGTTGCAGCCAAGAGTGGCAGCCGCTATACCGAATTGCTCAAGGCGAATGAGGCTATCGTTGCAAAGCAAGTGACCGAGAATCTCTACGACCGCCATCTGAAACCGTTGTTCGTGTAGGCGAACTCAACTAAGAAGAAGCAGAATCCAAAATGAAAAAAAGAAGCCTTGGGAAAACGGGACTGGAGTTGCCAATACTCAGTTTCGGAGCATCTTCATTGGGTGCTGAGTTCCGAAGCATTCAGCTTGACGAAGCGTTTGAGAGTGTGCGCGTAGCACTTGAATGCGGTCTAAATTTCATCGACACGTCTCCGTTCTATGGAAGAGGGATGTCCGAAATTTTGTTAGGTATCGCCTTGGAGAACGTGCCTCGAGATTCGTACACCCTCTGTACAAAGCTCGGACGTTACGATCCTGTCCATTTCGATTTTTCAGCAAAGCGTGTTGTTGAAAGCGTGGATGTCAGTCTGCAACGGATGCGAACAGACTACTTGGATATCGTATTGTGCCATGACATCGAGTTCGTTCCACTGCAACAGATCGTCGATGAAACTATCCCTGCACTGCGCAAGATTCAGAAATCGGGTAAGGTTCGATTCATTGGCATTAGCGGTTATCCGCTTAAGATATTTGATGTGATCAGCAATCAAGCCGAACTCGATTGTGTAATGTCCTACAATCAATACACTCTCCAGAACACACGCTATGTAGACGAATGTGTACCGGCACTCAAGGCAAAAGGGGTAGGAACCATGAACGCTGGGCCGTTTTCTGCTCGCTTGCTCACCAATGCTCCCCTCCCGATCTGGACGAGAGAGCCACAAGACGTTCAAGTCGCTGCGCGTAAGGCGGCTGAGTTTTGCTCCAAACAGGGGGTCGATATCGCTCAGCTTGCACTGCAGTTCTCCTGCTCGCATCCAGATCTAGCTACGACCGTGGCTGGAAGCGCAAACCCAGCGAATGTTCGAAAGTGGTCTGAGTGGCTTGCAAGCCCCATGGACACGCAATTACTCAATGATGTTCAAGCGATTTTTGCTTCGGTACGCAATGTCGGTCACCCCTCAGGACTTTCAGAGAATAATTAAGGAAGGATGCCCTATCTACGGGCGTCTGGGCCTACGGGCGTCTGGGCTGTAGGGATTGTCGCGAGGTGACCGCAGCAAGTTACTGTTGCTGTTGGGTTGTTGCGGAGGAGCGGCGACTGTGGGACGTTGTGGCGTGGCTTGCCCGGGTGGCTGCATATTGAGCGGTAGGTTTCCCTCGAATTTACTGATGGTCAAGTCGAACTCACCCGTCTTCAAGTTCATGGCGGCGTGACTAACCGCCAATTTCTCTGGCTGTGCACCATTGGCTTGCACTCGACTAATCACAGCGGATTGACGCGGGGAGCGTTCGACACCGACCATGTTGTTTGCTGCAGAATACCTCAGCCGATCGGCTTCGATCGTTACCTGTCCGTTGTCTGTATTGGAGGACATGACAACCCTGCTTTGCGCTTCGATCTCCCATGACGAGGTTGGTGGCTTACCCCGACTTGCGTTCTGGTTTTGGTTCCAACTCAAACCGGATGCATCAAAGATATTTAATTGATCGGAAATGAGATGGCTTTGGTTTTTTCCAAGTCGATCGAGTTTGTGAACGTTGACTTCGTCGTCCCAGTCCACAATCGGACCAATCAATGCCTCGATGCGATCAAAGAAAGAAGCGTTTCGCTGCGCGAGAGCTCCCTGCATGCGTCCGATGAAACTTAAGTGAATACACTGCAAATCACTATCGATGGCACTCGATGGAAAACTGTTTTGAGATGGAGCGGTTGGAAATTTTCCTGAAAGCGGGTTGGAGTTGCCCAAGCGTCGACTCCACAACTCGCCTGGACCTTGACCAACCCAAGTCTGAGAGGGAACGTCAAAGTCTAGCTGAGGCAGTTTCATGTGTTCCAAGGAACGACGGCGTAGCTGATAGTCGGTCTGAACGGCACGGATATCGACGTTTCCATCAAGCCGAATCACGGAGACTTGAGCCTGTGCGGATGGCGTAGGGGCATTGGTACCACGCAGCGAAACGGGTTGGTCCATATCAACCACCATTTGGTCTGCAGTGGCCGAAATGTGCCAAAGTGTTGCTTCATCGGATTCAATTTTACAGTCAATGGTGACTCCACCGCCGAACCTCGCGGACCTGCCATCGAATGTCATTCGTTTTCCCCATCTCAAGCGAGGCGGCTCTCGCCAACGAATATCATTACCCGTGCTTTTCGCAATCGACCTTGTGGGGTTAACGCTCCCTCTGGCATTTGGCAAACTAACGAGCGACGAGGGGGATTGCAGACTCGTATTTCGCAACGCTTCGACCGGAATCACCAATTCACCCGGATGATCGATCCAAAACTGATTCTCGCTTTGCATCAGTCGTAACTCTTGAGCAACTACGCGTCCACTGCCGATTTTGATTTCGGCATCGTGATCCGCCACCCCAGTAATGTGGATGTCGGTCGCGTTCTCCGTCTTCTGGCTCAAGAGCAGCCGATCTCCTGTGGCAGTAAACGGCCACGGAGAACTATCGGAGACCTGGTCCTTGGTCAGGATGAAATTTCCTTCGAGGTTGAGATCGTCGACGAAAGTTCGATCCCCTGAATTGACAACTCTTGCTCGCATGGTTTTTGCGGTGACATTCAAAGGTGAAGCGGGAACCGCTGGCAATCGATTCTTGGCTGCGATGCTGGAATCGGTATAAATAGGTTGTAAAAGTGGGCTCGATGGTAATCCCATGGACGGAGTTAAATTCAATGGGGCTGCCGTTGCCAAGGTGTTCGTTGAAGTGTTTTGAGGAAGTGCGCCGGTTGCCAGGGCAGAGTTGACTTTGGAATCTGGTCGCTTGGCGGCGGTTGGATATGCAAACCAAACCTGCATACTCTCGACGCGAGCACGCAATTGAAGTGAGTCAACAACCACGTCTCCTTTGGCTTCCATTCGGTCCGGCAAGGCCTGGGGCACTTTGCCGTCGGGGTATTGAGCAACCAATTGCGAGGCCAGTTCCTTGTTCATGGGCGTTAGCCAAAGATGCAACTGCTCGGCAGTGAATCGACCTTGCGAGGGGTTGCTGACATTGGCGCTACCCTCGATGATCATTTGGTCTTTGTCACCCTGGGGGCGAATGTAAAGACTTTTGCCCCAGGATAGCTTCCATGTTTCACCTTTACTATCCATTTGTCCCCAACCGGCACCGGAGGCAATCACCACGCCGAGTCGATTGCTTTTCGAAGCGGCACCGAGAGCGGCAGCCCCCTCGTTCGTATTTGCAATTGCTTCCGCGTTGATGTATTGAACTTCTGGGCACGAGACTTGGATTGAATCGTATTTCAAGTAAACTCGGGACGAATCTCGGGTGGCGGTGCCAGGCAATTTGTTGTTGAGTGTAATCGATCCATTGAGTGTATCGATGACCAAGTGTTGCCCTTGAGCTTCGGCTTTCATTCCCGGCGCGAGCAATTTCAGCCAACGCGAATGGTCGTTTAGATCTCGTCCTGATGCACCGAACGCCACGATGCGTTCTACTTTCCAGTTCGATGAACTAATCGACTTACTCGAAGGGGGAGGGGCGGTCGGTGGTGCAGTATTTCGCTTTGGGTCCCAACCAATTTGAAGCCGCAATTCGTCGCAATCAAACGTATCGATCGGTAGACCTTGGACGAGGTGTTCCATATGGACATCTCGGCGCAAAATAGCCTCGGATTGATGGAATTGAAACTCAAACGTACCTTTGCATTTCAAAGTGGCATATGCGGGACGCAATAGAGAATCTGGAACATCCTTGCTCGGCCAAAGCCCACCAGGATTCAGTCCGATATGAACACGGTCAACATAAAAAAGCTCGAGATAATTAAGGCCATTGAACGGGGATTCTTTGTTGGCATTGGGTTGATCGGAAGACAGCAGATCTTTGTCGAGATAAATGTTGAGGTTTTGGCCATCGATACGCGAGTTGCCAATTTGCATCGTGATCGATTGGTCGGTCCAGATGCGGCGCTTATTGAGACGAACATCGCGTGTTTCTATGAGCATCCCGTCTCTTTTGGAGACTTCGTCGGGTGGCGAATAAATACTGATCTCGCCTAGTAACTGGCCGCTTTCTACGGGAGGCAGTTCCTTGCTCCACTCAACTTCGGTTTTGAATTCAATTTCAGCTCCGCTAGGATTGTTGATTAAGATTGCCTTTTTGGTCTCTCCCTCGCGCTGCGGGATCAAAATTGTCAAAGGTTTGAATTGCCAACGCGTTTTGGATATTTGCGTTCGCGTCTGGAAAAGTAATATTGCATCGTCCGTGGTGACAATTTTCGGCGTATTGCGTTGCCAATCGCCTGGTCGAAAGAACTCCTCCCACCAATCAACGCGGGTCGGAATGGCTGGCGTCTCCCAGTGCCGAACCGTCTTTATCATCTTCGCCGGTTCCAAAAAGGGAACGGCAAGAACTTGATATGCCATGAAGGCGAACACAAGTGGCAGCAAGGCTCTGAGATAGTCACGTAGAAACATTATGTCATTCGATTGGGTACGAAATCCTCCCAGCGACCCTTTGCTTTGAGAAGCCGCTCGATCAGCTCTCGGACGGCTCCACGCCCACCCGGGGCGTTCATGGTCCATCGAGCAGCTTGCTTGACTTCGGTGGCACCGTCCGCAACGGTCACGCTCAAGCCAACTTCGTACATCACTGCGAGATCGGGCAAATCGTCGCCAATGTAACAGACTTCGTTCATTTCCAAGCCAGCTTGCTGAATCATTTCGCGTGCGGCAGGAAGCTTTTCTGCAAAACCTTGTCGAACCATGGTGATGCCAAGTTCGGCAGCCCGCAGTTTGACGATTTGTGAGTTGCGCGCGGTCAATAGTCCAAATTGGAAACCAGCTTTGCACCAAATTTTGATCGCATGTCCATCTCGCACATAGAAGGATTTACTTTCGACGCCGGCGTTGTCTATGGTTATCTGCCCGTCCGTCAATACACCATCGACATCGGAGAGAATGAGTCGAATGGGTTTGGCAATTTCGGTATCGCGAGGAGCCACTACGAATTCTCCCGGTAGTTATCTGGGCCAAAAAGCCGAAGCGTTGTTGGTCCGTCGTTCCAATCGCTGGTTTCCGCGTCGTCCACGAATTCTAAACCGGGTTTCATTCGATGGTCACTTGCGTTATTCGCCGTAGCGTGTTCCAGGCCAAGAACGTCGGTGATATCGATCAGCCCAATTGGGCGATCCTCATCGTCAATCACGGGCAACTCGCTGATTTTTCTTCGCACCATAACATCGATCGCGTCGGTCAGTTTTGCCCCGGACTGAATCGCTGAAAACGTTCGAGTCATTATTCCCGACACGATTCGGTCCAAATCTTCATCGCGACGTTGTTCCAACAATCGGGCTAAATCACTGTCGGTAAAGATCCCGACAAGACGATCCGATTCATCGACCAGCATCGTCGCCCCCGATCTTCGGCCCGGCTTCGAAACTTCAACCAACATCGTTCGAATGGTCATTTGGTTGAACGCAATGCGACAATCGCACTTTGGACGCATCAGTTCATCCACGATGGCAAGTTTGCGTCCCAAAGATCCGCCTGGATGAAGTTCGGCAAAATCCTGCATGCTGAATCCTCGCGATTCGCTTACGACCAAAGCGAGAGCATCGCCGATTGCCAGCATTGCGGTCGTGCTAGTGCTGGGTGCAAGATTGTGTTGGCAGGCTTCACGGCATGGAGGCATTACGAGAACAATATCCGAGGCGCGAGCCAACGGGCTGTTGGCACCGCTCGTGATGGCGACCAAACCTGCGGCCTTTCGCGACACAAAGGGCAGGATCCGCACGATCTCTTCGGTTGATCCACTGTTCGACAGAATCAGCACAACATCTGTTGGGCCCACTCTGCCCAGATCCCCGTGAACGGCCTCGGATGGATGAAGAAAATGAGCTCGCGTTCCCGTGGACGCAAACGTAGCAGCAATCTTTTTCCCAATGAGGCCGGCTTTGCCAATGCCGCAAACGATCAGGCTGCCGCGCATACTGAGGATCTTGTCCACCGCCACAACAAAATCTTCATCGATAGACTCGGCTAGCGTTTGGATCGATTGGGCTGACTGTTGCAGTATTTCGACACCTCGCGAAAGCCGCTTTCGCCTTGCGGTGGCGCTTGCGCCGTTTCGACGCGATGGAAGTCGCATATTCATAGCCGCCCCTTGCTGCCATCCTAGCAATTCGAGTTTCGATCTCGAGGCAAACTCATCGGCAAACCTCGTCCTAAGTTGCCTAGAGTAGCATAGCAGTGGCCGGCGAGACAACACCGTTGTGACACAGCCCACAAATCCCAAAGTAGTAGGCACATTCCATGTGCCGCCCACCTGGAATCCCAAAGTAGTAGGCACATTCCATGTGCCGTCCACCTGGAATCCTGACAAAAGCTCGCTTGCGAACGGCACGGCGGAGCGTGCCTGCACCTTTTGTCAGCTGTGTCCGTGCAAGGCAGGGAAATGGACAAAACAGGGCGTCGTCGGGAGGTTAGGCTGGTCTTTTTGCAAATTTGGCGATCCTTCGAACCGGTTATCCATTGTGATAGCCATTGTGATTTGTTCGTTAAACCTTCCTTTTTCGGGTTCCGCTTAGGGCTCCGAATTATTAAAGTGTCTGATCCAAGTTTTGCAAATCGACTGCGAAAGACAGCTCGACGTGTTCCGTTTCCCTAAAGCACCCCTAAACTAGTGGAGCTTGTACTTCGATTTTGAACGAATGGCCAGCAAAGACCTCGATATTGATCAACTCGCACTCTATCTGCATTTGACGCCGACACAAGTAAACAAAATGGCGGTTCGCGGGAAGATTCCTGGACGAAAAGTAAATGGGGAGTGGAGATTCTCCGAATCGGAAATTCATCATTGGTTAGAAGACCAAATTGGGGTCGGCGATGCACAAGAGCTTGAGCGTATGGAAAAGGTTCTTGAGAAAAATATCGACGTCGGCTCCGATGATCGAGCAATGCTGTCCGATTTCCTGTCACCTCTCGCCATCCAAATCCCACTGCCGGCAAGAACGCGCGGGTCTGTCATTCGGGAGATGTGCCAACTCGCCGCTTCGACTGGATTACTATGGGATTCTGCCGTTATGGCCGAAGCCGTCGCGGCTCGCGAAGCGTTGCATCCAACTGCTCTTGAAAATGGTGTGGCATTGCTACACCCTCGCCGACCTCAATCCTCGATACTCTCCGAACCGTTGGTTGCGTTGGGAATATCAACCCAACCTATTCCGTTCGGAAATGTCACTGGCCATCTGACCGATGTCTTCTTTCTCATTTGTTCAACGGACGACCGAGTCCATTTGAGGATCTTGGCGAGGCTTGCCCGGCTGGTAACCGACGATGTTTTTCTCACCATGCTTCGATCTGCGGTCACACCGAGTGAAGCCGTGGACATCATCCGAACTGCCGAGTTGGAACTTATTCAATCAACGGTAGGTGAATGACGACTCCTATTTCGATAGGCTGGTTTGGTCCCAAAGAAGAAGCGTGGGAATGGATTCTGAAACATTTCGAAGACCTGACGATCCTTCGAGAGCAAGATATTGAGTCCTGGCTATCCCAAAGGCGAGTCGACAGTCTCGGCGAAATGAACCGACGTTGTGCGCTCATGCTCGCAAGCGACTTTCGTACGGATCCAATCGTCGAGCTTGTTCGACGCATTGAACAACCTGGTGCACCAGAGTCCAGCCCGACAGGATTCGTTCCGTGGTGCCTGTTGCTTGGCACGGATTGGTCCGGTCATCGACGAACTCAGCCGTTACCAGAAACATGGCATACGTTTTATTGGTATGAGCTGGTCGATCGACTCTTTCCATGGTTAGCAGGTATTGCCAACTCAGAACCCGTCTCAAAGCCTCCCGCTTTAGCACCTCTGTCGGGCAATCGCAAAGTCAGTCCGCGCGTACAGCGTTGGATCGATTCGGCACTGGCGCTGAAGAACCGCCGGACGGTTGCCGATCGTTCCAATAGCGAATCAAATTCGCTACCGCCATCGATCCAATTGGCTTTGATTTTGACCGAGAATGCAGATACCAGGGCGGTTTGGATGGATGGACTATCTCGACGAAATATCCACTGCGTTTGCACTGTTCCAACGCACCTTGATATCTGGGTGCAGCCTGATATCATCGTCGTCGACCTTGATAAGCCGCCGATGAAGATGGCTGCTCGAAACGGCTTAGGCGACAAATTCGACACAGAGCTTGAGTCCACTCTCGACCAACTGAATCGTCAATTCCCGAACGCTTGCCGGGTTGTTGTAGATCCATTTCCTCGCTGGCAAACATGGGCACGACTGTACGAATCGGGAGCGGATTTTTTGATAGGCAAGCCGTATTGCTTAGATGGAATCTTAGATTCGCTGCTGATCCTTTAGCTTGTACCAAAAACTTTCAGGTAGCGTGGACCCAATGCGTTCAGGTAGCGTGGACCCAATGCGTTCAGGCTAGGTGTTGACGTTGCCACCTTGATCCGGAAGGCTTTGGCATCCGGCAATCTAGCGTGCCATCGTTCCGTCCCTAACGCTCGACCCTTCGGGCGGTGGGACAAAATCACGGGCAATACGTCTATTCGACAACTCGAACCGCTGAACTCGGTCGTTCATCTCCGCCATGTCCGTTTCCCAACCCGTATGCGCTCTTGCATGTTCGTCTCCCAATTGGTCCCATCGCTGTCCGATCGTAATCAACTCATTGCTGACTAGCTCCGTGCCCAGGATTTTTAATTCCGAATGGAGCTTAGTCGATTGCGTCTGCACAAACGAAGTTAGCACTAACTCAAGTGGAGCAAGGCATTCGGGTTCGATTTCGATCAACAGATTTTGGCGTTGCATCCTCGGTGTTGCTGTTGTTCCTATGAGCTTGGCCTTCAAGACTTGATTGGCCCCCAAGTTCAACTGAGCCTTTGCCAACTCGGCAGGATCCAGGTTATTCGAATCCAGGCAAGCGATGAGAGGCAATGTGACGGTGGCGGACCACCCCAACTCTGCATGCTGTATTTTGGTTGTGCTGGTTGGTGAATCCCCAATCGACCGCTCAAGTAAAATCTGAACTTGGCTCGAAGCGGATTGAGCTAACGCAATTCTTTCCGCAACGCAAACCACTTTGAGAGATTTGCCACTCGTCGAAGATTCTTCTAAAGTTAGACTAACGTGCGGTTTGGGGGTTTGCATGGTCGATTCGCTCGACAAATTGCGAAGTTGCAACTCGAAGCTCGCAGGCGAATCTGCGTCGTTGATGGACATCATAGCGTCGCTTCCATCGATTCTGAATTGTGCTTGGCCTCGAATCTTTGCCGACATAACACGGGTAAAACGAATTGGAACATTGCGGAGGGGATGGAAATCTGAATCCCGAGTGCTCGCTGGTTGCGAACTTGGTTCATCACGCTCGTTCGATTGAAGTACGTTGATTGCATTCAATAAGGTGTGAACGATCGTGCGGTTGCGGTTCCAATCGGTCGCAACCACCGATTCAGCAATTTGAAGTGCCGTTTGCCGGCCGTCGATCGAGCTTGGCTGTAAAATGCTATCGATTTTATCTGAAAGCCGCTGAGTTAAAGATTGCTTGATTGAGGTAATCTGTTTGTCCGATTCCTTTCGACGGATTCGATTCTCCGCAATGGATTGACGAACGGCGAAAAGTTCCTTCTTGACGTCGTCAATGACAGGCTTGTGCCTAAGAGTATTAAGTGTGCTCTCGTTCGGCACCGTTTCATCAAGTCGCTCTCGGATCGTCGTCAACCGCGATGAAATGTCAGCGTGCAACCGATTCTGATTGGCCGATTCCTCCGCGATGCGTTTATGTATCGGCATGACAATAGAATGGATGCAATCTGCATCAAGCTTAGTATTGACAGTGCTACGATCCCGCTTCCAAATGGATTGGTTGTTTGAGTTTTCGGCGAATGGAACTTCATCCAAGGTTGCCGCATTGACTTGCCATTTCAT
>CAMBSL010000093.1 GCA_945870455.1 Pirellula staleyi DSM 6068 | reverse complement strand
GATTGTTTCTGGTGAGAAATTGCTTGGCCCTATCTACGAGAAACGACTCGGCTTCGATACCTACCGCTTCCCAGCCGAGTTGCGACGCTAACCCCGTGACAATTCCAAATCCGCAGCCCCATTCACAAAAAGTATTGCCAATCGCCATTTGGCTCAAAGTTAATTTCGACAACGCACGCCAGACGTCGCGAAAATCGCATGCCACGTACTGTTCAATCGGGCGTTGGTTCCATTGATCCCAATACGCTTGTAGAACCGAATCGGCATCGCGTAAGATCCGCTCTGTTTCAGCAGTCATCTCGGTCCCGTCATCCCATTCGAAATCGATCGGTTCCAGTCTTGGCGAAGCATTTGACCTCGATCGGTTCATTTGTCTTCAATCGCCTTAATGAACTTTTTGCCAGCGTTCCAAAACTCAGGTGGCCATGGGCTATTGTGATAGAGACTTTGGACGGTAAGCAATTTTTTGCTTTGAGTCGGGCAAGCATCAAATAGCTTCTTGCCGAAACGATACGGAACGACTTCGTCCACATCCCCATGCAACTGCAGGAGTTCACCGGTGTACGATTGGACTTTGTCAATTGATCTGAACTGAGTCTGCATTACCCAGCGGACTGGTAGAAAGAAGTAGCGACTGGCCGCTACATCGACGATCGAGGAAAACGTCCGATCTAGGATGAGCCCGTCTGCGTGAAACTCGGTTGCAATCTCGACGGCAAGAGCCCCTCCGAGTGAACGCCCCATCGCGATGATTTTTTGACCCTGAAATGCGTTCCCATCCTGGACCCACTTCCCCACGGACACCGCATCCGAAAGGATATCGTGTTCGTTGGGAATGCCGCCAGTCTTGCCATAACCGCGATAGTCGAATGCAACGACATTGACATTCCATTGGTCTCGAATCGCGACAAGCTCATCACCCAACATGCCCAACGATTCGCCGTTTCCATGGCTAAAGATCAGTGTTGTTTTCGCGTCGGGATTATCAAATGCCCAAACGTGAATTCGCGTTTTGTCGTGACCCTCAATGAAATGCTCCTTGGCTCCAAAGGATGCTGAGTTCCAGTTGCCGTAACTCACTGGCGGTGCGGGAAATACAAGATACCGTTCGAGGAACATCAAGATGCCCAAAACTCCTACATACAACAGAGCAACGCCGACCGTAATTCGGCCCGCAAACTTGCGACGGGATGACGTGAGTGACTTGGTTGAGGCGCCTGTTTTGGATCGGTTCATGGCTTTCAAAACCCAACTTTAAATCATGTAGGACCAATCGCCACGCTCTTCTTTTGCGATCGATTGATTTGGACAGTGTTCGCAACGGTTTCTACCCAGAAGAGCATAGGCTTTCTTCATGGACGTTACCGTGCTCGCCCATATCTCGGATTCCTCGAGGAAGATATTTTCAGGCCCGACAATTCGATCGATGCCGACATTCGCAAATGTCTTCGCCATGTCGGCGCGTATTCCCGACAGCATTACGACAATCTTTTTCTGCTGCATTTTCAAAACGAATCGTTCCAAAACATCCATGCAAACCGCATCTGGATTGTTGGCTCGTTTGAGACGCAGGATGACCACCTTAAGAGTATCCGGGGACTCTTCGACGATGGAGTCCAATTGGCGTTCAAGCTCTGGTGCACAGCCAAAGAACATCTCACCTTCGATGTTGAGCACTCGCAGAAATGAGCAAGGAACATCGGTCGAAACGATCTCGCGGATGACTCGATCTCTTGTGACGGTTAGTTCGTTCATTTTGATCTTGGCGGCACGGGGCACATAGAACGCGAACGACAGAAAGACACCTATCAAGATGCAAAATTCGATCGAAATCAAGATAGCCGACAGTGCAGTCGCAATCATAATCCAGCGATCGAATTTTGTCGCGTTGAAGTAATACCTTAGTGTTTTGAAATCGTTCATGCGAGAAGCGGTTAGAATTAGCACAGCAGCCAACGCAGCTTTTGGTATGTACTGGGCGAACGGCGCGAACACCAAAATGGTGGCAGCTACTCCGAGCGCACTGATGACACCGGACCATTGGGTGGCCGCCCCCGAAGTGTGATTGATGTAGGAACGTGTCAGCGATCCTGAGCCGGGAAAACAGCGAAAGAAGCTGCCCGCAATGTTGGCCAGCCCCTCGCTCAGGCACTGCTGGTGCATGTCCAACTTTTGGCCTGTTTTTGTCGCAATCGATTTTGACATCGCCATCGCTTCGAGCAATCCTAAAAATGCAATCGCTGCTGCGCTGCTCGATAGGTCGCGTGCCAAGCCCCAATCGATTTCGGGCAATTGAAACGACGGCAATTGACGAGGTACTGCAAGTTGGAGCTTGACTCCGGAATTTTTATCGGGGTCGATTAAGGCTAATACCGTGGCCGATAGGGCGATTGCGAGCAACAGTTCAGGCAAGCCGGCTTTGTACCGAGTGTTAATGAATCGAAACAAGATCGCAGCGGAGATCGTGAGAAAAGCGATACCCGCAGTCGGCCAATGGATTACGCCACCCCCGGTCATTGTGCTCCAAAACCGAACAAGAAAATGATCATGTTCCGACCCTTGAGCTTTGAGACCAAAACAATTCTTAAGCTGATCCATCAATAACAACACGGAGGCGCCGAGCGTGAAACCAACGATGACCGCGTGCGATATGAAGCGAGATAGGTCACCGAATCGCAGCAGGGCGATCGCCGTTTGAATGAGCCCTATGAGAAACGCCATCATGATGGCTGCCGAAACGCGCTGTCCTTCCGGAACGATGGCAAGGGCGCTCAGCATAGCGATCGAAATTGCGTTTGTTGGGCCGTTGATGAGCTGCTTGGACGAATCCAGCAAAGCTCCGACAGCCGTCATGATGATGGCCGTGTAGAGTCCCATTTCAACAGGCATATGAAAGATACTTGCATAAGCCATGGCTTGCGGTACGGCGACAGCGGCAACGGTCAAGCCCGCGAACATATCCCTTTTGAAAAGTCCGACTGAATAGGTACGCAGCGAATCTATGGCTGGTACGTATCGAAAAAGCACACTAAAAAAAGGGGATGGCATTCAGGTAGTTAACGCTTGGGATTCGAGGCATGGGGCTGCGAATGGTTGAATTGCTGATAAGTAACTCAGGTTTTACAAATCGATTGTAAACATTTTGTCCAATTGCTGTTTAGCCCAGAATTTTGGCGCGACATTCGTTGCTCTAGGGGCTGAGGAAAACCAAGAAAATCCATGCGCCCTCGCCCTGGCTACTCTGCGGGAAATGGCTGGGGTCGGAGCCAACTACTCGTTTCCTCATGAGATACGACGCGGAGCGTCGTACAACGAAGGATGCCCGATCTACCGTCGCGATCCTCAGCAACGACTAGCGCATAAAAAATGGCAAGTCGAAGTGACTTGCCATTTGAATTTGTTTGTTGTAAAGCGTTACGGCTTATCGTCGTCCGCTGTAACCACCACGGTCTCCGCCGCGATCGCCACCTCGTCCGCCACCACCTCCGCCGCCACCACCGCCACCACCTCGATATCCGCCACCACCACCGCCGCCGCCGCCTTCTTCACGCGGACGAGCTTCGTTGACGGTCAATCTGCGACCATCAAACTCTTTTTCATGTAGACCGTTGATCGCATCGCGAGCACCGTTCTCATCTGCCATTTCAACGAAACCAAAACCCTTGCTTCGACCGGTGTCACGGTCTTGGATGACTTGAGCGCTGCGTACTGCACCGAACTCTGCAAACATCTCTTCCAAGCTTTGGTTGGTAACTCCATAGGAGAGGTTACCGACGTAAAGTTTCTTACCCAAAATCCAAAACTCCCAAAAAAACTGATACTAACGTTGCTGCTTGGCTCGCCGAAAAAGACGGGTCTTTTGCGCAACCCTGGCGATTGAGTCAGAAGAACAAACCGATTCCAACGGAATCTAACG
Source organism: Pirellula staleyi DSM 6068 (assembly GCA_945870455.1). Taxonomy (GTDB): domain Bacteria; phylum Planctomycetota; class Planctomycetia; order Pirellulales; family Pirellulaceae; genus JBKCUI01. The sequence continues at coordinate 17,101 of CAMBSL010000093.1, read as the reverse complement.
CAGCTCGATCTACAACTTCACCGTCCCATAACTGTAGCGAATTCTCAAGCTCCGCAACATACCATTTCTGGAAAACTGCGCAGCATTAACCCAGTTTGTTGATTTTGTTTCCAAAATGGAGGAGGGTAATCGGTATTGGAGGACCGAATTTGCTCTCTGGCAGACAATTACCGCCCAAGTGTTCTCTGTTGGCGATAAGCGTGATGGTTCGAAAAAAGACGCGTCACCAGCGACTTCGGAGCATCTCAACCCACTCTACGGCCGTGTGTGGAACGTCTTCTGCTCGATATCCGAAGCGTTTCATAAGCCCTTCGTCCTGATAGGCAAGGAAACAAAGCAAAGCCAACAAACTGTAGCTAAAGATGTTTGCTGTTCGATTTTGGCTCCAAAATTTCAACGCCGTTCCAAAGCTACTTTTGAAGATGTATCGCCCACGCCGAAATTCGACTGACCAAATTTCATCGAGCAAAATATGCGACATAAACCCAATGAAGATGGCGATCGTCTTAAATAGTCGCAGATTCATGTCCTCGCAGGAACATGCCAAAAACGCAAACAAGCATGCAGTTATTCCTGCAGGAATGCTATGCCACATTCCGCGATGCACCGAATAACGACGGAAGACCTCCGCAATACCAAACCGCAGAAAGAAATAGACTCCGATCGTGACGATTAGCATCATTTCATGACTGCATCCCATGTGCTGAAGTCGATCGACCATCAACATTGGCACAAACGCAGACGAAAAAGCAACGGCTTCTCGGAGCGGTATGCCTGAATTGCTGTCGAGGTCGGGTAGCATTCCGCTTACGCTGCAAAACGCTCCTCCGATGGCAGAACTTTCCCAGGAAAGTCCAGCTTGAAAGCCACCGATACCGTACAGTACGCCAGCAGCTGTGCTCACCGAAATGTGGGTATGAAAGTCTGCCATGGTTGGATGTCTAGACAAAAACCGTTGTGCAAGGACCGCGAATCGAAAGGAGTTGCCATGACCTTTCTAGCAATTCCGGAGCGGTCACGTCCAGCCTGAACCGGTGGAGCCTGGCATCCGGCCAAGGCTATAGGCGGCGTTGACACAGCCGACCAAAGGTCTATGTACACTCCGCCCGTGCCGTTCGCAGTCGAGCTTTTGCCAGGATTCCAGGTGGACGGCACATGGAATGTGCCTAGCAGTGCGCCTTGGGTCGGCTGTGTCGGCGATACGGACGAGGATTATTTACTCCAGCAAGAAAACTCTTCGAAAATTGCCATTCGCCCCAAATGGCCCTTGCCGCTATAGTCAACTCGGATTCCATAACTTCGGCCGTAATTTTTTGAACAGGAGATGCTAGCGATGCAGGCTTACGATTTGATCATGTTGATCGTGTTGGCGACGACCACCATCTTTGGTGCGATCAAGGGATTTGCATGGCAACTGGCGTCCCTCGCTTCGATCGTGGTCAGCTACTTTATAGCCTATTCCTTTCGCAGTGATGTTGCCAAAATGATCAACGCTCAACCGCCATGGAATTTGTTCTTGGCCATGTTGCTGCTCTACTTCGGCTCAAGCCTCGTCATTTGGATGCTCTTCCGATTGGTAAGCACATCGATCGACAAGATCCGACTCAAAGAGTTTGATCGGCATCTTGGTGCAGGTTTTGGACTGCTCAAGGGGATGGTGCTATGTCTGATCATCACCATGTTTGCGATGACGCTTTTGGGTGCTTCTCAGCAACAGCGAATCGCCAATTCCAAGAGCGGACTATACATTAGCCGGATCTTGGCTAACGCGGATGGGATTTTGCCGGTTGAAATCAAACAGATCGTAGGACCCTATATCAACGATGTTGGACAACGTTTGCAGCAGAGCCAAAGCGGCCTGGTTTTACCTGCTGGCGATGGGCCTCTGGACGGGTTGGGGCGAATGATACAACAACGAGTGTCGCAATTTGGAAATGATGCACTCAATGGTCAGCAACAACAGCCAGGCGGGTTCCTAACCGGACAAGCTAACGCGCCTCAAAATCAAGGCGGTGGATTCTTCGGAACAGGGCAAGGAAACTCACAAGGTGCACCAACCAATCCAATCTGGGGAGCCCCTACCAACGCTCAACCAAGTTGGCCTGCTCCGCCCGTGCAACCTCAGCCTGGGAGCGCCTGGCCATCAGGATTCCAAAGCGGATCCAATACAAACGATGTTCTGCCGAGGTAGACATCGCCAACAAAAGGTGCAGGCTCGCTCCGCCGTGCCGTTCGCAGTCGAGATTTTGCCAGGATTCCAGTTGGACGGAACATGGAAAGTGCCTACTATGCTTTGACTTTTGTCGGCTGTGTCTAGGTAGCTTTTCAAGCAATTTTTGCTCTGGCGTTAAACCGAATGCGCTGAAGAGAATGCGATACCGCAGCATGTTGCGTTGGACGCGTTGAACAAAAAATTTATCGGGAGTCTAACCGTTCCAAGGCCCATGTCGTGGCGTAACCGATCGGATTTCCCGGCTCGTCGTTGACCACTAAAGCTTCCCGCGTCGTTCGGTCAGAAAGGAATCCCAGGGCAATCGTGGCTGCGAAACGAACGCTCATCGATTCAGGGAAAAGGTTGTTCTTATCCGCGATTCGAGCGCATAACTCCTTGGCCAAGGCTTCATTTTTTTCGCCTTCCCACATTTTCCCCGCCGCCCAAGTACCTGTGATTCGCGAAATCAATCCAAATGGCTCTTTCCTCGGAACATACAGAATCAACGTGGATTGAGCTGGTGTGTAGCGACGGACTCCAAACCCCTCAAGAAGGTGGCCAATACGCCTATAATCGTATTCGTTGATCGGTGGAGTCAACTCGACCTTGCTTTGCATCCGTTTTGTCCAGTAACTGGCATGCTCAAGCATTTTTGCCAGAACAGGCTCTTCGGTCCCAAGATGACTCAATGCCCAAGCCGCCGTCACGGAAACTTCAACTCGTGGATGATCGAGCAATTCCAAAATCCGAACTGCGTGTTGAGGCTGACCCAACTCAACGGTAAGCCGAATGCATTCCGCAAGGGATCGCCAATCGTCTTTGGCCATCTCTGGCCCAAGTACGTCCTTGACTTTTTGCTCGTGATCTTCCGATCTGTTAGCAAAAACGAGCAATTGCTCCCTCGCTATGTGGCGAAGATTTAAATTCGAATCGCTAAGTGCAGCCACGAGCAGGGGTATCGCATCTTCATGGTCCGTTCGATTGACTTGCAGAAGACTTAGGCGACGAATTTCCGAGTCATCACGTTTAAAGAAATCACGAGCTCTCGCTTGAGCCTCTTCGGGAATCATGTCGCATATCCATCGATAGGCCGCTCGTTGCGCTAACAAACTACCATGCTCTGCGACATCGAATACAAACTGCTGAGTCGCTTTGCCGTCCGTCCTATCCGATTGTCTTCCTAGAACGGATATCGCAAAAAGATCTGTATGCAATGCCAGCGAAGCTCTGAGAGATTGGGCTAATGGAAGTTGGCTGGAATGGCTCAACTCGCCCATTGCCTGGGCTGCGATGAGTCGCACCGTTGCTGACTGCGTGCCGTCACTAACGAGAGAGGACAAATTCGCCAAATCGTCTTGTGTTCCAACCGCACCTAAGCCCGCGCACGCCCGCGTGAGCTCTTGCTCCGTGCACTTTCGTTCGAGCAATCGGTTTCGCCAAAGTTGCAAAGCGTAAGGTTGCTTCCAATGAGTAAGTGCTTTTTCGATGGTCGGGAGCAGCAAACCATCTTGATTTCCAATATTCCACAATCGATTTGCGTCCTCGGCACTACCAAGCTGACAAAGGGCCGACACCAGTCTCATACGAACGGATGATTCTGGCTCCCCGTGCTCCAAGCGTGCAAGCAGGGCGCGGGACGATTTCAATTTGTCTAGCGACGGATGCTCGCTAAAACGCAAAAGGCTTTGTGCCGCAGCGAACCGAACTTCAACCCGCGGCGACTCCAATCGACTATCTAACGATTCGGGCAGTACGGCACGTCGCTCAGGCCACCAGTTGATATCTAAATTCGGATCGACTTCCCACATGTACTGTATCTTCATCGGCTCGATCTTCATCGGCTCGTCAGCATGCAATTGCGGGTCGGTGTACGAAATCACGAACCCGAATGCGAGACTAGTCAGAGCCGACATAGCCATGCAGCGAAACGCAACGGCACTCTTAGATCGCATGGTTGACAATAAGTTCAGATAAAATCGCTTCATGGTTGCAGACATCAATCCGGTTTGGTTAACTGCCAGGTACGAACCGCCAGGACAAGTACGCAAATGCTCGATATCACTCCGCCTATCCACCAGCACATGGGCGTCAAATTGTATTCTTCAAAACCAGGCGTACGAATTTCCGCCAAGGCTGCTGCGGCGGGATTGATCATCAGTACGCGTTCCACCACGCTATGCCCGAATGGTTTTCCTCTGGCCAACCAAACCAAAAGCGTTCCAACAAAAAGCATCAGAAGCACACTGTAACTTGTTGCCGTTGCCGCCGCCGCGTTCGACCAAAACGCACTGATCATGGAGCTGATTGAAACGACGAGCAACGTAGCTATCACCAGCGAAATAACAACGCGTTGCACTTGAGGAGCTATTGACGGCTGAATCCACATCATCACCAAATAGCCAGGGAGTGTGGCAAGCAGAATAATCGCCATCGTCCATACTACGCTCATCATTTTTCCAAACACGATGCGCACAGCGGATAACGGTGTCATTCGCAATAACTGCCAACCGCCCGTCTCGCGTTCGGCTGCAATAAGTCCAGACGCAAGACTTGGCCCCAGGACGACCAGCAGAGATATTTGTAAAAGCGCGAGCGTGCCAGCAATGCGAGCGACACCCCAACTAACCGTCCCCGTCGCAGCTACGACAGTCAACAGCAACGAAAATATGCCGCAGAATGCAACAAGCCGAATCAACCAATGCAGTCTGCCAAATTTGCGGGTACGGAACTCCTTGACCATAACTGGATTGAGCCAGCGCGGAATGCCGGCTTTTCGCGATTGTGGATCGATCAAGAAGTTAAGTCGCCGAAACCATCGCGCGGCCGTTTTTCTGTCTTGTGACATGGTACCTGTCGGTTTGGGGCGGTCCGATCGATACGGGCTTAGATTCCAAAGCGTGGCCAACGCCGCGATCGCGCTTGATACGACCGCTGCAATCACATAGCTTACCCAACCATCCGCCAGATCGAGTTCAACGCTTGCAGATTGCGAACTCGTTATCCCCCGCAGAGCACCCGCCGGCGAAAGAGTTGTCATCCATCGAGCCATGTTTCCCTGCCAACCTTCGACTCGCCCAATCATCGCGGATGGAGCTAACGTCAGCACGACAACCGCCAAGACTGCGGCATAAGTCCAACGAAGACTGGCATCGCTTGAGGATGCTCTCGAACTAATCCATAGACCTAAGGCTGAAAACTGAATTGACATCGCAAGCAGAATGGCAATCAGTGGCACAATCCGTTGGCTTATGGACAATCCCCCCATAGCATAGCATGCGGTGAGAGCGGGCAAACTGACCGACACAATGATCGTTGCGAGCAGGAAATTGCTAATCAATTTTCCGAAGTAAATCTCACTTCGCGAAAGAGGCGAATTAAGCATCAGGGAGAGTGTGCCGCTGCGCCTTTCGCTAACCAATGCTGTTGCGGGAAACGCAGGGACCAGCATGATCACAGCCGCCGCTAAAGTGTATGCGAGAGGTCGAAATACCTGCATGGCACCTTGACTGACAACGTCCAGTCGCGAATCCGTGGGCCAACGCAACCAAACCAGTACGCTGGAAACAACTGCGCATACGAATATGGAGGCAAAGGTTTGTGTGGCTCGCAAACGATCGAGCAATTCACGTCGCAATACGCAAGCGTTAAACAGCATGTGTCGGCCCCGCAACAGTCAAGAATGCATCCTCAAGGTCGCTTGCAACTTCTCGGAATTGCGCGACTTCGATGTTTTCGCTCACAAGAACTTTGAGCACGCCCGCCAGTTCATCTTCCGAGCGTGCCGTTGGAAAACGCAATGTGCGCTCGGTCTGGCTAACACTCAGCGGTTCGTCTTCCTTAAGTCGGGCTGATAAAACCGAGTGGGCATGAGGTATTTGTTCCGGCTTAAGCAATTGCACCTCGTAACTACGTCGAGGGCAAAGTTTTCGCATCACTTCATCCAATGGGCCAAAGGCTCTTAGACGCCCGCCAGTCACAATCGCAACCGCGCTACAAATACGTGCAAGCTCAGGCAATATGTGACTTGTCACGATAAGTGTCTTGCCGCGTGCGGCTAATTGCAACAATAACTCTCGCATTTCGATCCTTGCTTTCGGATCAAGACCGTTGGCTGGCTCATCCAAAATGAGAACCTCGGGATCATGCAATAAAGTCCGGGCGATACCCAAGCGTTGTTGCATTCCGTGGCTAAGGCTTTCAACGAACCTGTCTTGCATGTAGCCACTACTGGTAATTTCAAACACTTCGTCGATGCGTTTCTGGCGTTGACGACCAGCCATTCCATAGGCGGCACCAAAAAAGTCCAAGTACTCGCGAACACGCATATTGTCATACGATCCAAATCGATCGGGCATGTAGCCAACAAGTCGCTTGATTTTCCGCGAACTTTGAGCGCAATCGACGCCGGCAATACTGGCTTTGCCCGATGTCGGTCGAGACAGGCCGACGAGCACTTTAATAGTCGTCGTTTTACCCGCACCGTTAGGCCCGATGAATCCAAGGATTTCTCCACGGTTAACGTGAATCGTCAAATCATCCAATGCTACGAAATCGCCATAGCGTTTGGTTAATTGGTGGGTTTCGACGACAGGTTGAGTGGAAATCATTGCCAAAGTACTTTCGAATAAACCAGATTGAATCCGCTTAACGATCGAGCACGATTCCCGTAACGGACAATCGTACATAGTCAATTTGCCAGATACCTACAGCCCCAGTAACTTCATTGATGGCGCCTCCGATATCAAGGGTGAAATCGAGGCTTCCGTCTTCGGCATCCAACAGCACTGCAGGGTCCGACGTGCGAATGCGCATCGCGCCCAAAGGGCTATGCAAGTCAGCTATTGGCTTTGCGGCATTGGGCGCTTGACTAACGATTCGCACGTCGCGTTGCGGCGCCCTAAGCTGCAAATCAAACGTCAACTCGGTTGCCTTGATCGGGCAAACTTGTTTAGGCAAAATAAAACGAATGGGTATCGCTATCTGGAGAGTTGTTTCATTTTGCCAGAGTCCGCTCAAATTGGAAAAGGAGGTTGAAGTTTGATTGGGAGTTTCGAGTTTGATCACTGTGTGGGGTACCATGACCTCTTCACCGGTTGCAACGGGCCTCAAATTCACAGGTAGTATGACGAGCGTCGCTCCGCGTTCGTCTCGGCCATCGCTCCATGAAACGGGACTTGGCCAAAGAGGAGTCCATCCCATCAAGGCTGGGTAACTTGGATAGGCGAAATCGGAACCTTGAGCAGGAAGTTGGCGATAGACTTCATCTCGCCTTGCCTGCTCGTCATTGACAATCGCATCTCCAAGCCACGATTCGTCCATAGTTGCGTTTCCGTTCGGAACGCGAAACGTCGTTCCGGCTTGGATTCGGCTGCAAATCGCAGGATCACCGGGGTTGTACATGAGAACGGAATCTTCGAGCGATTGCGTCCACTCGCTCGGCATTTGGATCGATAGGCCTTGACGATCCAGTGTTGCATTCACGTCCAGCCGCTGCGGAGGGACGTTAAAGCGAGTTTGCAATTGCCACAGCCCTCCTGGCCAAGCCGAACTAGAAAGCAACCAGCGATTTCGATCATTCCACGTGAGACGGCGAAGATCGCTTTGCTGACTCGATTGAGGCCACGTGGTGATTGCATCTCCGCTAGCGGAAAGCTTAGCCAAGTCCGCACCAGCCTTAAAGGTCGTGGTCCATTCAATGCCTTGAATACATCGAGAGCCAGGTAACGCTTCGATGATTTGAAGATGGGCCGACGTGTCCGGCACCTCGCGTTGCAACTGGTAGGACGCAATCAAAAGTGGCGCTGAAGCTGCCAAAGACAAGAGCGGAACCAACCAACCCAAACGACTCCATTTTTCGCGATACCAACAAATTCCACCTGCAATCCCTAGTGCAGCGCAAAAACCAAAGACAAGCGTAAGCACAAAACTGCGATTTAGAATCGGGTTTCCAATATGCTTGAGCGGATACAAGACCTCGGCCTTCTCCATGGGCGAACTCAGTTTCCGGATATCATACAACTGATCGTAGAGCATCTTGGTCCACGAATGGGGTTGGAACAAAGTGTTGTCTTCCAGATTAGCGACTGCGGTTTTTCGGGGAGTCATCCAACCACGAGCATCAAGCGTCGTTACTAATAAACGTCCCTTACCGACCTTGTACCAGATGGCAGCCGGGAAATCGTTGATCGAGACGGCTACCGTCCCGCCAGTTTGAATGATACGACGCATGCTCACCGGCTCGTCAACACGAATCGTCCGTTCCGATTCCGATGTGGAAAAAGGACTTTCAATATCCACTATAAATTCGGTTAGATCAACGTTGTCGATATACTGGCAAGTCATTCCGTCCGGCAATAGGGCGTCGAGATTTGCTTCCTTCGTTGTGTCGAACATAATCCAGGCACGACCACCGGCAGCTAACCATTGAGCCATCGATGCCATTGCTGCCTCATCTCGCATCGGCCCTTCGCGTGCAATCACCACAGCATCGACCGAATCCCACTCGACCATTTGACTGGGTAGTTTTTCGTCATAGATTGTCAGCAGTTGACTTGGCTCATAGGAGTCTGCGTTGGTGGCTGAAATCAGCTCGTAGCTCATGAGAGATTCGTTTTGGGGCCAGTACCATTCTGGCGAGACCGGAGGGTCATCTTCCAGCAACATCGCCGTAACCATTGTTTTATTTGGGACACTCAGGCGCAACGAATCGATCATGGGTTGCCCAGCGGGGTTCAATAACACAGGTTGATTCGCGCCGAGCGCATTAAGCGAGACATTGATTTCAAAATTGCTCCCTAATGCAAAGTCCTCCGGAATTCGCATTTGCAAATCGACACCATAGGATCTGCCGGCCTGAACATGCACTTCCGTCGCTGCCTCATAGCCGAGGGCACCGTCAATCCGGGCCACAACCAGGCCAGTTTGCTCTTCGTTTGCAATGTTTTCGACGTTAACGCCAAAAGTGAAGTATCGACCAGGTCGTGGGCGACTATAGGGAACGACCCGAATCCCTTTAAGCCGAAGTCCTTGACTCGACAGGTTTCTCGGGGCATTGGGTTCGCTCTGTCCATAGGTAGTCGAAGCCATCGCTCCAACTAAAACCGAGAAGAGAACGAAACAAACCATGCCGATACGCGAACATTGCCGTCGGGAACGACTCGCCAGGAACGCAGGCTGCCCTTGAAAGAATGGTAAATACGCGGTGTCACTCATTGGTTTCAATGTAGACTTTTCCTGATCCTCTGAGGCTAGACGCACGATTGAATGATGTGATCTCCTGACGTCGCGATGCGTATCATAGCCTTATTCTGCTTTCTTCGCCAATGTCACAAGTTCACTGCGCAGTTCGGCTGAACCGAGGCGTTCTGGGCAGAACCAAAACAACAGTTCTTGCGAGCCATCCAATTCGCTCCTCGGGACTTTCAATGTGCGTGATGAAATTGAAACTCGAGATCCATCCAAATCTTTAGATGATTTGGTGCTTGGGCGAGCGGCAGCACGAGATAGTCCTGTATAGTCCCGTAGCACAGGCTGGCAGCCTGTGCTACTTACATAGGCTCGGCAGCCTGATCGCGAACTTCGGGGCGACGCAGCGTTTGCAGGGCAAATGTCGCTTTCTCTGGGGTGAGGATTGACGTTGAATCGCAGCGATATTAGATTATCTGACAATCAGTCTGGCGTCAACATTCGCCATGGCCTTGGAACCGGAACCCCTCTCTTGTCACTGGTCGCCATCACCGGTACCACTTTTCCTTCGCTTGAGATCGACCAGAGCATCCCTTCACTTGAGATCGAACATAGCACATCCTGGAGGTCGCCCGACGTTGCCGAGAAGCTGGGGCGAGAACCTGCACATGGCGGGTAAGCGAACCCGAGTCACCTTTCCCTGATAAAAAACCCCACCAGAGATATCAAACATGAAGATCATTCGCTACGAAACCGCCGCTGGCGATCAGGGCTACGGACAGCAACACGCCGCTGGCGCGGTCACCCGCCTATCCGGCGATCTGTTCGGGTCCTTGACCGATACCCAGCAGCCGGTGCAAGTCGCCAAGCTTCTGGCACCGCTCGTGCCACGCGACATTATCTGCATCGGGCTGAACTACCGAAAGCATGCGGCCGAGGGGGGGCAGCCGATTCCCGAATTCCCCGTCGTGTTCATGAAGAATAGCGGGACACTCCAGAATCCAGGCGACCCGATCGTCCTGCCTCGACGTCTCAAAAGTGACGCGGTCGATTACGAATGCGAGTTGGCGGTCGTCTTAAAGAAGGAGTGTCACAACGTCTCGAAGGCGAACGCTCTCGACTATGTATTGGGATACACTTGCGCTAACGATGTGAGCGCCCGCGACTGGCAGATGAAATTCGGCGGCAGCCAGTGGTGCCGAGGCAAGACCTTTGCGACCTTCTGCCCACTGGGGCCTTGCCTGACCACGCCGGACGAGATTCCCAACCCCAATAACCTCGGCATCCGTACCGTCCTCAATGGCCAAACCATGCAGGACTGGAATACGAACGACATGATCTTCGACGTGCCGACGCTGATCGAATTCCTCAGCGGCAGTACGCGGCTCGCGGCCGGCACAGTGATTTTGACCGGCACACCGCACGGCGTGGGCGGTGCCCGCAAGCCCCCCGTGTTCCTGCAACCCGGCGACACGGTGACGATCGAGATCGACAGCATCGGCGCCCTCACCAATCCCGTCATCGCGGAACACGAATAGATGAGAGATAAGGGATAACGGATAAGGGATAAGGGATAAACGACAAATGACAGATGACCAAGGACTACTGCAACATCTCTATCGGACTATGCAGATCATCCGCCAGACGGAAGAAGAGTTGGCCCGCTGCCATCAGCGTGGACTGATTCACGGTGCCTGTCATACTTATGTCGGCCAGGAAGCGATTGCCACTGGCGTCTGTGCCCATCTTACCCACAGCGATTGCGTCTTCAGTACGCATCGCGGGCATGGCCATGCTTTGGCGAAAGGGATGCCGCCTCGCGAACTCATTGCGGAGTTGTTCGGTCGCTCGACCGGTTGTTCGCGCGGTCGCGGCGGAAGCATGCATCTCTTCTCTCCAGAAATCGGCATGATGGGGACAAGCGGCATCGTGGGCCCCTGTATCCTGCAAGCCTGCGGCGGCGGATACAGCTCAAAGATCCTCCAGAATGGGACGGTTGGCGTGGCCTTTTTTGGCGACGGAGCCGTCAATAACGGTGCCTTTCATGAGGGGCTCAACATGGCCAGCATCTGGAAACTCCCGGCCATATTCATCTGCGAAAACAATCAATATGCGACGGAAGTTCCGTTCACCTATTCCAGTGGGATTCCCGACGTCGGACGGCGGGCCGCGAACTATGGAATTCCCGGCTTCGAGGTGGACGGCAACGATGTCGTCGAAGTGCATCGGGTGGCCGGAGAAGCGATCGAACGTGCTCGCCAGGGCGGCGGGCCGACCCTGATCGAATGCAAGACCTATCGCACCCGCGCTCATGCCGAGGGAATGGGCGATTTCACCTATCGCACCCGCGAAGAGGTCGCCGCCTGGAAAGAGAAATGTCCCATCATGCGGCTGAGGCAGTGGGCAATAGGCAGTCGGCAGTCGGGGGACGAGCAACAGATTGCGCGCTTCGATGAGATCGACAAAAAAGTTTCGGAAATCGTCCGCGAAGCTCGCGAATTTGCAGAACGCAGCCCGTCGCCATCCGCCACTTCAGCAACGGAACATGTCTATGCAGAAAAACGGCCAGCAGAACGGCCGGCAGAACGGCCAGCAGAACGGCCAGAAAAACGGTCATTAGAAGAGTCCCGTTCCCCACTGCCTACTGCCGATAGCTTACTCCCGTCTCCACGCACCATTTCCTTCGTCGCGGCGACGCTAGAAGCGTTGGACCAGGCAATGGCCGCCGACCCGACCATTTTCGTCATGGGGCAAGGGATCGGCAGCCGCGGAGGCAATTTCACCACCACGCTCGGTCTTCATGCCAAGTATGGAGGTGAGCGGGTGTGCGATGTTCCCATCTGCGAACGCGGGTTCGTCGGTCTCGCCTGTGGAGCAGCCATGTCCGGGACGCGGCCCGTCATCGACTTCATGTTCATCGATTTCATCAATGATGCGTTCGGCGAACTTGTCAACCAGATTGCCAAGATGCAGTATATGAGCAGCGGACGGCTAAAGATGCCGGTCCTACTGCGCGGCTGCGGAGGCGTAGGGCACTCGGCGGCTACCCATCATTCGGGCATGTATCATTCGATCTATTCGCATATTCCAGGATTGCGAGTCGTTGTTCCGTCGAACCCGTATGACGCCAAAGGTTTGATGGCCCACGCTCTGCGCAGCGACGATCCGGTCTTGTTTCTCGAACATCGCGAACTGATGCAGAGTAAAGGCCCTGTCCCGGAAGACTACTATGAGATTCCATTCGGCCAAGCCCGCGTCGCCCGTAGCGGTAGCGATGCCACGATTGTCGCTCTGTCCTTGATGGTCACATACGCCATCGCCGCCGCCGAACAACTGGCGACGGAGGGCATCTCGGTGGAGATCGTCGATCCTCGCACCGTTTCGCCGCTGGACTTGGACAGTATCCTGCGGTCGGTCGCCAAGACCGGACGGCTACTGGTCGTCGACCAAGCATTTGGCCCCTGTGGCTTCACTTCCGAGATCGCCGCACAAGTGGCCGACGCCGGCTTCAATGATCTGGACGCGCCCATTAAACGCTTGCATGGGGGATTCGCCCCGACGCCTTATGCTCCGTCGCTCGAAGAAGTGGTCGTTCCGAACGTCGCTCGGATCGTCCAGGCCGTCCGCGACTTAATGGAGGAATAGAGATGCCAAAGGAAATCACCATTCCCCGACTTGGCTGGTCCATGGAGGAGGGTGTCTTCGTCGACTGGCGGAAGGCACCTGGAGAGTTCGTACGCGCCGGCGACATGGTCTTTGAGCTCGAGGGAGAAAAAGCGGCCGAAGAGATCGAATCCTTCGATTCCGGTTACTTGTGTGTACCCAGTGACGCACCGAGCCCCGGGACGACGGTCAAAGTTGGACAAGTGATCGGCTTTCTCCTGGTCGAAGGCGAGGTGCCGCCAACATCCGTGGGAAAACCGCCAGCCACTTCTCTGGCCAATGCTTCGCCCACGCCTCATGTGGCCACATCAGCAAATGTCCCGATAACAAAGGTCCCGATAACTGGTGCAATGCCCGTCGCTGACGCAACGATACCGCGTGTTGCTGGTCCGGCCGCTCGGAGACTTGCCCGCGAGTTAGGGATTGACCTCAACTCGGTCTACTCTCCCGACCCGACAGGCCGCATTCTGGGCGAAGACGTTCAACGAGCTGCAAAGAGCCAGCGAGTTTTCCGCCAGCCAGAAGAGGGTTCGCCTGCCATCGCAACACCTCGTGCACGCCGCCGAGCGAAAGAACTCGGCGTGGACTGGACGCAGATTCCGGGAACCGGACGCAACGGACGTATCCGCGAACGAGATGTGACTTCGAAACCGACGGCGATAGAGCGAAACCCAGCCCACTCGCCCGATCTGACGCCAATCACCCCGTGGCCAATCACCCCGGCGCCAATCACCCCGGGAACCTACACTCCCGCATCCAAGCTGCGCCACGTCCTGACGCAACGCATGCAAGCTGTTGCGACCCAAGCCGCGCCCGTCACCTTGACCACCACCGTCGATGCCGCCCCACTCATGGCCTATCGAGCTCGACACAAGAGCCTCAACCCGGAAGGTGTGGTGCCCAGTTTCAACGACATTCTGATCGGGCTGGCCGCACGCACGCTACGAGACGTACCGGAACTCAACACCTGTTGGTATCAGGGCGGTATCTACGCCTACGATGCCATTCACGTGGCAACGGCGGTCGACACCCCACTGGGTTTGTTAGCCCCGGTCATTCGTCATGCCGATAGGTTAAGCATCGTTCAAATCGCGGAACGGACCCGTCAAATGATTGAGCAAGCTCGGGCGGGTCGGTTGAATCAATCGCATCTCGAAGGTGGTACTTTCACGGTTTCTAACTTGGGAATGTTCGGCATCGACGCGTTCACGCCGATCCTCAACATGCCTCAAGCGGGGATTCTCGGCATCGGTCGGATTGTCGAAGCACCTGTCGTGCGAGCGGGCCGCCTGGAGATCGGACACACCCTCACCCTCAGTCTGACGTTCGATCATCGCGTGGTCGACGGCGCCCCTGCCGCACGTTGGTTGCAGCACTATTGCAAGCTCATTTCTCAACTGGCAACCGAACACACTCCGCAGCCATCCGATGCATTGCCGTTTGCTTGATGCGCATGGGAAAGTAAAGCAAGGGGCTTGCGGGGCCGGTTTTGCTGGTTTACAATTCGGGTGTTCAAAGTGACGAGGGCGAGACAAATCGCCCCGTGAACAGGGAACTCCGGTGTGAATCCGGGACGGTCCGGCCGCTGTAATCTGCCAATTACTCGCGAGAGTAAAAATTTAAATCTCCTTCTGTTGAAGTGCCATTGCTTGGAAGCAAGCGAGAAGGCAACGGGGTTTGGATCGGCAGTAAGTCAGAAGACCTACTTCGAATGAGACGATTTTGTGCCTCCCGGGTTTGGGGTGATCGTTGAGTGCTGCCCGAACTTCTACCTAGATTTGACGTCTACCCAGATTTTTCGTGGCTTGTGCTGATGCTACGTCATGACTTTAGGCCGAGCGCAATCGCTGCACTCTCGAGAGTGCGGCATGAGCAATTCGGCGGGAGATGCTGTATGAAGAAGTTTTCTAGTCGCGCTGGCTTTACGCTGGTCGAGTTGCTAGTCGTGGTTGCCATTATCGGGATCTTGGTGGGTTTGTTGTTGCCAGCCGTTCAAGCGGCTCGTGGCGCTGCGAGGCGCATTCAGTGCGCGAACAATTTGAAGCAACTGGGTTTAGCGTTGCAGTCGTATCATGACGCTCAAAGGGCTTTGATGCCGGTTAGCACGTACAACTGGATGATTGGCGGGTATCCGCAGCGTTATTGGTTCGGTGAATTGAAGAACCCGGCGACACTGGCCGCTGGCGAATCGCAGGTCGTAGCCTCCAATGGGTTTCTGATGCCGTATATGGAACGAAACACGGCCGTGATGAGCTGCCCGGACTTCACCCAATTTGTCCCCAAGTATGCCGGGGCGACCTCCGGCTATGGCTACAACTACAAGTATTGCGGGCCCGGGGTTAATCCCAATTGGGCTGGTTCAAATCCACTCGATCTGTTGACACCGATCACCTACAAACTGCGAGACTTCCCGAGCACGACCAACACGGTCGCTTTTGGTGATGCCGCCGCGATTTATGATTTTGGTGCTGCAGTAGGAAAAGTCACCGAGACGTTTTACCTCGAAGCGCCATCGGGGCGATTTCCATCGGTCCATTTTCGGCATCAAGGCATGATTGCCAACGCCGTCTTTTTAGATGGACACGTAGCAGGGATCTCGATGCAGCGGAATCCGATGGGCCCTTGGACGAGTGCAGCGATTGAGAAGGAACGTGAAAAATCGCAGTTGGGCGACATTGGTGAGTATATTGGCACGGACCTAGTGGAGACTGACAAGTGGTTTTCCGGCAAGGGAACGGTCTACGAAAAATGAGGCTAATTTTAATGGCGATAGTCGGCTGGTCGCTTGCGAGCAGTATGTTGGGATGTACGACCAGAGAACAAGAAACGCCGCCAATGCAGACTCGAGCAGCCGAGAATGTGTCCCCGGAAATGCGCGACCGCGCATTGAGGGGTCTGCATTCCGAGGATGTGAGGCTTCAATTGGAAGGACTTCGATTCCTGGAATCCTTTCCGGAAGTCAAGCAGCAACAATTGTCTCGAGTGGAAGAGCTCGCCAAAAGTGGCAAGGACGCGAAAGTGCGTAGTCAAGCCGCGAAGATTTTGAAGTAGCCATTCAAGTGGTTGCCAAGAAATATTGGCTCGTTTTGGATCGATTCCGCACAGGAGGGCGTGTCCTGAGCTTCCAATGGCGAACCCTTGATTGCGGTGAACTTTCTCGTAAAAAGTAGTTCCAGTTACTCTACGACGACATCTCCAGAAAACCGGAAGTTAGAACCACGCGCATTGTCTTTCCCCCCTTCTCCTCCTGTAATCAGGAGGAGAAGGGGTTTGGGGATGAGGAGGTTTGATCACTGCGATGGAATGGCTTGAACCGCAAGATTTTTCAAAACACCTTCGCAAGGCAATGACGCCCGCCGAGTACCTGCTTTGGCAACGCCTTCGCCATCGTCAACGATGCCATTCCAAGTTCCGTCGCCAATACGTGAAAGGAATCTACACTCTCGATTTTTTCTGCCCCGAAGCCAATTTATGCGTCGAATGCGATGGTCTCCCTCATTTCACACCTGAGGGGATCGAGAAAGATCGCGTTAGGACCGAGTGGCTCAATGCTCAAGGGATCGAAGTCCTTCGATTCACCAGCCACGAAATCGAGAACGATACTCAACGGGTGCTCCAAGATATCGACAAGGCATTGAAACAGTTACTATTCCAGAACTCACCTCCTCATCCCCCGGCCCCTTCTCCTCGGGGTACCGAGGAGAAGGGGAGTTAGAAGTGTGTGGGGCGGTTTCTCCTCGGAGTACCGAGGAGAAGGAGAACTAGAATGAATGGTGCCCGAATTCACTTGGGTGTGACAGGAAAGCCGGGAGTTAGAACCACGCACATTGTCTTTCCCCCCCTTCTCCTCCTGTAATCAGGAGGAGAAGGGGTCGGGGGATGAGGAGGTTTGATCACTGAGATGGAGCAGTAATAAAAAGGTGGCAGAGCAAAAAGGTGTCAGGAACCGTTTTTTGGTCTTCCGTAAGGTCGAATAGTGCTCTCGAGAGCCAACCTCTCGCTGATTTTCGATGTCCAGCCTTGCTCGCCCGAGGACCAACC
>CAMBSL010000092.1 GCA_945870455.1 Pirellula staleyi DSM 6068 | reverse complement strand
AGCTTCTCAACTTCGAGGCGGATTTTTCTCAAATCGACGTCGAGATTCTTGAGAACATTGGCAGCGACACCGCTCCCTTCCTTGACTAAGCCCAGGAGGATGTGCTCAGTCCCGATGTATTCGTGATTAAATCGCTGTGCCTCTTGGTTAGCCAATTGCATAACTTTGCGAGCACGATCTGTGAATCTTTCGTACATTTCCAAACCTTTCTTTCGTGGTCGACCGGATAGTTTTGTGCCAAAGTGGCTGGACCCAACCGTCCTCGGTACCGTTGTAGGTGGCTCGTGAGGTGGTGATCGTTTTTTCTGACCCGCAACATTGACATGCACCGACAGATGCAAATCATGTTCCAACCCGTCTAGCCTGTCATTATTGTCGCAGTTTGACACCGCTTGATCAAATACAGCTTAGCTTGGCTCGTCAAAGTGGCGAGGCCTCCCCATACGCTGTAGATTTTGAACAAGTAGCGATTTTGTCTGCACCGAACTTATAGCTCTTTCACCTTCACGGAAAGGGCTGACCATTCCATGCCATCCGATCGTAACGGTTTTGTCAGTCGTGTGCAGGGGGTGTTTGAATCTTAAGTCGCAAGCACTGTTCCTTTTCTGACCGCAGTTCAGGCATCCAAGGTAACGCCGCATCGAGTCGATCGGTGCTGGAAATCAATTCAAGCGCTTGCGAAATTCGCCTCGTTCGTCGGAGAATCGAGATCCAAAGCAGCGTCGACTCAACGTCGTCATTGCCGCGAGTAACATTTTTTCGCACCAGTTTCTCTGCTTCGAAATAGTTGGCTTGCAGATAGAACTCTTGGGCGAGTTCAAGGTTTTTCTGGCGTTCTGGAATGGTTCGCAATCGCGAGGAAACATCGCAAATACTAGGCCGAACTGCAGCAATCAACGCAGCCACACCCAATGAAATCCAAGTCCCTGAAAGAAACAGGCTTGCCAACCAAGTTGGACTGAAAAAGGTGGAAAGCCATTCGGGCCAAACAAAAGTTGCCAGCCACGCGACGATAAGCACCCATCCAAAAAGGATGGAAACGAGCAACGAATGAACATCCCCCTTCCACCAGGCTTTTTGAAAGCCGGGCCAAAAACGCATGGCGAAAATAACCGTAGCTTTAGAATCCATTCTCGCGTATTTGTTTTGGGAGCTTTAATTTCAAACAAACGCAGTTTAGGGATGCAAGAGCGAGAGCTGCAACGCCAATTTGGCAAAAAAAAGCGGGAAAGGCTCCCAGCCTGTCATCCCTAGCCTGACAGGCTGGACCTTTTCGATTAGCTAGCTTTCCATTTTTCGCGCTGGACTTTCCAGCTTGAGCAATTCCTCAAGCCGTTGATTCAAGTTGTCCATTTCAACTAACAGTAGGTCGTAACGATTCATCAACGTCGATAGAGTCGCGATTTCCTCTGGAGCAAGGGCAAGATTTGGCTCTTGCAATTGAGCCATTTCTCCTTGCCGGACAAGCTCAGCCGACAGAACGATCGACTCGATCGAGCTATTTTCGACGACGGAAGGTACGTGAATGGATAGCATTTTGCGTTTCCCTGGTGTGCAATGGAACTTTTGGGATTCTCGACCTCGCAGTGCAGGTCTATGGACGCAAATACAGATAGATAGGGTTGTTACGAATCGCAAGCTTGTGAGCACTAGGCAAGCGGTGACTTGAGCTAAGAGGCTCACACTTGGAACCAAGGGCAGGACAATTTCAGTTGTACGCTCGCTGAAAAGAACATCAGAATAGCGACTTGACGATCTTTCAATTCCGCCTAAACTCTGGCACAAGATAAGCCCTTTGAGATAATTTTTGCGGCCGTGGCGAAATTGGCAGACGCGCTAGGTTGAGGGCCTAGAGCCCGCAAGGGTGTGGAGGTTCGAGTCCTCTCGGCCGCATTTTTAGCTCAACAATATTTTTTTTCCCAGATGGCAATTTCTGACCTCATTGCCTCGATCCCGGGTATTCCCCCTGACTTTTGTCTTGTTTCGAAGGCATTCTCGAATTTTTGAATTTGCTCTTGAATCGGCCTCCGCAATTCGTCCGTTAACCGATCGATAAACAAGACCCCATCAAGATGATCCACTTCATGCTGAATGATCCGAGCCATGAATCCATCGAACTCCGTGTTGACCTCATTGCCGCTTAAATCGTAGGCGTTGACATGCAGCGACTTGTTTCGTTTGACATGTGCGTTCAGCCCGGGAAGAGACAGGCACCCCTCTTCCGCTTCCGTTGACCCCTTGGCTTTGTTGATTTCGGGGTTGATGAAAACAAGCTCAGGACCTTCCTCTTTGTCACCGCTTGGGTTTGCGATAAACAATCGAATCGGTAAGTTCACTTGATTAGCTGCTAGTCCAACACCTCGAAATTCGTACATGATTTCGAACATCTCATCGACCAACTCCTTGAGTTGCGAGTCCACACGCATCACAGGCCTGGAGCGGTGACGTAATGTTGGATGTGGATAGGTAATGAGTTGAAGCGAAGCCATACAACCTGGGATATCGAAAATAAGAGTGGCGTGTTACCTTGAAAGCGTATTGTTGTCGACAAAACGCACTTCGTAAACCTATGAATCCCTTCGAATTTATCTCTCGGACGCCCGTCTGGGGTTTGCCCATTTGGAAGCGGTATTGGCTCGTTTTTTTAGCCATTTTTATTTGTGGCTCGATCGACGAACCAGCCCGTCGTGGATGTGCCCAAGATTTTCGCCAAATGGCGGAAGAGAAATTTGGCAAGGACAGCCGTATTTGGTTTTCCGAACCAGGAGCCAGCAGCCTCGATCGATGGGAGCCCCGTGAACTCTTCGAGGACTTTGGGATCATACTTGAATGGAGCGAACAAAACGTGGTGTTGGTTCGGCCTGAAGCAAAAAGCGAAAGCACGATTTCAGGCGATAACGTTGTTCGAATCGAACCGAGTTGGACCAGCCCTGCCGCCGAAAAAATTCATCGGCTTTTTGAGCAATACCAATTCCAAGCCGTTGCCGCTCAAGGAAATGAGGCGATCAAGCTGGGAGGAATGCCTCGATGGCAACAACGAGTGATCTTAGCCGAAATGATCGAATCGCGTTCTGCTCTAGGTGCCCCGGATGCTGCTGGAAAACTCTTCTCGGTCCTTGCCAAACTGAATCCCCCTCAGTTGCTCATTGCGACCATCCCAGTACCCTGGGGCTCCGAGACTCTCGATGCCAATCTACCCAAGATTCAACGATTGGCAGAAGAATGGATTCTCGATGAAAATGAAGCCGTACAGCTCATGGGGGCTGCTTGGTTGCTTAGCGGACAAAAAAGGGCGAGCGCCATCGAATCACTCGAAAATCTAGCCAAGAAATCCAAGTCGCAGATCCTACGGTCTTATGCCAAGGCGCAATTGTGGCGAACGACTCCACCGGCTGAATTGATATCGGACCGCTACCCCAAATGGCTTGCAGAAAGAGATTCGTTGCTACTACCAATCCAAGCCGGCCCAACCATGCTTTTGGCAGAGCGTTTGGCTCAAGCCGGCCAGCCGGTTCTCGCCATCTCCGAATGGCTTCGCATTGCGACACTTCATGCGGATCGATACCATCTTGCAAACAAAGCAATACTCAAAGCTGTCGCGGCACTTCGATCGCTTGGCAGGAATGAGGAAGCGTATAAGGCCGAATTGTTGCTCAAGCGATATGAAATCAAGACGCCATAAGACGCTGTTCCAAACAAGAACGAGTTCAAGATGTTGGAAATCAACCCACTACTCAAATTGTCTCCTCCAAATAAACAATCAAGAAAACGTGCTGCCGTTGAGTTCGCGATATGTTTGCTGCTGCTAAGTCTAACAACGCATCGGCTTGAAGCCCAAGGAGCGAACCCGCCATCAACGTCGCCTACGGCTAGCCAACCGAATACCGCGACAGACGACACGTTGTTCGAAATCATCTTTAGCGGCGGCTTTATGGGGATCGGCATTATGATCATTTTGATTCTCTTGTCGATTTTGGCCGTTTATTTAGTGGTGGATCAAGCATTGGCTCTTCGAAAAAAAGAATTGGTACCCGCGGACTTGGTAGAAAACGTTCGGCAATTGCTTGCGCAGGGAAAACTAAAAGAAGCCGACCAGACTTGTCGAGATAGACCATGTCCCCTTTCGTTCGTTCTTCAGAGTGGCATCTCGGAAATCGAATACGGATGGCCGGCTGTTGAGAAAGCCATCGAGGACTCAACTGCGGAACAAGCGGCTCGGCTCTACCGAAAACTGGAGTACCTATCCGTGATCGGCAATATCGCGCCGATGCTTGGCCTTCTCGGAACGGTCACGGGCATGATTCTTGCGTTTCGGCAGGTCGCATTATCTCAGGGTACCGCTGGGGCTGGCGATCTTGCCGGCGGTATCTATTCAGCCCTAGTGACGACGGTGGCCGGCTTGGTCATCGCAATTCCGGCATTGGGTGCATTTGCGATCTTTCGAAACAAGATAGACGAAATCATTTCCGACACCGCCTACTCGGCCCAACATGTTTTTGGTTCGGTGCGTCGCAGAATGCCAGGCGCAACCGCTGCAAGACCAAGCATTGCTCCACCACCGAGGGGCTAAGGATCGTTTAATAGATTTCAAACACCGCCTCGGACCAATGACAAAAATCAGGTCCGTCCGCCCTGGTATCTTTTCGGTGTCATAGTTCTGCGATGCTATACGCAATTCGATCCACCATTGCCTCTGTGGTTTTTGGATTGAAGAAAACGGCCTTCCAAGCTGGAATATGGATCCCGTTGGGACGGTATCCGTAACTGGTGGTGAAGCCTAGCCTCGCATCCAACGAAGGATCCATACTTTTTAGGCGTTTATCAAAAAGTTGTCGAATTTCGGGCAAATAGCGTGCAATTTGTTCAGGAGTCAATTCATTGCGAACCAATCGCTGGAAAATCTCTTCGGCGTTCCGCCCTTTGGGCAAGACCCACCAGTTCACCGATGCACCGCATGTGCCCGCGTTGAGTACTTTGCAGTGCTCAATTGTTTCCAATTTGTCTTTGAGCCGCTGAGCGAGCTCGAGCGATCTTGCAAGCAGCATCTGCCAACCCGTTAGCCCAATCCCGTTGAGCGAAGCGATGACACTGTACGGTCCTATCGCTGGGCGCGAGCATTCAAGCGTAAACAATGCAGGGTCCCGGCTTGCATCCGCATCTGAAAAATACGGAGTCTCGGAAACTGTTCTTGCAAGGTACTTAAGGTCTTCGCGTCGATTCACGATGAAGGCACTGGAGGGATAGTGACCGCGTCCCATCTTGTGAAAATCGATGGTAACGCTGTCGGCAAATCGAAGACCTCGGTTATGGATCTGTGCACGCTTGACTAGCTCCAACAAGCCCGGTTCCATTCGAAGTGAGTTCTTGGTGGTGTCATAGTCGGTCAGCATCGAAAGCGCCCAGCCCACGGCCGCATCGGCATGAAGCTGCGGCATCGGAACCGAATACTGTTTGCTTTTTGCGACAATTACATTTCGAATCGATTCGATATCATCGATTCCGAACCCATCCGTGGTTCCGAAAGTTGCGCACACATACGCCACTTTCGTTTTGGATCGATAGAGTTCGTCTAGTTTGGACTCGAGCAGATCGATTCGCATCGCGAGATGTTCGTCCGTCGGAATCTCAATGAGGTTCGTCGTGCCAATTCCTAGCCAACCAGCTACCGTTTGATTGGAATAATGGCCGGCTTGTGAACAGATGCCTACGATTCTCTCACCAACTAATCCTGTCCTCATTGCTCCGGGCAGAACGCGTTCAAGGCCGATCTTGGCACCATACAGGTTGGATATCGTGCCGCCGATCGAAAAAACTCCCCATGGATCATCCGTATGATAAAAAATCAGGTTGGCGAGTGTCGTGATTGCCTTGACCTCAAGTTCGTTCGAACGCTGACTATAGCGGTCGGTGCAAAGGTTCGGATTCTTGAGGATGCATGCAAGCACACCGATGAGTGAAGCATGATTGGCAGGTCCCCTCACGTTTTCGAGATGCAGCGGATTGTTCCAACTGTCCGTCCCCCAAAAGTAGGGGAAAATTGCGTCGCGAGCGTCTTTCAGATTGCCGGGGAGCATGTGAATTTCCGGATTTGCCCTCGCTGTCTCGTAATTCTGACTCATGAGACTTGCTGGCGACGAAGCCCCTTCCGCAGCCACGGCAGAAAGAAGTTCGGCGAAAATTTGCGAAATCGCAGGCTGGTTCCATTCGAAAAAAGTCGTCACTAGCTCTTCATATTTTTCACGATCCATAACGGTCCTCAATCCAGTGAAGTCGAGAGAAAACAGATTGCATTTCGGCAAGCACAGGCGTAGTGGGAAAGGGAGTAATTAGTCGTTGAGTCGCGATTTTAGCAACGATCGATCCCTTAAAGACCGATGCAGTAGCAAAGGCTATTTTCGCCTGCCCGATTTTAATTTCGTAGGGAATAGTTCGTACGCAATAGATAGTACAAGGAATTTGACCCAGCGGTAATGTTGTAATGAATGTGCTGAACGGTCGGACCATACCCACCACCTGGGTCAGTCCCAATCTTAGCGGTTGTCCCGAAAAAATGGATTGTAGTATGAAATTTTACGAATACTTAACCTTGCTGGACCTAGACGAATGGTTTGACGCTGACGATGATGTAAAAAGGGGTGTGGTTTCACGTTTTCATCCGTTTGAATCTTTGATAGATTCGCTTCATCTCCTCAACTTGACGTACTACCTATGATTTATCCACTCGTTGCACTTGCGATTGCGTTCTTGTTCGCGATCGTTGCTACGCCGGTTGCCCGACGTTTTGCGCTCAGGATTGGGATGGTGGATCATCCAGATACTTACCGTAAACTCCACCGTGAACCGATCGCACTTTGCGGCGGAACTGCAATCTTGTTCAGCTTGTTTGCGACAGTCGCAGTTTTCTTGGTTACCACCCAGGAATACGGGAGCATTTTTAGGGAAAGTATGTATGCGGCAATCTCGTTAGGGGTTGGTGCCGTCGCGATCGTGATTTTGGGGATGCTCGACGATCGATTCTCGTTGCGAGGTAGGCAAAAACTTGCTGGCCAGGTTTTGATTTGTTTGTCGATCATTGCTTTTGGATTTACTATTCCGTCGCTGGGTATTTTTGGTTGGACGTTTGAACTAGGCTTGTTAACGATCCCAATTACGTTGGGTTGGTTGTTGCTCTCGATCAATTCGGTCAATCTGATCGATGGTGCCGACGGACTTTGTTCTTCGGTGGGCTGGATCTCTTTTCTGGCACTATCTGCGATTGGATGGTTCACTGGACACCACATGGAGTCGATGATTGCGGCGGCGATGGCTGGCTCCCTTTTGGGCTTTCTAATATTCAATCTGCCACCAGCGAAAGTATTTCTTGGGGACGCGGGTAGCATGTTGGTAGGTTTGATTCTCGGCGTACTTGCCATGCGGAGTTGGCTGAAGCAATCGGATTCTATATCGATCGCGATTCCAGTCGTTCTCATGTCGATTCCACTGTTTGACTCCAGCATGGCGATCATTCGACGAAAGCTAACAGGGCGTAGCGTTTTCACGGTCGATCGAGGGCATTTGCATCACAACCTAATTCGGTACGGAATCAAAAATCGTTGGCTAGTTGGGGTCATTACGCTATTGAGTTTTGTTACTGCGAGCGGTGCTGTTCTTGGAGTCGTTTACAAGTCCGATATACTTTCGATTGGAACAATGGTCTTTGCGCTCGGTTCCCTGGTGGTCACTCGCATTTTTGGTTTTGCGGAGTTTGAGCTCGTTTTCAAACGGGGCATGAATTTCTCTCGCAGTTTGATCGCTCGACGTGGAATTTCCGACGATCGAGTGCGACAGCAAACAGTTCGATTGCAAGGATCCAGGCAATGGGAGACCGTTTGGAACACGTTAACCGAGTTCGCCGAAAAGCACCAACTTGCTAAAATAAGTTTGGACTTGAATATGCCTTGGTTGCATGAAGGGTTCCATGCGAGTTGGCACAAGAACAGGATGCCAGAATTCTCAGAACGATGGTTTGTGAAACTACCGGTCGTTTCCGAAGGGAAAGTTCTTGGGCGCATCGAAGCATTCGGTCACCACCAAAACGCAAGCACTTACCTTGTTATGACAGCACTATCGGAAATGCTGGAAGAACTACAGCCTGGAATTCAAAGCATTACTCAGGATTTCAAAGAGCTTAGCACGACTGCCAAGCAGGGTAGCCTCAGGAGCCAGTTGAAAAGCGATTCCGAGACGGCAGTTGATTCTCCTCTTTCAATCGAAGTTGGATACATGCAAGCAGCCGACTCTTCCGTGGGCTAATTTCGCAGTTGAAAGACAGAGTTGGGTTGGGCTTTACGGTTCCGATAGAATAAAATGCGAGGGCTTATTCGCGAGTCCTCCATTCATCTAGTCTGAATCAATCCATCGTGTCGAAAAACAAAAGTCTAAGTAACAACCTCTTTCTTGCGGTTGTTCTGCCTATTATCTTGGTTTTGTGCGGAATCGGTTTGTTTGTTGCTATGGGCAGCCAACAACCCAAACAGGTCGCGACGGACGGGAAAGACCCAGCATCGTGGATGGCCAAGCTTTCTATTGTCGGTGTTCAGTCGGTCAAGTCGTACGAGGGTATCGCGTCTTTAGACGTTAATGTCATGGGGACGGTCGTTCCGTACCGACAAGTAACGCTTGGAGCCGAGATCGCAGGCCGCGTCAAATTCAAAAGCGAAGAATGCCGGATTGGCCGATACGTTCACAAAGGGGATGTGCTTTTCAAAATTGACTCGACCGACTTTCAACTTGAAGTCGATCGTCTAGCTGCCATGCGTGATGCTGAGTATGCTCAGCAAAAAGAGCTCGATCAGGAGCTTTCCAACGCGCAAAAGTCTCTGCTGCTAGCCGAAGAGGACTGCGCCCTGCAAGAAAAGGAACTAACTCGCTTAAATTCTCTACCCATCGGATTCGCAAGCGCTTCGGAAATGGACCAGGCGCGTCGATTGCGAATAACCAGTGCTAGTCAACGGCAGACGATTCAAAACCAGTTGCAACTACTAGAAGCCAAGCGAACACGCATTTTGTTGGGCGAACGACTGGCGGCCGCACAGCTAGAGCAAGCCAAGGTCAATTTGGATCGAACGGAAGTCAAGTCACCTATCTCTGGAGTCATCATTACCGAATCTGTCCAAGAGGACTCCTTCGTTCAAAAGGGCGCAACTCTGTGCATAATCGAGGACACTGAGCGCGTTGAGGTTTCTTGCAACGTTCGTTCAGATCAATTGCTTTTGATTTTGGACCAAACACAAACCAACCAATTGACTCCGCCGTCGTCAAGAATTGTGAAATCGGCGAGTTATGAACTGCCTACAACACCTGTCACCATCTCCTATCATGTGGCGGGTCGCGATCATACAGTTTACGAATGGCAGGGGAACTTGAGCCGATACGAAGGGATTGGTCTCGACGCGCAAAGCAGGACCGTTCCGATTCGTATAACTGTCCACAAACCGGAAGAGGTCTGGCAGGGCGGCAAGAGGATTGAGGAGGACAATAACGGCGGTCTGCCCGCGTTGGTAAGAGGCATGTTTGTTGATTGTTCGATCCGAACCAATCCAAACCGACCACTCGTATTGTTGCCAAAGCTCGCGCTCAAGCCTGGAAACCAAGTCTGGCAGTTTGAGCGAGACGACTCCCTTGTTAGTGCTCCGGTTGACGAATCGCCACTAAACGAATCCTTGGATTCACTTGGATCAACCCGTCTAAACGAATCCACCAAGAGCGGGATGGCCAAGCCAAAACTAAATATCGAAGAGTGGTCGGCGGGGCGAGTTCGAATCTTGACGGATGTCCGAGTCATCAGCACGATCCGGTTACCGGACGATCCAAAACAAGAGTATTGGATTACGGAGGCAAGTCCCGATTTGAAGCCAGGGACGCTCACCATCGTAACTCCATTGGCAAACATCCTAGGGGATGGAACGGACAAAGCCCGATTTCAACGATCAAGCATTGGAGGCAACGAGCAGTGAAGACAGTCATTGGATGGGCCATTCGAAACATCGCGGGTATAAACGTTCTTGTCGTTTTGGTGCTTGTCACTGGATTCTTGTCTTTCTTCGGTATGAGGCGAGAGACTTTTCCGGAATTTCAGTTGGACGTGATTCTCGTAAGCGTTCCTTATCCCGGGGCAACACCTGACGAAGTAGAGAGCGGTATTTGCCAGAAAATAGAAGAGGCCATTCAACCCCTTTCGGGCATCAAAAAGCTGACGAGTATTTGTCGAGAAAGCGGTGGATTTACGCTCGCTCAGTTGGAAACCGGTGTAACCGATCCACAAAAACTCTTGTCCGAGATCCGGTCCGCAGTTGACCGTGTGTCTGTCTTCTTCCCGGAACGAAGTGAAAAATCCACGGTCGAACAGCTTACGTTTCGGTTACCTGCGATCCGTGTCGCGATTTTGGGTCCGGATGACCGATCGAGCGCAGCAGAAGCTCGTTTAAGGACATATGCGGAAAACATCCGAGAACGGTTGCTTGAGCTCCCCTCGGTATCTCAAGCCCAAATCCAAAATGCAAAACCTTACCAAATCGATGTCGAAGTAGAGGAAGATACACTTAGGAAGTATGGGCTGACCCTATCTCAAATTGCAAGCGTTTTGCGACGAGAGAACATCGAACTACCGAGCGGCCAACTCAAAAGTGACGGCCAAGAAATTTTGCTTCGAGGAAAGAATAAACGCGAGGTGGGCGATCAGATCGCCACACTGCCCGTCATCACGCAACGCAACGGAGTTGTGTTAACGATCGCTGATATAGGCAAGGTTCGTGACGATTTTGATGATGTAACTGCAATCAGCGAAATCAACGGCAAACCGGCGATGGTCATTGTGATCGAGCGGACGAGCGATGAGGATCTGCTCAACATTTCCGATGAAGTCAATGGGTTCATCAAGAAGGCAGAGATTCCGGATGGCTATGCGTTGAAAGCCTGGGGAGACGAAAGTCTTGACGTTCGTGATCGAATTCGAATGCTTCGAGAAAACGGTCTGCAAGGTGGTGTCATCGTGTTCTTGTTGCTCGCTATCTTTTTAAATCTCCGGCTCGCGTTTTGGGTAGCGATGGGAATTCCCATAAGCTTGATGGGGGCCGGCATTTATTTGCTCTACACCGGTGAAACGCTGAACATGTTGACCATGTTTGCCTTTTTGATGGCGGTTGGAATCGTAGTCGACGACGGCATCGTGATCGGCGAGAACATTTTCGAGCATCGTCGTATGGGTAAATCGAATTTGCAAGCGGCGATCGATGGAGCAAGCGAGGTTCTACCAAGCGTGTTTTCAAGCGTTGCGACCACGATCATCGCGTTTGTACCGTTGTTCTATGTTTCCGGCGTGATGGGGAAATTCATCGCGGTCATGCCAGCCGCCATCATCGCAATGTTGCTCATCTCCCTGGTGGAAGCCTCTATCGCCCTGCCAGGGCACTTGTCACACGACGAAGTCGTTCCCAAGACCGCGTTGCAACGCTTTCGTCGCGGCCTATCTCAATTGATATCACCCATCGAGCGACTCTTTGAGGCCATTGGCAAACCCTGTAATGCGGCATTGGATTGGTTTGGCGAGCGGTTCTATGGTCCCATTCTCCGAACGTCATTGGCCTATCCCGCGCTGCCGATAGCTGCGGGTTTTTTGGTCGTAGCGACCGCTTTTGGTATGGTCCGTTCGGGCATCGTTGCATTCGAATTTTTTCCGAACCTAGACGGCAAGACGATCATCGGGCAGGTTGTCTTTCCTGACGGAACTCCCGTTGCAGTAACGAGCGAAGCGACACGGCGAATGGAAGCAGCAATTCGGCGCGTCAGCGAACAGATTGCAGAGAAAGAAACGCGTGAGGGAAACAACAAAACACCTCCCCCTCAGGATCCGAGTGCACCGAATGGACCGGTTGTTTTGACCTTTCTGCAAGTTGGTTCGGCTGCGAAAGGGGACCCTGCTGCTGGCGATCGGATCTCTGGATCGCATGTTGGGCAAGTCCAAGTTGAGATTCACGAAGCCACGGTTCGAAATGTCACCAGCGATACCATCCTCAACATGTGGCGCGACGAAGCGGGTGTTTTTCCTGGTGCAGAACGGGTCACTTTTCAATCTCAAGACATCGGGCCGGGCGGTCAAGCGCTTGAATTTAAGATCCTGGCTCCTCGAAGCGACGTCGTCGCACTCGAAGCCGCTGTCGAGGCCTCCAAAGAAGCTCTCAGTAAATTTGCGGGCGTGTACGATGTCCGAGACGACTCATCGCCTGGCAAGGTCGAGTTTCAGTTCAGCATCAAAGAACGCGCCAAGGCACTTGGAATAACAGTGGCCGATCTTTCAGAAACTGTACGCAACGCTTACTACGGTGCGGAGGTGATGCGATTGCAACGCGGTCGGCATGAGGTCAAGTTGATGGTCCGTTACCCCATGGATGAGCGTCGCTCGCTTTCGGATTTTAATGACTTGAGAGTTCGTGGGGCTGACAACATCGAACGCCCAATCACCGAGTTGGCGGACATCGCGGTTACGCGAGGCTACTCCGAAATCAATCGACTCGATCAATTGCGGGCGATTACGGTAAGCGCTGAAATCGATACCGCTCAAGGGAACGCCGCCCTTGTGGCTAGCAATCTTAGGCAGACGCTCGTGCCAGAGCTTCTTGAAAAGTATCCAAATCTGCGGTTCCGCTGGGAAGGTCAGCAGCAAGAGACGGCCGAATCCTTCTTCAGCCTCGTGATTGGTTTCACAGTGGCGATGTTCTCGATGTATCTGTTGCTCGTGTTCGAGTTCACTTCCTACTTGCAGCCGCTGATCATCCTGGCGATCGTCCCATTTGGAATTGTTGGAGCGATCTTCGGTCACGCGTTCATGGGACTGCCGCTCACGCTTTTCAGCATGTTTGGAATGGTGACCCTCTCAGGGGTCGTGGTCAATGATTCGATTGTATTGGTGGATTTCATCAATCAGTGCATTCGCAAAGGCATGCCGGTCAATGAAGCGCTCATGAACGCAGGCTCGCGGCGATTGCGGGCCGTGTTTCTAACGAGCGTGACGACGGTTGCGGGTTTGCTCCCGATGCTATCGGAGAAATCGCTTCAAGCACAAGCGTTGATACCGATGGCGACGAGCCTAGCTTTTGGCCTGATCGGTTCGACCTGCCTCGTGTTGCTGATGGTCCCGTTTTTGTACAAAGCCTATGCAGTGCTGACGTTTTCGAAAGAGCAAATGGCCGGCGTTGAGCCAATCCATCCTCATTCGGCAGTACCCCTGTCGGCGGTTGACTTTGCAGTCAAAAGCGATCAGCTCGCGGCGACTTAAACCTAGTTCGGCTCAGCCAGATCGTCAGGTCGCATGTGTCGAGGATTCGAACTCAGTATCGTAATCGGAGCAAAGTTTCGTCGTAGGGAGTCTGGACTGGCGATAAGCGAGAGGTGTCAAAAAAACCGATGGAACCCAAGACATTTGCTATTCCCGTTCGCCGCAATCTCGTGGAGTACGGAGCTATTTCCGTTTGGTGGGGCTTGATGCTCGCTCTGGTTTCGATGGGATGGGTCAGCCCGATCTTGCTGAGCTGCGTTGTGGTTCTTGGATGCTGGACCAAGACCGGTCTTTTTGGAGCCGAGAATATGAAGCAACTTTTCGAAGCAAGTCGCTGCAACATGCAACATCATCGATTCCTGTTGCTGATGGGAATCAACATGACGCAGATGGTGATGTCATTCGCATTCGATTTCCATTTGCTCTATTGCATCAACCCAGAGAGCTTCACAGGCATTACGAAAGGCGTTTGGCAGCTCGAAGCCCTATTTGACTTCTTTTACTTGAGTACGCTGAATTTCTCTTTCTTTGGGTACAGTGATATCCTGCCTCAAACGGTGCCCGCTAAAATTGTTAACCTGACAGAGATCGTGCTGGCGTTTGTAACGGTAATTTTTCTTCTGTCCGATTTCATTAGCCTTAAGGACTCGCTCCGCAATCCCTGAATGAATGTAGCCTTGGGATGAAACTTGCGTTAAGTTGGATCGTGCATAGTCCCTGGTTTGCTAGATCCGTCTACAATCCCGGTTGAACTCTCGCGAGTAGGATTTGCCCAAGCCAGATTAGTGTGCAAAGAAAGTTGGATTCGATGGTTAATCAATTTGAATCGTCTGCAGGTTCCTCGTTTGGAAAAATTATATCGATTCTCTTTGTACTGATGTGCCTCTGTCCCTTTCGTGAATCAAAAGCTGACGATTGGCCGATGTGGCGATGCGATAGTACAAGGAGCGCTTGGTCGTCGGAACAGCTCCCCGCATCGTTGGTCGTTGAGCATTTGCTAAAGGGGACTACCCGAAAGCCCACTTGGGAAGACCCGTTGAATGTAGATATCATGAGCTTCGATCGAGTATTTGAACCGATCATTGTGGGTGAACGGCTATTTCTGGGGTTCAACGACTCGGACAAGGTAGTGGCGTATGACCTGAACACGGGGAAGCCGATATGGAGTTACTATGCGGAAGGGCCCGTGCGCTTACCTCTGGCTGCCGCAGATGGTGCAATCTTTTTCTCGAGCGATGATAGTTGTCTTTATTCGCTTGACGCAGCGACCGGTGCACTGCTTTGGCGGTTTCGAGCTGCACCGCTTGAGCATCGCGCGATCGGAAACAGGCGGCTGATCTCCGCCTGGCCAGCTCGAGGCGGGCCTGTCATCTATGAAGACCAAGTTTATTTTGCGTCGAGTATTTGGCCGTTCATGGGGACCTTCATTTATGCTCTCGACAAGAAGACCGGCGACGTCATTTGGCTCAACGACGAAACTGGCTCTCAATACATCAAACAGCCCCACAGCGCACCGTCGTTTGCCGGGGTTGGTCCACAAGGTGCATTGCTTGCGACCAAGAATACGCTGATTGTCCCGGGCGGGCGATCGGTGCCAGCTGTATTCGATCGACACTCTGGCAAGCAACTTTATTTCGAGTTGAATGCGGCAGGCAAAGGAACAGGCGGTTCGTTTCTCACTGCCAGCGACGATCATTTCTATGTTCACACGCGATACAAAGGCACGCGTCAGTTTTCTCTCGGCGACGGAGTTAAAACCGCGTTCATGCCCAACGAACCTGTGCTCGCGGGCGAAACACTTTACTCGGCAGAGTTGGTCGATGGCCTCGCAAAGATCTGTGCCTGGAAACCCGATGGTTCCAAACTGTGGGATGTTCCAGGTGAGGGACGAGGCGATCTCATCCTGGCAGGGAATGTTC
This sequence comes from Pirellula staleyi DSM 6068, assembly GCA_945870455.1. Lineage (GTDB taxonomy): Bacteria > Planctomycetota > Planctomycetia > Pirellulales > Pirellulaceae > JBKCUI01. The sequence continues at coordinate 5,981 of CAMBSL010000092.1, read as the reverse complement.
TTTATGCAGCCGGACCCACAGCAAATGCGAATGACGCAAAGAGTTTGCTAACGGCAATACGCTTACCCAGCCAAGAATCATCAGCCCAAACACTTTGGACAATGCCCCTCGATGGAAAGATCGAACGCTTAATCGCAGGGAACGCAAAACTGATTGCCGTCACTTTGGAGGGAGAAGTCTACGTGTTAGGAGACGCGGCGGGTAAACCGATAAAACCAACTTCGGAGATTGTCATTGCGGGCGTTCCCAACAACCCAGCGAACCCTAAAAACTCAGCAAACCCTAAAAACTCAGCAAACATTGCCGAGCAATCCAAAGCCAAAGCCAAAGCATTGCTTTCGAAAGGCGATGCAGCCGGATACTCGCTTTGGTTTGGTGCTCGCGATCCAAGCGTACTGAATGCGATTGTTGAATCTTCGGTGTTCGACCAAGTGGTGGCTGTGGATGAGGATCTGAATCGTGTTGAAGCCTTGCGACGTGAGTGGGATGCATTCGGTTGGTATGGAATACGTGGTTCCCTGCATGTGGCAAAGCCAAGTTCTTTCCACACACCGCCTTACTTTGCAAACATGATTTTCGTAAACGAAGAGTTTTCGGATACAACCTTGCAAGATCCGACGTACCTTCGACAAATTTACAACTCGGTGCGCCCTTACGGAGGTGTGCTTCAATTGCTCGCGTCACCAGACAAGCTTGGCAAGCTACTGACCGCAATTGAATCGCTACAACTTGAACAGTCGTCGATTCGAATTGCCGAGAATAGTATTGTGATCGAGAAAGTTGGCGCGTTGCCAGGAGCGTCCGATTGGACCCATCAGTATGGAAATGTCGCCAACACAATCAAATCGGATGATCGGTTGGTCAAGTTACCGTTGGGTGTACTTTGGTTCGGTGGAAACAGCAACACCGATACGCTTCCGAGGCATGGGCATGGCCCACCTGAGCAAGTGGTCGGAGGACGCCTCATCCTTCAAGGCATGAACTCGCTAACGGCTCGCGATGTATATACAGGACGAATCCTTTGGCATCGAGCGTTTGAGAACCTAGGTACATTTGATGTCTACTTTGATTCGACTTATGCCGAGACGCCATTGGACCCTGCCTACAATCAAGTGCACATACCTGGAGCCAACGGTCGCGGAACGAACTATGTCGTGACAGAAGATCTGACCTACGTAGTCGAGGGGGATAAATGTCGCGTTTTGAACACTGCGACAGGCGAAGATGTTCGCGATATCGCATTGCCTCAAAAGGACGCTAAGAATCCGCAGGAATGGGGCTACATCGGAGTCTATGAAGACGTGCTGATCGGCGGAGTTGGTTTTGCAAAATATCGTTCACGGCTTGAACTGGGCGTCGAGGAAGAGGATAGCCAACTGAGCAAGAGCAAAGCAGGATTCGGGACGAAGAGTTTAGACCGAGCGGCCAGTATGTCGATCGTGGGCTTCGATCGACACACCGGCGAACAGCTATGGGAGGTCGATGCGAAGCACAGTTTTTGGCATAATGGAATTGTCGCTGGAAATGGCAAAATCTACGCGCTCGATCGAAATCCAAAAACGGTCGAGGACCTGCTGAAACGTCGCGGCCGCGAGTTGCCAAAGACTTACCGGATCATTGCGTTTGATGCACACAATGGGATAAAAGAGTGGGAAGTCAACGACGGTGTCTTCGGAACTTGGCTGGGCTATTCGGCCAAGCATGACATGCTATTGCATGCGGGTGCAGCAGCCAGTGATCGCTTATCTACCGAAGTCGGACAAGGAATGGCGGTTTTCCATGCGAGAGATGGATCGGTCGCATGGTCCAAGTCCTCGCTGGCGTATTCTGGACCATGTATTTTGCACAACGATCTTATTATCACCAATGCAAACTCCTACACGGAGTCCGCTGGTGCATTCTATCTTGTCGATGGTTCACAAAAGATGATCAAGAACCCGTTATCTGGTCGCGAACAGCCTTGGAAGATCACACGAGCCTACGGTTGCAATACGATTTCCGCATCGGAAAACATGTTGACTTTTCGATCGGGAGCAGCGAGTTACTATGACCTGCTTACGGAAAGCGGGACGGGCAACCTGGGTGGATTTAGATCGGGTTGTACTTCCAACCTCGTGGCAGCCAACGGGATACTAAATGCTCCTGATCTGACGCGAACATGCAGTTGCTCCTATCAAAATCAAAGCTCGATAGGGTTGGTTCATATGCCCGAGTTAGAAACGTGGACCATCGATAACTCGGCCATCGTTCAAACCAAGTCCGATCGTGTATTAAGTCTTGGGATCAACCTGGGGGCACCGGGTGATCGGCGTGATTCAAAGGGTGTTGTTTGGTTGGAGTTCCCAGTGGTTGCGGGTGATTCACCGAGTCTAGGTATCGAACTTGACGGAGAATACACCACGTTTCAGGACCATCCAGCCACGATGCCGGGTGCTCAAATGCCTTGGATCTCAGCCTCAGGAGTGCAAGGTCTTTCTCGATTGCGAGTTGGATTGAAGACGACGAATACTGTCCCTGCGAACGCCGAGATTTCAATCGCTAATCCGCCGGTCGAGCCCGAACAAGCAACCGAGCCAAGTCCCTACCGAATCAAGATGATCTTTGGATTGCCGAGAAGTGTTGAACGCATTCCACGTCGATTCTCCATCACCGTAAACGACAATGTCGATTCAATTGATATTGAACTCGATCCATCCAAGGGAAATGAAGTAGTGCATACAATCGATCGAGTTATACTCGGCGATGCGCTTGAATTGAAGTTCAAGCCGATTGACGGCCTTCCTATCCTTTCGGGAATCGAACTTACCAAACTCAATGAGTAGCGATAAGACATGAAAACCACAAGAATCACAGCGCGAAGCTGCGTGCAATTATTCCTGCGGCTTGCATTTATTGCAAGTTGTACCTCCGTCGCTATGTGTTGTTCGATCCCTGTGTTTCGTTACGCACTGGAACATTGGACGCCTGAACCGTTCATCGTTCATGTCATTTCCAAGTCCGAACTAAGCGCAAGCGAGTCGGACCTGTTCCATGAACTGAACCTATCAAGTAAAAATGCCAATGTTCGAATTAAGTTTCTCGATGGAAAAAGCGACTCAACCGACCATGACCAACTCATAGCTCAAGACTACGCGAATCTAGATTCTGCCTGGATGGTCGTGGAAGCTGCAAAACGACGCGATGGCGAGTCGCGGGTGATTTGGGACGGACCGTTCACATCGGAATCGGTCCATCAGTTGCTCGCTAGTCCAGTGCGGCAACAGCTATGCGATGGGCTTGCTGACAAAATTTCCGTCGCCTGGGTTTTTCTGGAGTCGGGTGAGCCTTCGGTAGATAATCCAAAGTTCGCGAAGCTCGAATCTGAGTTGCGGAGACTTGAAAATGAGATCTTGTTGCCTGTGATTGAGGAAGCGGATTTAAGGGACCTTTCGAAGAAACCCGACGAGTTAAAGCTTCGCTTTGCAACCCATCGCATATCGCGAAACAATCAGGATGAAAGAGCCTTCATAAGGATGTTGTTAGCTACTGAATCGGACCTTCATGAGGAATTTGCAAATGGAGCACCGATGGTATTTCCAATCTTCGGGCGTGGTCGCGTTCTCTATGCTTTGGTTGGCGAAGGGATTGCGACGGCAACGATCGAGGAAGCTAGCCGATTTCTGGCGGGAGCTTGCCAATGCACAGTCAAAGCAGACAATCCAGGCGTTGACGTTTTGATCTCGTACCCTTGGAACGAGCGAGTTCAAATCACTGAGCCAAAGAGGGATGAATTGCAGGTGACAGGATTAATGGTTCCAATCCCTTCCAAGACCCGACCGAATGCCAAAGCCAGAGAATCCGTAGGCGATGCGAGCATGGTTTCGGAAACAAGAGAAAAGTTTAAGGAGCAACCAAAGAAACCCCCTACTGCTCAGCCATTTATGTTGTTCATTTTCGGTGCTTTAGCTTCCGTCATCGGATCGCTAACTCTTGGTTGGATTTTTGCCGGCGGAGCGAAGTCTGCCGTAAGATAGGCTGCCAGCGCTGCCAGCCTGTCATTTTCAGGTTGACATGCTCGCAGCCACTGGAAGCCTATCCCGCATATGGTCCGAGACAATAGGAATTTCATTAAGTGTTAATCAACATCCGATTCGATACGCAAGTTCGGAAATTGGCCGGTTGTAACCGAATGCCTGTGAACGTCGATGCCTCCGCCTCGCTGGAACAAATCATTCGTCAAGTTGCGGATCAAGGGACAGCACAACTGCGGGATAATTTGCTGGATAGCCAGGGATCGATCCGGTCCTCGATACTCGTTTTCCTGGATGACGACCTAGTTGACAAGGACAAACGGTTGAAGCTGCATGAAGGATCGGAATTGACCTTTTCGACTTTGATTTCAGGCGGCTAGAGGTACAGTAAGGTGAGGGCGAAACGTCTCAAGCCGTCCTGCGAAACTGCTTGTCCCATAATCTTCAATCCATTCCGTTTTCCGCAACCTTCAACGATCCAAAGTACCATGAACTTCAAGAGTTTGTTTGCAAGCCAATGGTCGCGACTGCGCCTTGGTGCTGTTTTGTCATGTTGTACTTGCCTAACGAGACCTGCCATGGGTCAATCAACGGCCGAATTGGCTTTGCCTGCTCCCGCCAACGGTGTTGTTCGAGTCGCGACCTTCAACGTTGCTCTGAATCGCAAAGAGGCAGGGCAGTTGGTGCAAGACTTGAAAGAAGGGGACGAACAAGCAAAACGAATCGCCGCCATTGTTCAATTGGTGCGGCCAGATGTGTTGTTAGCAAACGAAGTGGACTACTCAGGCGGAGAAGCTGCAAAGATCCTTCTGAATGAGTATTTCAAAAAACCACAGAATCCTAAGCTTCAACCTGAAGCTTGCGATTTTGGCTACTACTACACTGCTGCTGTCAACACGGGCGTAAGTTCGGGGCTCGACCTCAACTTGAATGGACGCAATACCGACAGCGATGACGGCTGGGGCTATGGCGCATTCCCTGGTCAATACGGTATGGCCGTTTACAGCAAGTATCCTATATCGGATTCGGCAGTCCGCACTTTTCAGATGTTCAAGTGGTCTGACATGCCAAATGCCAAGCGACCGAAGTTGGTCGACAAAGTAACGGGAGCTGAGACGTTCTTTCATTCCGATGCAGTATGGAAGCAACTTCGATTGAGTTCCAAATCGCATTGGGATGTCCCGATCAAGATTGGGGAATCGACGTTGCATGTAATCGCGTCGCACCCAACGCCACCTGTCTTTGATGGGCCCGAAGATCGCAATGGATGTCGCAACCACGACGAAATCCGATTGATCCAAGATTATGTGGAGGGAACAGCCGAGGCTGGCTACATCGTGGATGACAAAGGCAAGGCAGGTCCGCTCGGACTGTCCGCGAAATTCGTCATCATGGGTGACTTGAATTCCGATCCAAACGATGGGAGCGGAATCGCACAAGGGATCCTCGCTTTACTTTCATCGAAACGCGTCGCTGCGAACTTCGTCCCAGAAAGCAAAGGAGGCGTCGAAGCGAGCAAGCTGCAAGGCAAGGCAAACGAAAAGCACAAAGGCAATCCGGCGAATGACACCGGCGATTTCAATGACAACAGCGCAGGCAATCTGAGAATCGACTTTGTATTGCCTTCCAGCAATTGCAAAATCGTGGGTGGGGGCGTCTTTTGGCCAACCGCCGACCACCTTAAAGTCATCGATCCCAAGTTGGTCGACGCTTCCGACCATCACCTTGTTTGGTTGGACATCCAGTTGTTGCAATGATTTTCTGGTTTTTCGTTCTGAGGCTCTGCCTGGGAATGCACCGCTTACGAGACGCTCCCTCTATTATCTTCGCGGTGGCTCGATTTATCTTCGCGGTGGCTCGATTTATCTTCGCGGTGGATCGACTTCGAGTAGCAATTCCTCGTTCGGTTTATCGGTTATCTTGACCTTCAATAGTGGACTCTGGGGATTCCCGTATTTGCCACCAAGCTGA
>CAMBSL010000091.1 GCA_945870455.1 Pirellula staleyi DSM 6068 | reverse complement strand
TCGCGAACGGGTGCGACTCCACGTTCCCAAGCGTCGGTCGCCGAGACTTGACTTCCTTCTTGCGTGTACGGCTCAATGCCTTCGTTGTAGACCTTTGTCCAAACCGGGCTCATCACAAAGATGGTGATGAACAGCGAAATGGAGGTAATAACTTGACTGGGCGGAAGTTGCTGTGCGCCTAGGGCTTGTTTGAGAAGTCCGAAGACAACGATGACACGAACATAACAAGTGGTCATCAACAAGATAGCTGGGGCAAGGCTCAACACAGTTAGTAGCAGTAGTATCTGCAGAGAGCTCGACAACCCCTTGGGGCTCAACCAGGCATCGGGGCCACCAAGGATCTTGTTAGCGAGGTCATCCGTAGACGTTCCGTTCGCCTCGTCGCCAATCGTCTGCTGGAGATTCTGTACCACTGCATTTTGAAGCCCAGAGTTATCGCCGTTCTTTAAAGCTCGGCTGAGAAGGCTCTCGCGTTTCTGGCCGGAAGCGGATCGGTCTTGCCCCATGGCATTGGATGCAAAGCTAGCAATGCATAGCGACGTGATCGCTGCGAAAACACGCATCCCCAGAACCGTACATCGGAATCGATTTGAATTGGCTTCTTGGGGAGTCTGGCTCGAACGCATGATAAATCGAAAAAGGATGAACTTTTTTCTCAGATTTACTCATGTACAGGAATCGGCAATCCAACGCCAGAATGAAATCGACCGATTTAGGCCAGCAGTCGCTCGATCGGCTTCCCTTCGTTGGCCAGATTTAGCGGTCGGGTTCCAGATTTCAGATTTGAGATTCGAGATTCGAGATTTGGGATTTGGGATTTGGGATTTGGGATTTGGGATTTTTTTGCGGAGCTTGGGGAACGACTTCACATACTCCGTACCGCTTACCGCTTACCGCTTACTTCCAGCAGGAAGACTACATCTTCGCTTTATCACCCATTCGGTAGAAGATAGCCAACGGAACTACCATGATTCCAACCATCCAAAATACGGATGAAACCGGATAGTTGAGCCACTTCGCGATTTGCAAAAACAATTGGTATAGTGGTCCCGCCATCATCATCCCAAGAAAGTTGGCTTGATTCATGGTTGCAATCATTCTTCCCTTGAGTTGATTGGGTGGTCGCTCTTGGAGGAAAACCTGCAGGGGAATGGAGTAAATAGCCGCCGAGATGCCGAGCAAAATCAAGACGACGCGAGTCAGGTTCACGCTTAGCAAAAGAGCATTCCCGTTCCAGAAACCGAGCAGTACCAAGCAAAGCACGATGCCCCACAGTCCGATGGTGACCGAACGATGGCTGGGCAATACTCGACAGAGGAATCCGCCGAGCGGAGCGCCTATCATGATTCCGACTGCGATCATGCCTACCATCTTACTGGTTGAATTCATATCTAAAGCCAACATGTTGACACCGACACGGTTCACCGCCGGCATGGCAATGGATGCTACCATCCAAAAAACGCAGGAAACCAACAATGCCATCAATAGTGGCTTGTCATTTCTCAGCAAAGAGAGGATTTCTTTATTGAGTCCAAAGGCATCGGCGGTAAGCTTCGCATTCGGCTGAGCAATGGGTGTCTTGCGGATCATGAGCGAGGTGAGCGTCCCCACGACGGCAATTACGATACAGATAAGCGAACCAATCCATAATCGATCGGTGGCGGCCATATCCTTGCCTACCAACCAGGTCATCAACTCGCCGGCAAACGTCACGCCAAAAATAATCGCCAGAAAAGTAGACATCAAAATTAGACCATTGGCTCTGGGCAAGTCCGAAGCTCTAAAAAGCTCTGGCAACATGCCATACTTGCCAGGGCCAAAAAAAGTGCTTTGAGTCGCCAACAAGAAGAGAACGGTCCAGGTACCTGACGATCCCAAAGATCCGTAATAGTAAAACGCGACCATGCCAAGCAACATGACGACGATCTCGGCGACCTTGCTATAAACGATGATCGGAGCCTTGCTAAATCGATCGGACAAGTAGCCTGCAAAGCCGCTAAACAGCACGAACGGGAGAGAAAAGACAAACGTCGCCCAACCCTGCATATCTTCGCTGCTCTGCATGGCTCCAGCCCCAGCAGCCCCCGCAGCCACGGGCAAGGCAAGCAACAGAACGATCTGTTTGAAAACGTTGTCGTTGAAGGCACCGAGGAACTGCGTGAGGGCAAGACCCCAGAAGGACCGATCCTTCAGCAGCGGGGGTAGGTGATCTTGGTTCGTTTCCTCAGATTGCAACGCAAAAATGCTAGTGGGTTCGCTCTCGCTCACGTGTTGTCCTTTCACGTTGTTGTTTTCGGGTCTCACCATTTTCGCAACGGTGCTTAGCCCGCGTCATGGCGTTCAAGTGTATCAATAGACAATGACGGCGGATACATGGCAGGCAGCCATGCTTGCAGGTACCGCTGCTCCAAGAAATCCTGTTCAAAATCCCAGCTCGCAGAATTTGGTTTTTCCATGTAGATTAAGTTTTTACGAGAATTTCACGAAGTGTTGACGAAGTGTTGACGATGCAAAGTATTCCACCCATCCAATATCGGCGTTCCATTCAAGGAATCTCTGCCGTCCTTTTACCTTGGACGCCAGACTGGAAAATTGATTTTGATTCGTACCAGCGCGGGCTCGAACGGACTTGGAAATGCGGCCTGACGCCGGCTGTCAACATGGACACCGGGTATGCCAATCTGTTGAGCCCAGCTCAACGCCAAGAAGTGCTAACGGTCGTCGAGCAAGCCGCTGCCGGTAGGCGTTTTGTTGCGGGTGCATTTGTGGAGGACCTCGACGGCGATGTTGTCCGAAACTATAGCGACCAGTGTGTTCTCATTCAGGATGCCGGTGGCGTTCCCATTTTGTTCCAATCGACCAAATTGACCCAATTGCCGAGAGAAAAATTGGTAGCCGCGTACCGAACCGTAGCTCGCAATTGTGACCAAGTGATCGGATTTGAATTGGGTAAAATGTTTGTACCCTTTGGTGAGATCTACGACCTAGATACCTTTCGCGAACTTCTGTCGATTCCGACCTTAATCGGAATTAAGCATTCGTCGTTATCGCGAGAGCAAGAATGGCAACGCTTGGCCATTCGAAACGAGGAGCGGCCCGATTTCAAGGTTTATACCGGCAACGATTTGGCCATCGACATGGTGCAATGGGGCAGCGACTACTTGCTGGGGCTATCGGCGTTTTACCCGGAAGCGTTCGCACGCCGCGATGCGTATTGGGCGACAGGTGACATTCGTTTTTATGAACTCAATGATTGGCTACAGTATCTCGGTTTCATTGCTTTTCGCGATCCAGTCCCTGCGTACAAACACAACTGCGCCATGGTTTTGGCAAAGCGAGGGGTGATTGCCCACGACACCATTCCGCCCAAAGCATTGTCGCGACCGAACAGCGACTACGATTTGCTTACACCGATCCTTCAGAGAATTGATGCGTTGTTGTCATGAACCGATTCGAACACGTTCGACATAAACCACCCTCTGTTCCAGAGAGTGCGAGGGAGCTATTGGTGGTGTTGGCACCTATGCGGAGCAGCGTCAATCTCAGCCGTATTGTTCGCTTGGTAGGATGCGCAGGCATGACCAAGATTATTCAATGTGGGCCAGGCAAAGTCGATCGCGAAATTGCACGGGATGCGATCGACTTTGTCGAAATTGTTCAACGCCGTTCGCTTGCGCCGGTTTTGGAACAACTCAAGGAGGATGGTTATTCGCGTGTTGGGCTTGAGCAAACGACCCACTCGGTTTGCCTCTATGACTTCGCATTCGAGATCAAGACAGCGTTGATCATCGGTGCGGAACGCGATGGATTGAGCCAAGAAGAACTCGATCGACTCGATCACGTGGTCGAGATGCCCGTCTATGGCAGGCCCTTGAGTTACAACGTTGCAACGGCTACGACGATGGCTGTCTACGAATATTGCCGTCAGTTTCGATGATCGATCATCTTTCGGAGTGGAGATGCCACAACTCTCTACCTACGCATAATCCTTGACCATCTGTTGAATGATCTTCTTAATTTCCTTGCGCCCTTCGGCAGGTTCGAGCAATTGAGCTTCGTTGCCCAGTTTCAACACATTGGGCACGATTTCCATTGGGTGATAGGCAGGCACCTTCAAGATGCACGACCCATCGCTTTGAAACTCTAACTGCTGGTCCGAATGCCAAGGTTCTTCTTGTATCCATTTGGCAGCGTTCGCCGAAAGCAAGATTGTGTACGTAACAGGATGTTCGCCGCTGAAGATCCCGACGGTTTTGCCAAGATGCTCTTCGAGATCGACTTCGTCGTGCGCTTTAAACCATGCGTCCAACGCGGTTGCTTTCGTGAATCGGTCCAGTTTCCAGTGACGCAATCGATCTTGGGGGTCGTCCTCTTCGTTTTTGCCCGATTCGATCGCAACGACGTAGATGCTGGACTGATAAATTGCCAGCCCGTAGGGTTCCAGTAAACGGGTCGAAACGGGTTTCCCTAGCGACTCGTATTCAATTTCCATTTTACGGTGCTCTTGGATAGATCGATTGATGGTCTTGAGGATGCCTTGTTGCTTTTCATATGTTTTGGCGGGCAGGCCGAGAACTCGCAGCGTTCGACGGTAGCGTTGGTAATGGTCCCAAACGCCGGGTGGAAGTTGTTCGCGTACTTTGTTCCAGAACCCTTCGATGCCTTGCCAAAATTGGGTGCCGACCAACGGCAGGAGAAAGTCGCGTCCCATCGATAACGCGATCAATTCACTTGCGGTAATGGCGATTTTGTGAAGTCCCTTTTCCACCCGACTCAGTTTCCAAACTTTACCGCTTTGCGTTTCCTCGGTTACGATCGCCATGCCGGCAGCCTGAAGGGCTTCGATATCGCGGCGGATGCTGCGCACATGCAAAGTGCCTAGCCCAAGCTCCTCAACAACGGAATCCCGGAGAATTTCCAGCGAAGCGCCGTAGCGGCGGCGTTCAAGAATTTGAAGTATCTTGTGCTGTCGGATGAGTTGTTCGTTGCGAGCCACTTGCCCAATCCTTGGATAAAGAATCCTGAGTTACGATAAACCAGTTACTAAAACGATGCCTTCGAACAGTGTATCCCATGATCGTGAATACCCCATACCCCCAGTCTTACCCCACTCTTATCCCAGTGAGTATTTGGCCGCAAAGCCGCAATCGAGCTTGCGTCCCGACAAATCGCAAAGGTGCGCTTGAGCAACTTCGCATTCGATAACACTTTCCCGACCGTGCCGCTGGGCCAAATGAGTATTGATATCGCGAATACGGACGTGCGAAGAGTGGCCACATAGTAGTACTAGCCGTCGTTGGTCGGAAAGCAATTGCCAGCAATCGTCCATCAATGGGATCAAATCGCGATGAATTTCCCACCTGTCACCTTGGATTCCATGTCCATACGTGGGCGGGTCGAGCAAAATCGCTTCGTATTGTTTGTTTCTCCGCAATTCTCGCTTTACGAATGCGACCGCATCGTCCACGATCCATCGAATCGGTGCTTCGGATAAGCCGGATTGTTTGCAATTTTCGCGTGCCCACTGGACCGTGGGCTTGGCGGCGTCCACATGCGTGACTTCGCAACCCAACCGAGCCAATGCAAGCGTCGTTGCACCGGTGTAAGCGAACAGGCTTAAGACTCGCGGACGAGTCGGAGTTGCTTCATTGTGAGGAAAAAGCAGCTTACGTAGCCATTCCCAATGCGCCCAATGCTCTGGAAAGATGCCTAGTTGACCCGCCGGCGTCGGTTTGATTAGAAGCTTAATTTCACCGCAAAGACAAATCCAGGGGCCAGCCGACTCTTCCGTCCGATCCTTCCATGAGTTGTGATTATGCCAGCGATCCTTTTCGGAAAGATCAAAGGAAAGTTGGGTTTCACGCCAAAGGGCTGGGTTTTCTCTGGTTGAGTTTGTAATGGGGCAAGGGCGATCGACCAAGACATCGCCCAGTCGTTCAAGCTTTCTGCCGCCTCCAAAATCGAGCAATTGGTAATCGGACTTGGGGAGATGCGTGTGGATCAATCGAGTGAACCCTTGAGGAAACGTGCTTGTCGAATTATCATTCTTGACCTTCACGAAGGTTGCAATGCTTAAACCGTACGCGATCTTTACTTTTTTGCCTTCACAACCCCTAAATTTTTCCATGCGGCACTTACTTTCCGCTGTTGTTCAAAACGTACCAGGCGTGCTTGCCCACATTTCTGGGATGCTCGCGTCGCGTGGCTACAACATCGACTCGCTGGCGGTCGGTGAAACCGAAAACAAGAACTTGTCACGCATGACCTTTGTCGTGGTGGGTGACGATCGTGTTCTTGAGCAAGTTCGTAAGCAGTTGGAAAAGATTATCACCGTCGTCGAAGTGCAGGATATCAGTTCTCGCGATTACGTCGAACGGGATCTAATGATGATCAAAGTTCGGTCGGCTAGCGGCAACATACGCACAGAGATTCGCGAATTAGTCGACATTTTCCGCGGTCGAGTGGTCGATGTTGGCCCCGAAGAGCTGATGATCGAAATCTCAGGCCGAGAGACCAAAATACAAGCTTTTATCGAACGCATGCGACCATACGGAATCATCGAGCTTGTCAGGACAGGCCGAATCGCGATGGTCCGTGGTAGCAACCCTAATGCGGTAGATGTCTCCTCCGATTCGTCAGAACTGGTGCATGATTGATGCCTTTGCTTTGCGATCGCTCATTCAGAAAGCCACCGTTGCTCAGCGTTTAGGTCCATTCCATTCAACGAATCCCAATTTTGCAAAAATCTCGTTTAACCGTTAGCCGCAGGCGAACGTTCCTAGTACCGAGTACGCCTTCGGCTGACTGTTAAACACTAAACAAGAACTACATTCCCCTCCTTTCGATCGAGAGTTGATTTTTCATGGCTGCCACAATTTATTATGACAATGATGCAGATCTGTCCCACCTCAAGGACAAGACGATCGCTATCTTGGGCTACGGTTCGCAAGGGCACGCGCAAGCTCAAAACCTGCGCGATAGCGGTTGCAAGGTGATTATCGGACAACGACCGGGCGGAAAGAACTATGACTTGGCTGTCACGCATGGATTCCAACCCATGGAGATCGATGAAGCCACGAAGAAGGCCGATATCGTTAACCTTTTGTTGCCGGACGAAGTGCAAGGGGATCTATACCGGAGCCACATCAAGCCAAACTTAACTGCGGGCAATGTCCTAATGTGCTCACACGGCTTCAACTTGCATTTCGGCCAAATCGAGCCACCCAAGGGTGTTGACACGTTGCTGGTTGCGCCCAAAGGCCCTGGTCACCTAGTGCGTAGCGAGTACACCAAGGGTGGCGGTGTTCCATGCTTGATCGCCTTAGGAGCGGGTGCCAGCGAAATGACTAAGAAACTCGGACTTGCATACGCCAAAGGTATTGGCGGGACACGCGGTGGCGTGATTGAAACATCCATTGCAGAAGAAACCGAAACCGATTTGTTCGGCGAGCAGGTTGTCCTTTGTGGCGGTGTTAGCGAACTGGTTAAGGCTGGTTTTGAAACGCTTGTCGAAGCCGGCTATCAACCGGAAATGGCTTACTTTGAGTGCATGCACGAGCTCAAGCTGATTGTGGACTTGCTGTATCAAGGTGGTCTGAACTACATGCGGTACAGCATCTCCAACACCGCTGAATTTGGTGACTACACGCGAGGTCCACGGATCATCACGGAACAAACCAAAATCGAGATGAAGAAAATCCTCAGAGAAATCCAAACGGGCCAATTCGCTCGGGAATGGATATTGGAAAACAAAGCGGGTGCACCTGCGTTCAAAGCGTCGCGGCGTCTCGAACGAAAGCATCAAATCGAAAAAGTTGGTCAACAACTTCGAGGCCTGATGAAGTGGATCGACGCGAAAGTAGTCGACTAGTTGATCGGTTCCATGTTTGACACCCTTCAAGTCAGATTGGGTCAAATCGAAAAGCACCACTCCCGAGAAAAGAACTATGTCAAAAATCCTGCAGTCACTCCCGATCGGCAAGAATGTAGGCATCGCATTCTCGGGTGGTCTCGACACCAGCGCGGCAATCTATTGGATGCGGCAAAAGGGAGCGGTACCATACTGCTACACCGCCAACTTGGGCCAACCCGACGAAAGCAACTACGACGACATCCCCAAACGCGCAATTGCATGTGGCGCGGAAAAAGCTCGACTCATTGATTGCCGCGAACAATTGGTTCACGAGGGCTTGGCGGCCTTGCAGTGCGGCGCATTTCATATCACTACCGCCGGTGTTCCTTACTTCAATACGACCCCAATCGGTCGGGCAGTCACTGGAACGATGCTTGTCCAGGCGATGAGGGAGGATGGCGTCAACATCTGGGGGGACGGCAGCACTTACAAAGGGAACGATATCGAGCGATTCTATCGCTATGGGCTCTTAGCCAACCCAAACTTGCAAATCTACAAGCCATGGTTGGACGAGCAATTCAATCGCGAATTAGGCGGTCGCAAGGAAATGTCGGAACTGCTAGAAAAGGCAGGTCTCGGATACCATATGAGCAAAGAGAAAGCCTATTCGACCGACTCGAATATTTGGGGCGCTACCCACGAAGCGAAGGATCTTGAAATGCTCGACCGCGGTATCAAGATTGTTCAACCCATCATGGGTGTTCCGTTTTGGAAACCGAATTGCCCGGTCCAAGAAGAGACGGTTACCGTCACTTTTGAGATGGGTTACCCCGTCGCACTCAACGGAAAGTCATTTGACTCTCGCGTAGATTTGGTTCTGGAGGCGAACGCGATTGGCGGGCGACATGGCCTGGGAATGTCCGACCAAATCGAGAATCGAATCATTGAAGCCAAGAGTCGCGGCATCTACGAAGCACCTGGTATGGCGCTGTTATTCATTGCATACGAACGTCTCATCACGGGTATCCACAACGAAGGCACCATTGAACAGTATCGCGATATGGGCCGTCGGCTAGGCCGACTTCTCTATGAAGGCCGTTGGTTCGATTCACAAGCGTTGATGCTGCGAGAAACATTGCAGCACTGGGTGGCCAAGGCGATTACGGGCGAAGTAGTGCTGGAGCTTCGCCGAGGCAATGACTACTCGTTGTTGGATACGCGAAGCCCGAATTTGACTTACAAGCCGGAGCGACTGACGATGGAAAGCGGCCAAGGCGAGTTTTCGCCAACCGATCGGATAGGCCAGTTAACGATGCGTAACCTCGACATCACCGACTCTCGCGATAAGCTCAATGTATATCGGAGCCTCGGTCTACTCGCGGCGGGTGGGGCCGACTCGATCAAGTTGCTGGATTCGGCGGAGTGAATAGCGAGTCCGTTGGTTTGCAGATGCCGCTCTTTAGCTGCCGGTCTTTAGCTGCCGGTCTTTAGATGCCAGTCTTTAGATGCCAGTCTTTAGATGCCAGTCTTTAGATGCCAGTACGGCGATCCCGTTTCATGCAGCAATCTTATTGCAAGCCCCCTGCTGGCTTCAAAGATCAGGGTTAGAATACAAGCGTGCACCTCCCAAAACCCACATGCCTTACGGTTAATATTTCGCGTGACAGATCATCCAGAGAAAAAAGACGAAGCCAACGAACTGGATGCATACGACTATAAGTTGCCGCGAGAGTTAATTGCCCAAGAGCCATCGGCAAGGCGGACCGACTCACGCATGATGATTGTTCATCGCGATTCAGGGCGAATCGATCATGCCTCGGTTCGAGATTTGCCGGAGCTCTTGCGAGCCGGCGACGCTATGGTCGTGAACGATTCGCGGGTGATACCTGCCCGATTGGTTGGGTTTCGCGAGAAAACTCGCGGTCGATGGGAAGGTTTGTTTCTTCGAGAAGAGAATGGCATCGCGGAACTTATTTGCAAAAGCCGCGGATACATTCAACCCGGTGAGTCGATCGTGGTACGTGATCCCGAGGGGCGCGAAGTGCAACGCTTGATAGTCGTTACCGGTTCGGACCGAGGTCATGTGTTGCTCAAACCCGATCCAGAGATTCCATGGCTCGAATTGCTTGAGAGAAACGGTAGAGTTCCGTTGCCGCCGTACATTCGCGACGGGCAAATGATCGCGATGGACAAGCAACGGTACCAAACCGTCTATGCACGCAACCCCGGTTCGGTTGCTGCTCCCACCGCTGGACTACACATCACCGAGGAGCTCATTCAACGGATTCGCGCGGCAGGCGCCGCGTTGGTCTCAGTTACCCTGCATGTTGGCCTAGGGACATTCCGCCCGATTCAAGTCAGTCGGCTGGTGGACCACAAGATGCATAGCGAATTTGCACAAATCACCGAGGGGGTTGTTAAACGATTGCTGAGTAGCCGTTCGGAGGGAGGTCGCATCATTGCAGTCGGGACGACTTCTGCGCGAACTTTAGAAACTTCGGCGCAAGTCGGCGATGGTGCTCTCGTCCCGTGGAGTGGCCAGACAGACATATTCCTACGTCCCGGCCATCGCTTTGCTGCAGTCGATGTATTGCTAACCAATTTCCATTTACCCCGAAGCAGCCTGATGGTTCTGGTAAGCGCTTTTGCAACGCAAGAATTGATCATGGAAGCCTACCGAAAAGCTATCGAACAAGAGTACCGATTCTATAGTTACGGCGACTGTATGCTGATCGTTTAGCTTAGTGACCGACCCAATTCTCAAAATTCAAATGCAATCCGTCCCTGACAATCCTTGGATAGGACTCGACATTGGAGGTGCAAACCTCAAGGCGGCCCATTCGTCGGGCTGGTCGAATAGCTGTATGTTTCCCATGTGGAAGCAATGGCAAACGCTAGCCGTATCGGTCGCGAAGTTGCTGGATGAGTGCCCCGCGTTTTGCGGCGTCGCTGTCACGATGACGGGGGAACTTGCGGATTGCTTCGCGACACGAGCTGAGGGCGTCGCGGTCATCCTAGAACAGTTAACGTCCGTGCTGCCCGCTTCGCTGGTTCGAGTTTACAGCGTGGAGGGCAAGTGGCTTTCCGTTTCACAGGCGGCTCGTGACCCTTGGAAAGTCGCCGCCTCCAACTGGCACGGGCTCGCAAGGTATGTGACTCGGATTGTCGGCAAGAAGTCGTGTTTGCTGATTGATGTTGGCTCAACCACCACGGACATCATTCCCATTCACGACGAACGGATCCTCATCGAAGATCAAACGGATTCGCAACGACTTCAGTCAGGAGCGTTGGTTTACACGGGCGTCGAGCGTTCCAATATCGCTGGCATTGTTCGTGAGCTGACGCTTTTTAATACCGTTTGCCCCGTCATCAACGAGCAGTTCGCGACGACTCGCGACGTTTATTTGTGGCTTCGCGAGATCGAGGATGACCCAACCAACTGTGAGACAGCCGACAATCAACCCGCCACACGCAAAGCGGCTCGCTATCGCTTAGCGCGTTTGGTCGGCGAAGATGGCTCAACACTCACAGACTCGGACATCGATGTGATCGCGACTCAAGTCTTTCACGCCCAGACATCGATGGTTGCAAAAGGGGTTGAACGAGTTCTGAAAATGGCTGCTGCCTCGCATGCAAAACGCAACAAAAAAACGGCAACTCGGTCCAAAGAAGTAACGAGTCAACGGTCGCTGTCGTCAACCTGCGTCGTGCTGAGTGGGCACGGAGATTTTTTGATTGAAGCAGCCATGGGAAGTTTAGGGTGGGCTGGCGAATGGTTTCGATTGAAATCCTCGATCGGCGAAACTCTATCGCGATGTGCACCTGCGTATGCGATCGCTGTGCTTGCATCGGAAGAGTTGGAAACTCACCTTCGCCCTAATGCATAATCGTGAACTTCCATTTAGAATACTTATCCCAGGTCCTGCCTGCCTTGAATTAATTCTGCCTAAATCTATCTTCCTTCGACTGATTGTATTTCTATCATGCAAAGCAATCGCGTTTTTGTGTTCCTTGGTCTGCAATTCCTTTCGCAAATCTACATGTTTCCGGCAAACGTGTTGGCCCAAGAGGCAACCAATTCCAAACCCAATTATGCAAGTGAACTTCCTCGTATTCCGGCCTTAGAACCGAACGAAGCATTGGCTGCGATTGTAGTGAAAGAGGGTTACCGTCTTGAGCTCGCAGCCGCAGAACCGCTTGTTCGCGATCCAGTCGCGATGTCGTTTGACGAAAATGGACGCATGTTTGTCGTCGAGATGTGCGATTACTCCGAACAGGACAATGAGTTTCTGGGAAATATTCGAATGCTCGAAGATACGGACAACGATGGCCGGTATGAAAAGAGCACGCTCTTTGCGCATCATCTCTCTTGGCCAACGGGAGTGATTTGTTTTGATGGTGGCATCTTTGTGACTGCAGCTCCTGACATTTGGTATCTCAAAGATACCGACGGCGATGGTCAATCCGATGTTCAACGCAAGGTCTTCACGGGCTTTGGTCGCAGCAACGTTCAAGGACTTCTCAATAGTTTTTGCTGGGGGCTGGACAATCGCATCTATTGTCAATCGAGCAGCTCAGGTGGCAACGTCACTCTACCCGAGGCACCGGACCAACCTGCCGTCGCGCTGGGAGGTCGCGATTTTTCATTTGACCCGAAGACATTGCAATTGCGATTGGAAAGTGGCGGCGGGCAGCACGGCATGAGCTTTGACGATTGGGGGCGCCGGTTCGTGTGTCAGAACAGCGATCACCTTCAGTTGTTTCTGTACCCCGATCGCTATTCCGCAACAAGTACTATTGTTCCGTTGCCAGCGTCGCGACAGAGCATCGCCGCCGATGGCCCGCAAGCATCTGTCTATCGAATCAGCCCGATCGAACCGTGGCGACTTGTGCGAACCCGTTTGCGCGTTAGGAAGCAAGTGTCCGGGCCCGTGGAAGGTGGTGGGCGAGCAGCCGGTTACTTCACCAGCGCTACCGGCATCACGATTTATCGCGGTGATGCGTTTCCTGAAGACATGCTTGGCATGGCCTTCGTCGGTGACGTAGGAAGCAACATCCTCCATCGAAAGAAAGTAACCGAACAAGGTATTTCGATGGTTGGCAATCGGGTCGATGTCGACTCGGAATTCATCGCTTCGAAAGACATTTGGTTCAGGCCAGTTCAATTCGCCAACGCGCCCGATGGCACTCTTTATATTGCGGATCTTTATCGTGAAGTAATCGAGCATCCTCGTTCCTTGCCAGAAGAAATCAAGCAGCACCTCGATTTGACCAGTGGTCGAGATCGCGGTCGCATCTATCGCGTCGCACCCGATGGTTACAAGCGACCAGCCTTGCCGACACTCGGCAATGCTTCGATCGATGAACTGATTGCTACGCTTGAGAGCAAGAATGGTTGGCACAGGGATACGGCTTCGCGATTGCTTTACGAACGCTTGGTTGTTCACGGAAACGCAACCGTTGTCTCGCAAGCGGAGAACAAACTCTTGCAAGTCGCAACGGAATCCCTCAACGCCCAAGCTCGGATGCATGCGTTAGGTGTGCTTGCAAGCTGCAGGGCAGGGCAGGGGGGGTACGCGAAAGCTCTTCGTGATTCGCATCCACGGGTTCGCGAGTTTGCAATACAACGGATGGAAGAGGTCTCTGAGACAAGTGCGATGTTAAACGATGCGTTCGTCAAACTTGCAAGCGATCCGGATCCGCGAGTTCGGTTTCAGTTAGCCTTGAGCCTGAATCGCACCTCGCTTGTCGAAAGCCAAAAGGTAAAGATCGCTTTGGAGTTGCTATCGAAATCTGGACAGGACCCTTGGCTGACAGCTTCAAGTCTGAACGCAATCGGTCCCTATGCCGTCGACGCGATCGGATTTTTTTTATCGGGGCAGGGCAGGGGGGAGGGCAGGGGGGGGGATGCCGGTTCCACCACATTGCGTTCGCTCGCAAGTCTAGCCGGCAAGCTTGCTTCGATCGAGCAACTTGAAGCGATGGATAAACAAATCGGTTCTATGACGGACGAAAACGCGAACAACAAGATGCATCTGTGTATTGGATTGATTTCATCCCTGCAGTCCAAGTTCAATACTGCTAAGTCGATGGAAACCGTTTTAGCGAAACTGCCTTCGCTTGCATCCGTTCGATCGAAGTTGATTACCGAAGCGCATCTCCTTTGTGCAGATCAAGCATCGAGCCTTGACAAGCGAATGGAAGCCATTCAGTTCTTGACATGGGAGACATCCGAGGACGACATCGAAGCGCTGGCCCGCATGATTGATCAGCACGAGCCGCAAGCGATTCAAGAGGCAGCGACGCGTGCGCTGATGCGATACCAATCGCCCAACGTGCCCAAACAGCTTCTCTCCGTTTGGCCAACATTGAGCCCACGACTGAGAGCCTTAGCGGCAGATGTGATCCTTTCGCGTGGACCTTGGATTGACATATTGCTCGATAGGGCGGGGCAGGGGGGGGCAGAGCTGGGGGGCTTTTCACTTTCTGAGATAGAGCCTGCGAAACTAGCCAATCTTCGAAACAACCCTAAGACGCGGGACAGGGTGGAACAACTGCTGAAATCGAGTAGCACTGGAACGCGTCAAGAAGTCCTCGAACGCTATCGGGCGGCATTGACCATGGCGGGGGATAAGCAACGAGGCAAACAAGTCTTCGCAAAGTCATGTGCGGCTTGCCATCGGATGGAAAGCGTTGGCTACGAACTTGCGCCTAACTTGGCAACGTTTCAGTTTCGCGGGGCGGAAGCTATTTTGCAAAACATCATTGAACCAAACCGCGAGGTCAATCCGCTGTACCTAAACTACAGCATTCTGACCTCAGACGATCGAATCGTGAATGGAATGATTTCGAATGAGTCGGCCGCCAGCATTACATTGCTGCGAGGTGAAAACCTGAGCGAAACCATCCAGCGATCCGACATCGCAGAAATGAAAAGCTCGAAAATGTCCCTGATGCCAGAAGGATTAGAAAACCAGGTGGACCTGCAGGGAATGGCGGACTTGATTGCATATCTAACGGCGACAAATTGATCGGCCAAAGCGGGCTGTTAAACCTTTCCGAATGTGCCGTTTTTGCGTATAGTGTTGGCTTGTTCGAAGTCCTGTGTCCAAGCCATTTTCGGTTGGGTTTTGCGATTACCGCTGAGAACGGTTGCAAAAAAGCGAGACAAAAAGAGCGGAGCAGGGCAGGGCAGGGGGGCGTCAGGATTCGCCCCTCGGAAATAGGACTGGATTTCATCTTTCACCCAAAAGTCGTAATTCCCTATGGTCAAAGTTCGTGACTTCCTCGGTCCTTATCGGCTCACCCGTTTGATCCGGCTGGGAAGCACATGCCAAGTTTGGGAAGCCATTCGCGACGACGGACAGAAGCGATATGCACTTAAAGTGCTCCGTCCCGAGCAACGCGGAAACAAGGAAGAAATCGCGTTCCTAAAACACGAATACGACATCGCGACTTCGCTCAACCACAAGAACATCATCAAGATCGTTGAGTACAAGACCGATGCAGAGACTCCGTTCATGGTGATGGAGTTGTTCAGCGAAATCAACTTAAAGCAAGCACTGCGTCGGGGTCCTGATCCTATCGCGTACAAACTGACGCACATTGTCGAGCAAGGCTGCGAAGCGTTGTACTACTTTCACTCAAAAGGCTACGTGCATTGCGACATTAAGCCCGACAATTTTTTATTAAGCAAAGACTTCGAAGTAAAGCTGATCGACTTCACGATTTCACGCAAAGTGAAAACTGGCCTTAGCAAACTCTTTGGAGGAAAGAACAAGGTTGAGGGGACGCGATCTTATATGTCACCCGAACAGATCCGAGGTGAATCGCTCGATCAACGTAGCGACATCTACTCGATGGGTTGCATGCTTTTTGAATTGTGCACCGGCAAAGCACCCTTCACGGGCAATACTCCCAACGACTTGCTTAGCAGGCACTTGTCAGCATCCATCCCCTCTGCATTGGTCACCAACGACAACGTCACGCCTGAATTCAACAACTTGATCAAGAAGCTCATGGGAAAGAAACCCGAGGAACGCCCTCAAACAATGTGGGACGTTGTGAAGCTGGTGCGTGCAACTCCGATTTTCAAACGCCCACCGCGGATACCGGATGTTTCTATTTTTGAAGATTTCCCAACCGGCGGTCGCATGGAAAACCCAACTTAGGGAAAGGACAGACCGCTTTTAGCTTTTAGCCCTAACTACGAACTACGAACTACGAACCAAGAACCAAGAACCAAGAACCAAGAACCACGAACCACGAACCACGAACCACGAACCACGAACCACGAACCACGAACCACGAACCACGAACCACGAACAGCTAAATGACCACTACACCACCTGGATTCGAGTTCGAGCAACCGATTCTCGACATCGAGAATCAGCTTCGTATCTTGGAAAAGAACGACAGTCGAACCGAGTCCGAACACGAGCAAGTTCGAAACCTGCGCCGCAAATGGACGGAGACAACTCGCGAAACGTATAGCAACCTGACTCCCTGGCAAATCGTGCAGGTGGCGAGGCACAAAGATCGCCCTTATACCAAAGACTATCTCAACTTGGCATTCGATGAATTCATCGAGCTGCACGGCGACAAGTTCTTTGGTGACGATCGAGCCATGTTGACTGGCTTTGCAAAATTGGGAAGACACAAAGTGATGGTCGTTGGGCACCAAAAAGGTCGCACATATCGCGAACGCGCAGCATGTCATTTTGGATGCGCTCATCCAGAAGGTTATCGCAAATCGATGTCCAAAATGAAGCTCGCGGAGAAGTACAAGCTTCCAGTCATTTGCTTCATCGACACGCCAGGTGCGTATCCGGGCGTTGGAGCCGAAGAGCGAGGACAGGCGCAGGTGATTGCCGAAAGCATGTTCCTGATGAGCCAACTTGAGACTCCTGTCATTTGCGTTGTGATTGGCGAAGGTGGCTCTGGCGGTGCGTTGGGTATCGGCGTCGGCAATCGGATTGCGATGCTTCAATATTCATATTACTCGGTCATTAGTCCGGAGGGTTGCGCGGGAATTTTGTGGAAGAGTCACCAATACGCATCCAAGGCGGCGGACGCGTTGCGGTTTACTTCGTCCCATCTATCGAAGCTCGGCGTTATCGATGACGTTATCGAAGAGCCGTTGGGCGGTGCTCATCGCGATCATCATCAGATGGCGTCCAGGCTCAAGAGCTATCTCACGAAGTCGCTAGACCAATTGGTTAAGCTCAGTCCCGAATCGCTCGTCAACGACCGATACGAAAAATTCCGCAAGATGGGAACCTATCTTGAGCTGATGGCGGACGGTTCCACGGAAACGCGCGGAGCAAGTGTCGACAGTTGAGAATGGATCGTGGCGCGTGGATAACGCCCAAGATGTCGTTGCGTTTCCAAAATCCTCTGCCCCTTATTCTCACCCACTCCAGAACGCACGAAGCAATATGAGGCCAAACAGTCTAACGGCACCGATCAAGTGGCATGGTGGCAAGCATTACTTGGCGGAATGGATCATTAGCCAAATGCCATCGCACCTCCACTACGTCGAGCCGTTCTTTGGAGGCGGCGCCGTTCTTTTGAGCCGAGACCTGAACCGAAACTGGTCTGCAGACGGAGATTTCAAACTTTTAGCCAGCGTTCAGGGCTGTAGCGAAGTTGTGAACGACTTGAACGGAGTGCTCACCAATTTCTGGCGTGTTCTCAAGCAACCAGAGCATTTCAAAGAGTTTCAGAGGCAAGTCGAGTTGACTCCCTTTAGTGCTGTGGAGTGGGCTGAGTCGGAATCCATGCTGCGAGTCGATGATCCCGTGACCGCCGCAGTCGCGTTCTTTGTTCGGGTTCGCCAATCGCGGCAAGGATTGATGACTAGTTTTGCAACATTATCCCGCAATCGAACTCGTAGGCGGATGAACGAGCAAGTCTCATCGTACTTGAACGCAGTGGACGGTCTGAATGATGTTCACCATCGTTTGCAGGGTGTGGTAATACTGAACGACGATGCATGCACTGTTATTCGCCAACAGGATGGTTTGAGCACTCTCTATTACTGTGATCCCCCATACCTCCATGAAACACGTTCCTCCAAAGATGCGTACGAGATGGAAATGAGTCAGGAGCAGCACGAGCGACTCTTGGAAACGCTGTCAGGAATCCAAGGCAAGTTCTTGCTGAGCGGCTATCCATCGTCGCTCTACGATCGATTCGCAAGCGCCGGAAAATGGCGCCGAGTCGATCGCATGATCGATAACAAATCGAGCAACAGCAAGTCCAAGGAGATGAAATGCGAATGCTTGTGGATGAATTTCTAAGCCTTAGCGGGCAGGGCAGGGCAGGGGGGTAACTATTTTTCTGTTTGCAACCCGGTTGCGGTCACACGAGAGACGCCGATGGTTTGCTTGTTTCGGCCGCCGGTGGCATTGGCTTCAGGTTTTTGAAGAAACTCAGGAAGCGCAGTGGCTGCGAAATAGCTGATATTTGGCCTCTGGCCTGCGTCGTCGATTTGTTTTTGCATCTCTTCTTTGGTTCCCCGCGAAACCGCACCAGGAGTGTTCGTGGCGGTGCCGCTCCAGATCGGACTGCCACCGTACACGATTTGGAGAGTCGATTGATATTGCTGCAAAACGAAACTACCGCCGAAGAAATAGGATACGGCTTCTGCCTTGGGGCCGCTCACAGAGGCTTTCAGTGTTATGGCCGCAGACGGAGAGACCCGGCAATTCATTCGCTGTACCTGGTCATTGAGGGCTTTGCTAACTTCCGTCTGAAACTGCGAGGGAACTTGCTCAACATCAATGCGAACATCGACCCCTTTTCGCCATACAAAGAGATTGGGTTGCTTCAACGCGGTTTCAAGCATTTTCTCGGCATCCGGTGTCGGAAGCGTCGTCGGCATGAAACGCATCCCGCCTCCGTTGTTCACGCCAAAGACAGGCGTCGAGCCGAAATGGGTCATGTAGTTCGTTCCGATGAACTGCCAAAGCTTGATACGGCTTTTGAGTTCCACCAAGTAGTCGTTGGAAAGTAGCAAGTAGTCTTCGTTTGGAAACTGGAGTCCATGCGCGAGCGGTATGCCGTCAAAGCTACCCTCAAAAATGACTTCCCCGCTATCGACTTCCCAAACCATGAGTTTGGCCATCGTTGCTGCTGCGAATCTCTTGCCCGAAGGGCTGAACGCGCTCTTGAGCCAAAAATTCATTTGGGGTGCGGCCTTGACACCCAAAATCTCGCCAGCATCAACATCAAAAATGCCCATGACATCGCCACCGCTAAAACCAAGATGCTTGCGGTTGGGACTGAGGCTTGGTTGGCATGCGCCATGATAGTCAAATCGCGAGATCGGCTCTTTGGTCGCGAAGTTCCACACAACCACATTCCCGTTTTGGCAGACAGTGACCAGTTTGCCATTGTTAGCAAACTCAGCAAAGGTCACATCCTTCTCTTTGTCTTCTTTGGCGAGGGTCTTGTATGGCGACCAAAGGTCCACCGCAGTCAGTTTGCTGCCGGCGACTTTCACGGTCCCTAACTGGCCCAGCGGTGTTCCTTCGGTTTTGTTGCTCACGACAATGGTTTCGCCATCATCATGGATGGCCATCGCTTCCCAACGACCGCTCCCCAACGTGTTACCGACCACTTTGCCTGTCGTTAAGTCAACGACCACAAGCCTGGTTGAGCCATTGCGTTCTTTCTTGAACGGATCGTTTGGCGAGTAAGAAACGACCATTCGTTTCGCTTGAAGATTGGATGCAACGCGAGTGATCGCCTCGCGGTCAATCTTGCTGGGGGGGAGATCGAACGGCTTGAACTTCGGTGCAGGTGCATCCAAAAGGTCGGCCTTAACCGACCAACTGCCAACGAGCACTGTCTGAGGATCGGCGGACTGAAAATCCACTTCAAGCTCTTTAGGTTTGGTCGGCGCTGTGGAAGTGTTCGTGTCAGGCGACGAACCGGTCGCCCCAGAATTCTTAGAAGTAGAACTGGCCGTTGGTGTATTCGATGGCGTTTTTGTCTTGGTCGCATCACCAATGACTTCGAAAGGACTTTCCCCCATTTTCGCTTCCAGATAGCCGCGATCTTTTTCACTAAGTTTGGCGAGAGGAATGGCCAATCTCTTGCCCTCCTTGTTCAGCAGGATTGCCTTGTCATCCTCGACCGCGACAAACTTTGCTTCGATCTTGAACTTGCCAGATGCGTCCGACCAAGTGCGAAAGTCATCGGCAAGCAAAGTTGAATTCGTAGCTAAACCAATCGCGATTCCAAAAAGACAAGGGCGAATGGAGCGGCGAACCATTGGAAATTTCGTTCTCATAACTCTAAGGTCCAAAAATGAGGGTAAAAAATCAGAGGACATTCTGGCGGAATCGAAAACCATTCTGACCGCACCCACGACGAGTTTCAATACGGCATCTGGCTGAGTAGGGCAGGGGGAGGGAAGTTCGTAGTTCGTAGTTCGTAGTTCGTAGTTCGTAGTTCGTAGTTTGAAGTTTGAAGTTTGAAGTTTGAAGAGTTGGAAGAGTTGGAAGAGTTGTAAGAAATCGGATTCGGCGGGCAAGGGCAGGGCGGGGGCCCTGCTCTGCGGTGACCTTCGAGGCCAAAAAATGTCGTCAAATCCATTGCCTACGGGCGATTTGGTGGAGCTTGAAGGCCGACACGAAAACCGAGCCAAGCTAGCCATGCAAAAGCGAGCAAGGTTAGTGCGAGTTGGACAAAGGCCTCAACCGCATATTGAATCGAAGATGTTGACGCGTCGAGTCGTCGAACCAAGTCGGCAAGCAAAATTGGATTGGGGGACAACGCATTTTCAAAAAGCTCCGCGTTGCTCATAAAGTAGATCTGATTCGAGCCCCAGCGAATCGCAATCATGATCGCTAACCAAACGACTAGGCCAGCAAGACGGATCGTTTTGCGCTCAACGAGGAGGGAGATGACCGTCCAGTGGACTCCAAGCAACAATCCGCCGACGATCGCAGCGACAATTGGTTTGGTATGCATCGGGAAAATCTGATAAAGGTTTATCTGAAACGGCGTATAGAAATTCACATCGCTGGGAGCGGCCTTGATCACCCAATGACGGTAGGCAGCCATCAGAAAAGCGATCAAAGCCACCATCATCATCAGCTTCATGATGCTTAGCGGTTTGGCATTAGGTTCGTCGAGTTGCACGCCCTCCCCTCGTTTGCGAGACCAGATCCCGATTCCGCAGAACCACTGAAAGAAACGAGTGCTTAAAGCGCCGGCCAACAAGTAGAAGACCCAATGAGCAGCGTTCGTTTGAATCGTCGGAAAAAGAACATCGCTTGGTAGGCCGAATAGCATCACTCCATTCCAGCCAATAAACGCGGTAAGGATTACCAAGACCAACAACGCAATCTCCCGCCAACTGGTTCGAGTTCGCCAACCGATCCAAGCTACTGCGACCGACATCGGCGCAAAAAGCGTCATCGCTGCAATTTGAGAAACCAGTTCATTCTCGCTGTGGACCGCAGCCTGTCGCATGAAAAAACCGGCCAGCCCAATCCCGGCAAGCGTGGCAAAGAGTTTCGAAAAGGCAATCTGGG
>CAMBSL010000090.1 GCA_945870455.1 Pirellula staleyi DSM 6068 | reverse complement strand
TCACGAATAATATCGGGTCGAGTCCGAGCGACGATATGGAGGTGATTTGAGAGAATCGCGTAGGACAGGACGTCGATACCAAAGACGCAGGCGAGTCGTTCCATACGCGAGCGAATCCATTCCCTGCGATGGGAATAGTCTTTTCCGGTGGCTTCATCGAATCCAGCCAGAAAGGTCCTTCGAACGCAACGCTGGATCAGGTGGACGATACCAACTTCGTTCGGGTCAAACTGTTCGGCACGGGGTGTACGAGGCATTGCAAACCTCCTTTTCGACAAGTGTAGCGTCAGCAACTCGCCCTGTCAAGGTAGGTGCCTGGCACGTATGGTGTGACACCTGGCACGTATGGTGTGGCATTTCGCAAAGCCAGCATGTGTCCAGTGCGATGGAAAAGAGCAAGGCAGGTGCCCGGCACGCGCCTAGCACCGCGAGCGACTTGTCGCTAACTGTTGGCCGTTACTTCTACGACCGAGCGTCGGGGAACGTTTGGCTTCTAAGGCTCGCGACTTACCGGATCCTGCCCGTTCTTCTGTGCCCTGGATTTCGCAACGATGCGATTTTGAAACTCCTTGAATTCCTGAGAACCTCGAAGCGGAAGGAGACTTGGCTCATTTTGTAAACTCAACAATCCGTCTTGTGTATCGAAGTAGCCCACGCTGTCGGCAGTTTCCAGATTCGCAACTATCTGCAGGAGCAACGCGTCATCCGATACCGAAAGATCTTTTCCACCTTCGGAATTCAAACCACGTTGCCGATAAATCTCACAAAGACAACAAGCAGCCATGAACGGTGCATTGACATTTGACTGTAGGATCGATTCGACCGACCTGATTTCCTCCCAAGCGGCCACTATTTCGCCGTACTTGGCAAAAGCTGTTGCTAGCGAAAGCCTATACAAAACATAATCCGGATTTTTTGTTTCGCCTCGTTCGATCAAAACTCTCCAGTCCCTTATTGAAGCCCCGTAGTCTTCCGTCAAATCGTAAAGCCCTGCACGTCTGCCGTAGGTTTCATTGAGAATACGAACGTCATCACCAGCCAGCTTACCGGCGGATCTTGACTTTTCTGCGATTTCGATCGATTGACTAAAATGACTGATACTACTTATATAAGATTTCTTGGCTAGGGCTGGATCGGAAGAGGTGTAGCCGTCCTTGAAATCGGCAAGCCCAAGCCCGTCGTGTAGTACCTGCAATAGAGGATAAAGTACCGTGTTCACTTCGTCTCCACGAACCAAGCTATAGCCCTCTTCTAAGCCTTGCTTGAGCAATTGCCTTGCCTCTTCCATTCGTGATTTCGGGTGATCAATCAATGCTCGGGACAAATTATTGATTGTCCGAATGCGTTCATATCTCCAGTCCAATGTCGGATGGGATTCCTCGTTAAGAATCCGAAGAGCCTCTTGGTAGGATTCGATTGACGGATCAAAATTGCCAGAAACCAGGTGAAAGCTGGCGAGATTTCTGTGAGCTTCGATTAATCGAGTCTTCGCTTCGTAGAGAAATTGGTTTCGGTTAACGCTTCCCGACAGGAGCCGTATGGATTCCTCACTGTATAGTTTGCATTCCTTGAGAAGATCAACTTTTTTGGACATTTCGTACTCATTCTGCGCGAGGCGTAAGTAAGCACTCGACAGAAAATTTAGGCACGCGCCGTAGTAAATCTCGGTGATAAAACCGATTTTCTCGCTTTTCATCACGTAGATGTATTGAATCCTTGCTTGCGTGAGGCTCACTATGGCTTGTTGATGGTTGCCCTGCCGAGATAATTCGTTGCCGTAATTCGTAAGGCTTATAGCTAGATGTCGTCTCGCTTTGTGATTTTCAGGGTTACCTTGCAAGGCTGAATCCCATTTCTCCACAGACTCCTTCAGAATGACAGAGGCTTCGGATGCTCCTCCAATCAACGGGAGTATATTAGCAAGGT
Organism: Pirellula staleyi DSM 6068; assembly: GCA_945870455.1. GTDB lineage: Bacteria > Planctomycetota > Planctomycetia > Pirellulales > Pirellulaceae > JBKCUI01. The sequence goes on along the minus strand of CAMBSL010000090.1, from coordinate 19,482 downwards.
TCGTGTAGGCGATCTGCAGTTTCTCAAACACCTCGTCAGGAGCGTAGTGATTCGATTCGAGTTGCTCTAACTTCTCTATCGCCATCATGTAATCCTTGACGGCATCAGGTAAAGATTCACTATTTAATGACTTTAGTCCAGCGAAACTCAAAAGCGACTTAGCATCTGCAAAAACAGCTCCGGATGATCTTGTTGGATAAATAGTCTTGCGGCCACGATCTGCAATTTGGTACTGGCCCAAACTCTCTTCTGTTCTACTGGAACGGCGCAGGTAGTTACCGAAATTCTCGTGAATGTTGGCAAGTTCCTCCAACCATTCGATTCGAAGATAATTAGGGGGCTCAAGAGTACTTAATAGACGGATCGATTGCTGAAAGTGTATCGGTGGTCCGATGGAGTCTGAGATTTCGGAAAGGGTAAGCGCTAGGTTGTTCCGGGTTTTGGCAAGCATAAGGCAATACTCTGCTTCATTCGGAAAAAGAGTCACCAATTGCTCCTGTACAGAAATAGCCTTAGAGTATGAATCGATCGCCTGTTGGGCTGTTCCGTTAGATGCAGCAAGCTTACCCAACTCGAACGCCGCGACAGCTGAATGCTTGAGCGCTTTCGTCATTTCGTAAGATTTTCGAGTCACCACAACGAATGAGGCAATCAGTGTGATAAAAAGCATAGATGCGAGCAATAGGGCAGATAATGACCAAGCCGCAATTGCTGGCGAACGTTTCATCCACTTCAAAAACCTCTCTGGAGCGTTGCGCAATCCTCGCAAAGGTCTTGCATGAACTATTTCTTTGCGTCGATACCTTTCGAGATCCAAAGCGATATCTTCTGCGGTGCGATAGCGTTCCTCTGTTTTTGTCGAAACGCACATGGAACAGATGGCTACCAAGTCGATTGGCAGATTGTTCTGTTCCTCGCCGCATCTCCAGTTTTCCTCTTCGCACAGGTTTTCGTTGTACTCTTTTCCAGTGATGAGGAAGAACAGCACCGCCCCCAAACTGAATATATCGGACTTCTCCGACAAAGAGGCGAGGTCTCCAGAACTCTGCTCGGGAGACATGTAACCGTGAGTTCCACCCAAAGATGCCGAAATACCAAAATCACCATCTGCTTGCAAGTCCCGATCAACGCATTGGTCCAGTGCTTCCGAAACAACACGAAGGACTGCAAGTTCTTTTGTATCTCTCGATAATCCGAAATCAATCAACATAGGTCGTTGCTCAGAACCCAAAAGAATGTTGTTCGGGGTTATGTCGCAATGAAGAATCGATAAATCGTGAGCGTATTGTACTGCTCGACAGATATCTGCGATGATTCTTGTGATGTCATCGAATCTATTTTTTAGCTTATCTCGATTACTTCTGAGACTTCCACCTTCGACAAATGGCATAACCACGAAGAAAAAGTCTGGCTGTTCACCAACTTCGTAAACCTCGACGATGTTCTTATGGAACAACCTCGAAGCTTTCAGTGCCTCGTTCCGAAAATCTTCGAATGGACTCTTTGCTTGAATATCATCTATTCGCAACACTTTGATCGCGACGGTACGGTTCAGGTCTATTTGCCTGGCCTTGTACACGGTGCCAAATCCACCGCTCCCTACTTTGTCCGTGATGCTGTAGCCCGGAATTTGAATCCCAAATTCAGACGGTGAATGGGTAGGAAGCCTGCCCGTCTCCGCAAAACAGCGAGCAAGCTCTTTTTCACACTCAAACTGTTCTTGAATCTCTTTGGCCAGTGATGGGAACCGACCTAGATACTCCCGCTCGATAAAGGCGAAGTGGTCGGGATTGAGTGGCTCGCGTAACCTCATCTCGTTAAAAATCAGGTCGAGCACAGTTTCAGTGTCGTTCGGATCAACGACTCCAAAACCGATCACCTCTTCCACGCTTAGAGCCACATGATTACCCCAGAGGTCATTCTGTTTTTCTATCGCCGATAAATGATTGGCCTGGAGTATCTCCTTGGTTTGCGGGTCCAAATCCCAACTCATAGCTTAATCCAGTAGACTAATTATCTTTTTTCGAAGTCGGAACCATTTGGAACGAAGTGCCCCAGATGATGTCGTATCAGGGAGGCCTATTTCGTTATCTTGAAGGCCGAGCATTTTTTTGGCAACTACCCTGTCAGCCTCGGGCAATGATGAAATTAAGGACTGCACTTTGCTCGCAAGGTCTTTGGTTTCTATTTGGTACTCAGGTGTCCTTCCAGTATCTGGGAGTTGTATATCAGTATCCCCCCCTTCCATTAAGATCGTTTTTCGCCTCCTTTCTCGATCGATCACGATGTTCATTGCGATTCTAAAAACGTATCCGACGAGTTTCTCGTCCTTGATTTCCAAACGACCGCTTTCAAGCCTTTTAAGAAATCGAATCATCGTTGCGTTGAAGACGCTTTCGACCCTGGAATCAGGATACTCTTGACCTTGTTTAAGCCCCCTCTTTTGATTTGCGCCTCCTCCAAGACGTAGTCGTATGGATCGGCAAATCTGTTCTTTGTATTTGTCGATGAATTCCTGCTGGGCCTTGGCGTCGCCAGATCGGATCCTTGTGACAATGTTCGTGTCAGGGACGTCGCTTGACATGATCTCTATCCCTTTCGTGTCGGGTAGATGTATACCGCACCGAGGCTCAAAAAACGCCCTTTGATCATAGAGCGTTTTAGTGGCGGTTGATTGTTTTTTCGAAAAATTCTCAGAATTTCTGCGAGCGCTCTGCGTGGTTGGTTCGTCCTTCAAAGCACATGGCCATTATCCGTGGGGTGTAGCCGACAGGATGCAGGATACCCCGAAAACCTTTTTTTCCTTGAATCCCCTTTAGGAGTGACGCATGTTTCGTGCCAATTCACGTAAGAGTTTTTCGTTTCTTTTCGCATTAGTAGCCTTTTTTACCCTGCTCCCCGAAGATGAGGCCAAGGCTCAGCCAGCCCCACGTCTGACGGAATTCCGAGTAGTCGCAGTCAAGTCGGTCGGCTACCTCCAAGGTTCTCAGTACGATATGGTGCCAGCAGGTGCGATCAGTACTCCACAAGACCACCGAGGAGGAGGTCTCTACGTCGTGGTTTTCGAACGAGGATACGGACAATTTCAAACCGCCAGCTTTAATGGAGTTAACATGAGCTTGGCTCTTTCCGAACCACTGGTAGGGGCGAACAGAACGATATACGGGTATTACCGGTACTACTATTCTCCTGCAAATTTTACCAGCGGAACGTTTACTTCCTCAGCAAGGTCGATCAATTCGCCTTGGAATACCATGAGCACAAGACTGTTTATTCGCTAATGGATGCGCTCCGTTTGACATTCGTTAGGCTAGTTGGTTTTTTGGTGCCAACTAGCCTTGTGATTTTGATACTAAGCCTCAATCAAGCCTGGATTTTCAGGCGACAATTTGAAAACCTTGAAAACCAATCCGATTGATTGGTGGTCCCGACTGCCGACAATTCCGAAGTGCGAAAAACATTTCAAGAAATTGCAGCGAAGGGACTGGATCAACCATGAAAGTTCAATAAAAGCCGTTCGTAGGTCATTTCATCGATTGCGTACTTGACTCCTTCGCGGCCAAGTCCGCTGGCTTTGACACCCCCATAGGGCATCGAATCAAAACGCGTGTTGGGGGTGTCATTGACGATGACTCCACCTACCTCGAGTGTTTCCCATGCTTGCCAAGTATGATTCAAACTGTCGGTGAACAAACCCGTTTGTAAGCCAAACTTCGAACGGTTTACTCGTAACAAAACTTCATCGAACTCGTCAAAGGGCTCTGCGATCAAGATTGGCCCAAACGCTTCGTCGCAACACAGTGCTTGATCTTCCGGAACGTTGACCAAGATCGATGGTGTCACGACCGACGTGCCCGGAATCCGCTTTGCAGAAAGCAGTTCGCAAGCACCGGCTGCTTTGGCTTGTTCGATCCATCGCATGATCCGATCGGCCTCGGTGTCGTCGATCATGGGTCCCACTAAATTCTGTTCGTCCGAGGGAGAACCGGTTTGTACCATGCACGCTTGTTTCACGAGTTCATCCAGGAGCTCTTGATAGATGGATCGGTGCACGAGGAGCCGTTGGAGACTGATGCAACTTTGGCCACTTTGCCCAAAAGCTCCTGTGATCAAGCGTGGCACGATGGACTTATAGGGATAGTCTTTGTCGACGATGCAACATGCGTTACCGCCCAGCTCAAGACATATTCGTTTGCGGCCGCAATCTCGTTTCATTTGCCAGCCAACTTGGTCCGAACCGGTAAAAGATAACATTCCAATACGATCGTCCGTAACCATGGACGCAGCCGCTTGACGCGACGAGGGCAAGATCGAGAAAGAGCCTTCAGGCATCCCGCTATCGATCAAGATATCTCCGAGCATGAGCGCACAAATTGGCGTCCAAGAAGCAGGTTTGAGAATAAAAGGGCAACCGGCGGCAATTGCGGGCGCCACTTTGTGGGCAACGAGATTGAGCGGAAAGTTAAATGGCGTGATCAAGCTGCAAAGCCCAATTGGAAATCGGCGAGTCATACCGGTGAATCCGATTCCTCGCATGGTACCGTCCATCGGAAGAACCTCGCCGTGGAGTCGAGAAACTTCTTCCGAGGCCAATTCAAAGGTTTCAATGCACCGATCGACTTCGAGTCGTGCGGCGAGGATAGGCTTGCCCGCTTCCTGAACCAGAGTCCCAACAAAATCGTCTTTCGATTCCTTGAGTCTCGAAACACAATGAATCAAAATTCGTTTTTTTTCTGCTGCGGACAAACGCTGCGTGGCATGCTTGGCTTGGCATCCCGCGTCGATTGCGCGATCGAAATGATCCGCATTTGCCAACGAAACCGTCGCGATTATCTCCCTAGTGAACTTGTTCGTGACAGCAAGGTCTTGGTTTGGAGTCAGGTAGCGGCCAGCCAAAATCATCGGAAATTTTTGCATGGATTTGCGGGGTTAGAGTTCGCAGTTCGAAACAATTATTTGCAACCAGGATAAACTAGAGTTCGCGAAACTACTCTACCAAAACGCATCGTCTTGTTTGTTCGGTCAATGTTTCTATTCGACAACCCGGTTCTGCAACGCGAATTGATCTCAAACCTGAGAGCTCCACGCGCTTTCCTCTTGATGCTCGTATACCAAGTTGCATTGGCAGCAGTGGTCCTGATAGCCTATCCACGTGACGTCAAGATCGACTTGAGTCGAGAGTCCGCTTCGGCCCAGCGATTGGTCGACTTCTTTTTTGTCGGTCAATTTGCAATTGCTTCGCTCATGGCTCCCAGTTTCACGGCGGGGGCGATCACTGGGGAAAAAGAGCGCAAGACTTATGAAATGCTTTTGGCTAGCCCGTTGCGACCGTGGGCGATCGTGACCGGCAAGCTCATCGCGGCACTTGCGCACCTGGTCGTGCTGGTGGCTGGTTCGCTCCCCATCATTATGCTGTGCTTGCCACTTGGGGGTGTTTCTATCTTTGAGTTGTTGGCTGCCTATATAGGATTGCTATCGGCTATCTTTCTGTTCGGTTCGATCAGCATATTCTGTTCTAGTTATTTTAAACGAACCAGCGCGTCGTTGGTTGTCAGCTACGTTTTGATCTTGCCGATTCTCATTACGGGAGTTGTGTTGTGGCTCCTCTTGGCGAAGCAAGCGGAGATACGATTGCTCCTGACAGTTACCATTGTGCCGGTGGCATGCTTGGCGGCTAGCTTTACCATGTTGGCCGTTACCGCTCGCCGATTACTGTATCCGCCAGACGTTGGCAGTCAGGGGAGCGAAGTGGTCGATTTAGATCAGGAACAGCGCGAAGCGGTGGGGCTCGTCATTCAGCGTGACCAGTTTCCTGACAACCTATTCGCACCACCGCGCCGCAAGTCGTTGATGGCAGACGGCACAAACCCAGTTTACGATAAAGAGATGCACGCGGAGCTATTTAGCCAAGGGACATTGATGCTCCGATTGGTGATTCAACTCAGCATGGTGTTGGCAATCCCGTTGATGGCAGTTCTGCTGTTTATTTGGCCAAGCCGAGCGTCGTACTACGTTGGATTTGTGCTGATCTTCAACATCTTGGCTGCCCCGGTGTTCACGGGAGGTAGCATTTCGAGTGAACGCGAACGGCAAACACTGGACTTGCTTTTGACAACGACCATTTCGTCATGGCAAATCATGTGGGGAAAACTGTTGGCAGGCTATCGGGTATCGGCAGTATTGACTGGTTTTTTGATGTTCCCATTGTTGCTTTCTTGTCTGAATTTTCCGATGGTCACGAGCAATTGGAAAGCCTTGATTGTGTTCGCATTGATCTGCGTGGCGGCATCCATCTTTAACTCTGTGCTGGCGTTGTTCATGTCGACACTACTTCGCAAGACCAGTACCGCGATGATGATGAGCTACATTGTGTTGCTCGTTCTCTATTGCTTACCGATTGCGATCTACTTCCTAATTTGGAGTTTTTCGCCTGATCTCGATCCAAAAACAGCGAAACTTGCGTATGACAACGTCGAGAACTATCGATTCCTCGGCATAGCGAGTCCCCTAATGGCCGCCGATAGCACGCCGTTTTCGGCGCTCGATTCTGGAACCGAAGGCGTTTCCACGAAAGCAGGCTCGTGGATTTTGGTCGTTGGGTACTTCATAGTGACAACCTGCTCCACATTCATGTTAATGCTGATGACGATGTGGATGTTTAGTCGGCGGTGGAAACTCACTGGTCTTGGTTAGGCGTATTCAGAGCCCAATAACGTTTGTTAGCGAACAAGGCCGTCTTATGCAAGATTGCGACCAAGCCAGTGAGCTACCTGATCTGGCTCGCACTGGCAGCCAACAATGCGGTTAAACAGTGCTTGGATCCGTAGCCGTAACGTATTATAATGGAACGAGCGAACCAGGTAATTCATGATTGACTACAACACGCGTTTAGTAATTCTCTGCGCTGGCTTGCTCGGCGTGATCTCGGGAATGGTGGGAGTCTATTTGATTCTCCGTAAACGCTCGTTGATTGGTGACGCAGTGTGCCATGCTGCGTTGCCAGGGCTTGCGGTTGCGTTCTTGATTCAAGTTTCGCTGGGCGGAGATGGTAAGAATCTTGGCTGGTTGCTGCTTGGAGCCGGGTTGTCGGGCACCGCCGGTTCGCTCGCAATCGTCGCACTGCGACGCTGGACGATTTTGAAAGAGGACGCGGCGCTAGGAATCGTATTGAGCGTTTTCTTTGGGTTGGGAATGGCTCTATTCAGCGTTGTTCAGCAGTTTCCTCAAGGCAATGCAGCCGGCCTAGAAAACTTCATTCTGGGCAAGACCGCTTCGATTGTTGCGAGCGACGCAAAGATGTTGATTTTGGCAGCACTGCTTGTGGTCGGTGCACTTTTGCTTTTTCGCAAGGAACTGCAATTGCTATGCTTCGATAGCCAGCTCGCTGCTGCACAGGGATGGCCGGTGCTTGCAATCGATTTAATGCTTCTTGGATCCGTACTGATCGTTGTTATCGTCGGAGCGAATATCGTCGGTGTCATTCTGGTGATTGCGTTAATCGTGATCCCACCGGCTTCTGCACGGTTTTGGACCCATTCGTTGCCCAAGACCATTTTGCTCAGCGGTTTTTTTGGAGCGTGCTCAGGGATTATTGGAGCACTGAGTAGTCTGTTAATCGATCGAGTACCCTCCGGGGCCGCCGTTGTGCTCGCAGCCAGTGGATGTTTTTGCATCAGCCTACTGTTAGGTTTTGAAAGAGGGTTGCTGTGGAGAGTATGGAGTCATGGGCAACAGCGATCGAAGACAGACCAAGAACACGTGCTGCGAGCGATTTACGAACTGCTTGAATCGAAGGGGCTTGCGCCACAAGAGTATGCTCAAGTGCGTTCGGATGCCGCGAATCTGTCCGAATTGGTTCGTATGAGAGCTTGGTCGCCGTCGCGGTTGAAATCGGCCGTCCGCCAAATTCAGCGACAAGGATGGGCGACAATCAATTCCGAAGGAGATGCGGTACTGACCGCCAGCGGAATCCAACAATCGATGCGTGCCATACGAAAGCATCGTTTGCTCGAACTCTACTTTTCACGCTGGGCAGATCTTTCACCGGATGCCATCGACCGAGGAGCGGACTACACCGAACATACTTTGGATGACGATTTGCTAGCCCAGCTAGAGAAGGATGCTATCGTGATGGGCGAGTCCGTTGAATTACCAAAAAGCGTACACCCGATACTCTAGTGCTTTGTGCTGAAATCAAGCTGGTACAAAGCACTCGCCAGTGGCAATCCATGTCGTTGGAGTCCATAATAGCTTTTTCCTGTGGTCCGCTTTTGTGCTGTGCTTCTTGTTCAAGGAAAATCTCTGTGAATTTCGCTTCCTACTCTTGGGCTCGACTTGCGTTGATCATTCTGTCGACCACAACAAGTCTGTTGTTCTGGAATCAAGATTTGCAATCTGCCGATCCCGTGTCGCCATTCGATGGAAAGTCCTTCGCGGCATGGACGACTCTCGAGGGCAAGCCCGTTTCAGTGGGCTGGGAGATACTCGATGGAGTGATTCACCTCAAGAAAGAAGCTGGACGAAGTGGGCATATTGTCACGCGTGCTGAGTATGGTGATTTCACGCTTGCGTTCGATTGGAAGATTGCGGTTGGAGGCAACAGCGGCCTAAAGTACCGAGTCCGCTCATACGGCAACAAAGTGCTTGGACTTGAGTATCAGATTTACGATGACGCGGGAGCCAAGAACAAGGTTGCTCCGAAAAATAGTGTGGGATCGCTTTATGATCTTTATGAGCCGCATTCCGATAAACAATTGAATCCGGCTGGCGAATGGAACCATGCCAAAATCGTTGTTCAAGGAAAACGTGTCGAGCACTGGCTCAACGGCAAACAGATAGTCGCTGCCACGATTGGCGATGAAGAATGGAAGAAAAGGGTTGAGGCGAGCAAGTTTAACGATGTGCCTGAGTTCGGTCTCAACACGAGTGGTAAGCTGATGCTAACCGATCACGGCAGCGAAGTCTGGTACCGCAACTTTGTGTTCGAAACCAAGGAGTGAGTGCAAAGCTTACAACAAGACAACCATACAGCAATTACCTTTATTTTGCCACGAATTCGTTTCGCACCCAGCCGTCGCCCACTCCTTCGAAGTGTCCAAACGTCCAGTCAGCCGATTCGCTTAATATGGTCAACTCAGCTCCATCCATCAACGCTTTGTCAAACGCGGGCTCGTAGTTGGCTCCTGTTCCCTTTCTCGCAATGGTCTCTCCTACAATCACTGCCCGCTTGACGCCCGATATGTCGGGCGAGTTGATGGCTACGTCGACTCCAATCGCGCCAAACACAACCACGGTTGCGACTGCAATCCAAGTAAAAACCCTACGACGAAACCAGACTGCGCAAAATGCAAAAACGCTTGCCAAGGATAGTCCGAAGCCGACCAACCCAATTTTCGTCGAATTCGAGATCCATTCGTTCCAGAACAAAACATGGTTCCACCATGGCTTGGGTTTCTCTACCAAACGGCCTGGTGCCATCGAAATGGCCTGCTGAAGATTGGCCGCTAAATAAGGATCGCGAGGTCGAAAGAACTTGGCTTTGCGATAGTTCAGAATCGCTCGCCCATACTCACCCGCTCGGTAATAGGCATTGCCCAAATTGTAGTAAACAACGCCACTTTGGAATCCATCCTTGAGAATAGACTCCAACAATCGGGCCGACTCAAGATAGTCTTCCGGCTTTTTGGCTTCATCAAACAGCTCAAGGGCTTTGACAAAAATGCGTTGGCGATCCCCCGAATCAGAACTACCCGAATCGGAACTAATAGCCGACGAGTCAGCGAAAACAATTGTCGCGAAAACTATGGATGCGAAACAAATCGTAGCGAAACAAATCAACCAACGGGCGAGTGCGATCATCGCGGGCTCCGTTGTAGATAAGGTGCAATCCGATCGATTAACTGCGCTGCCTCACGTATCAACGCCGATGAATCCATTTCCTCGCCCGCTCCATACTCGGATGACTCAATGGTGCTTAACAATTTCTCCACCGAGGCTTTATCGTCCGTCGGGACGTTTGCCGTCACCAATGCATCACGCACATCGGTAACTGTCATTCCATCGACGATTCGGTTTTGGGTGTCTGCAACTAGTCCAATGATTGCGGAGCGGACTGTCCTAAGCATTTCCTTGGGCTTCTCGACCATTTGCTTGGCCTCGTTCAGCTTTGCATGAGCCAATCGAGTTGCTCGTTGCCTTCGCTGGCGGATGGTGTCCGAGGATGTTCGGCGAATCGCAAGGACAGATAACATTCCCGTTCCCATGGCGCACCACACGCCGGCAACCACTAGCATGGTTCGTACCAGACTGACGCGATCGTCGCGAAGCTGCTGCGGATTCGTGATGTTCTGAAAGATACCCTGACTACTCATTTTGATGTCGTTGCTGCTCCCTTTGGCCATCGCACCAACCAACTCAGCGCTGCTTACTTGAGATGCTTCAGCGACTTCCAAAGCAATGGGCTGCGTCGTGATCTCAACGAACTTTTGCGAGATAGGATCAAACGTGGAAAGAGTGATCGGCGGAATGGAGACTCCTTGACGTTTAGGGCGAATTGCATATCCAAATTTCTTGGTGTCTCCATCGACTCGGCCGGTTGGGTTCGAATCGATAATGTCGAAGTCGCTCACAATTGGTTCGATAGAGCCAAGGTCTGGCGCGGACAACAGTTCAAGCGAGCCACTGTTGGCTCCTCTCTCAAAGTCCAAATTCAACGTCAAAGGATCGCCAACTCGCAGTTTCGTACTACTTGCTCTCGCCTTGACACTGTAACTGCCGATACCTCCTGTAAATGTAGCTGGTCTAGGAGAAGGGACATCTTGGACGAGAACTTGAATCGCAGGCGAAATCGCGACAAATTTCTTTCCGTTGAAATCCGTTCCGTCCGAGCCTGTAACAAACGTTCCTTTGACAACCGCAGGTCCAAACGAATACGTGCCGGTTCGTTCTGCGGTAAAGTTGCGAGTCATTTCATAAACATAATACTCAACTTCGCTTCCTTCCAAGTCCTTGCGAGTCTCTCTCCCGCTTCGCAAATCAAATACGGCTGCTTTCGGTGAATCGAACAGTGAGCCGGACTGCGTTCTGAAGTCATTGATGGTAAAGCCGGCTCCGCTCTTGGAAAGCATGGACCGAAGCCATTCCGATTTATCGTCCGCCTTGAGCCCCTCTGGGATATTTACCAAGTCCGTTTGCAAATGAGGTGGACGGCGACGAAGGACCTGGACTGGATCAAATGAGCTATTGGGTATCGGTTTGACGAGTACTCGAAGCGAGACAGAAAACGATTGCGTGGGGAAAATCTCTGCTTGACTGGCGATCATCCGCACGATGACAAGATCCTGTTCTTCCGCTTCCTGAACTGTTATCTCAATGGGATTTGTCGCAAGTGATTTGCCATCGAGAGTTGCGGTCGCGGCTGGGATGGTTAACTTGCCAGACAACTTGGGCTTGAGTCGATAGGTATATATGTGGCTGTAGATATTTCTCTGGGACATCCGCCCGTTCATAATCGTGGTGGATGACTGATTTCTAGACTCATCGCCTGTTGGCTCAATATCAAATTCGAGGCGAACAGCGGAGAGATCGGGTTTAGGTGGAGTCTCCACGTTTCGAATCTCGATTTGATACTCAACCGATTCACCGATGAAAATCTCTTGCGTGTCGACGGACGCCTTGATCTTGGGAGACTGCGCCGAGAGCGGCGCCTCGAAATGGATCAGGAAGAGCAGGCAAAGGCAAATCCGACAAAAGTCAAAGTAGTAGGCACTTTCCATGTGCCGTCCACGTAGAATGTCAAAGTAGTAGGCACATTCCATGTGCCGTCCACCTAGAACCCTGGCAAAAGCTTGACTGCGAACGGCACGGCGGAGCGTGCCTGCTACCTTTGTCGGCCGTTTGACCTCGATTCGATAATGCACTTTACCAATCCTTGTCCACTGGAGTTCGTCCCAGGATACGTGCTCGCAGTTCACGATCGCGTTCACGCTTGTCTTGTTCGCGTTCTCGAACTTTTCTGAGCATGTCCTCGATTCGATCTTTCGATACTTGATTCGGTTTCGGTTGCTGCTGTTCTTGTTCTTTCTTGTCTTTGTTCCCGTCCTTGTCTTTATTCCCGTCCTTGTCCTTGTTCTTATTCTCGTCCTTGTCCTTGTCCTCGTCTTTGCCCTTGTCCTTGTTCTCGTCTTGTTTCTTGGGATCTTGCTTGTCTTTGTCGGACTGTTGGTCCTTTTCATCCTGACTTTTCTTGTCTTCGTTATCTTTCTTTTCGTCGTTCTTGTCTTGATTTTGTTGCGGATCTTGATTGTCTTTTTTGTCTTGTTGATCCTGTTTGTCTTGTTCTGGATTCTTGGGTTGTGCGTCTTGAATTTCTTGAAGGATTCGTCTCGCTTCTTCTGCGTGAACCGACGCGCGATTTCGGTCTTTCTTTTTGATCTGCTCGGACGCCGACTCCATCTGCTCCACCGCGCTGGGCGCAAGCTCGATGGCTTTACGGTACCCTGCTTTAACTTCCTCCGGATCTATCTTCTCGGGCTGCTGTAGATCTTGGGGCTGCTGTGGATCAGGGTCGGGCGGAACGGGTTCCGGTTGGGGTTCTGCGTCCATTCGACTAAGCTCCGTCTCCGCCTTGGGGACCAACAAGCGAGCTTTTCGAAGGGCTTTTTCTTGAGACTCTTGAAGGTCCTTCCAGTTCGGTTCTTCGACCGCGAGTTGTTGCGGCGACGCAGGTGGCGACGCAGGTGGCGACGACGATGAAATCGGATCGTCGATGGCCGTGGTTGCATTGGACCCATCGGTTTTTTCTACTGTTGCGGGCCCTAACCTTTGGGTGATTTGAGTTTGGTCACCGAGTTCCTTTGCAAGCAGTGCATGGAAGTTAATGATTGCATCCCAAATGCGATCCAATTCCTCCAGTGCAGCTTTCTGTTCCACAACGGCATTCGCGGGATTGGAACGCGTCAATTGCGACGACGCGTTTGCCATCTTTTTTCCAGCTTCATCCGCCCAACTTTGCAATAGTGCAATACCTTCCTCGAGCTCCTTTGAACTTGGTACCGTTGCCGCTGGCGGCTGAGGCTGAGGCGGCTGAGGCGATTGTGGTTGACCCGCATCTTGTTTCGGACGCAAATCCGAATCGATCTTGTCGCGCAAGACGGGTATCTCTTCCGCCAGTTCGTCCTGGATTCGCTTCAGTTCTGCAAACGTGTCGGAAGACGTGTTTGGAACAAGCACTTCGACGGAATTTTGAATGGCCGTTTGGGCCTGGACTATGTAGTCAAGAAACTGCAATAAGTTGGTTTCATTGCGGCGTTTTTGCCTATCCAATTCATTCCACTTGTCCGTGTAGAATTTGATCCATTGCCGAACGAGTTCAATATTCTTTCTGGAGGGCGTGTGTTTCGGGTCTAATTCCAAACAATGCCTATAGGATGCGACGGATTGCTTTAGCGATTCGATGATCTCTTTTCGCTTGTCAACTGCCACGCTTTCAGGCTGTTCGCCCGCTGTGGATCGGGCCTGTTCGGAGGAAAGCATTCCCAAATTGAAATGTGCGGCGGTCGCAAGGTTTCGGTCTTGGCTAAGTCCGGCCTGTAAATAACGCTCCTTTGCCTTGTCAAAGTCACCCTTGCGATGAAACGCACACGCTTCATCAAAAATTGCCACATTGGCTTTTGGCGATTTTTGCTCTTCGAGCTGCGATGCGGCCAAAGCGAATGCAGCGTGAGCTTCGTCAAATTTCTGGTCGGCAAAAAACTTTAACCCTTCTCGGACTTTGGATACGGAATCGTCCGCCTTGAGCGGCCCCCCAGTAACAAGGCCAAAAAAGACGCCGAATCCTATTTGGGCGACGGCTGCCGCAGAACTGCGAATTGGCTTAGGTATTGGCATCGATGATTTGGGCCTCCAACCGCTGCGGAATGGGATGATAAACATATCGATCAAGATGGCTAACAACGCTATCGCCAAGAATATCTGAAATCGTTCGGTACGTCGAATTCGAGTTTGACTTGTCGAGTCATCGCCGCGACGTCCTTGAAGGTATTTTGTATAGAGCTCACCAAGATCATACGAACGCGTGCCGGCTGGGATGTAAACGCCAGAGGTCTTTAAGGCGATTTCCTGCAACAGAGTGCCATCCAATTTGCTCCATACCTGCTCCCCTTGATGTTCTACGTACAAACCCGACTTGTCTTTCTGTGGAATTCGCGAACCTTTCTCCGCATCACCGAGGCCGACGGAAAAAATAGTAACTTGGCGTTCGGCAGCGACCGTGGCCGCCTCGAGCGGATACGACTGTTGGTCGTCGCCATCCGTAATGAGCAAGATCGCTTGGTCCCGTGCCGAGTTGGATTGAAACACCTCTAACGATTTGCGAATCGCGTCTCCGATGGCGGTTCCTCCTCGGGGAGCGCTATTCGGATCTAGTTCGTTCAGAGCTCGACGAAAGGAATTGTAGTCGACGGTTAGGGGGCATTTGACAACTGCTTGACCTGCGAAAGCGATCAATCCAATTCGCTCCCCTTCCAGGCGATTGACCAGTGAAGAAACGTCCGATTTGGCACGTCCGAGTCGGGTCGGAGCAACATCCTCTGCAAGCATGGAACGAGATACGTCGATCAGTACATACAAATCGCTGCCGCGAGGAATGATTTGTTCGTATTGTTCGCCGAATCGAGGTCCTGCAAGTGCAACTAAGCCGGCTACAATCGCGACTTCACGCAATGCCAACTTGATCCAGAAACGTACTGCGGAAGGTTCCGGCAAAATGCGATCGGACATCTGCTTTGCGACAAATAGTTGTCGCGCGCGAACACGTCGCGATTGTGAATAGAGGGCCAGCACAAGCCATCCAATGCACAACGGCAGAATGAAGTAAAGGGCTGTCGGGTTTTGCCAATCCATAATGCTATTCCGTTACGGAAGCGAACGAAATCGAGTCTCAAGAAGTATATTGACTAACAGTATCAATCCTAAACCGATCAACGCAAACCAATGAAACAATTCTGAGTATTGCGAATACTTGAACTCCTCGAACTGGCTTTTTTCTAATTGATCGATTTGGGAATAAACTTTCGAAAGCCCCTCCGAGTCCGAGGCGTTGAAATAGGTTCCGCCGGTTTGTTCAGCCATCTCGCGCAGTAGGTCTTCATCAATTCGGAATTGGACCGGGACCAAAACGCGTCTACCATATTCATCTTCCTGTGGCATTGGAACAACTCCATTGCGACCAATCCCAATGGTGTGAATCTTGATTCCAAGTTCCTTTGCGATGCTGGCTGCCTCACGAGGATCTACCGTTCCTGCATTGTTGTCGCCATCGGTCAGCAACACCAAAACCTTACTCTTGGCCTTCGAATCGCGAAGCCGATCCACACCCAAGGCAACTCCATCCCCGATCGCGGTCGCAAGTTCTTCCTTGAGTGTCTCTTCGTTAATGACTCGGCCCTGTCGATCCCGAATTCTCTTTGGAATTTCGAGACCCTTTACGATGTCTACCAACGCACCGTGGTCAAGGGTTAGCGGACACTTGCTGTCTGCAAAACCGCCAAACGCAATCGTGCCAACCAAGTCGTCTTTCCGGCCGGCCAATCCCAATGAACGCGAGCCTTGAATGAACTCGTTGATCACATGCTTGACGGCAGTCAATCGACTGACATCCTCTCCCTTGAGCTGAAAATCGAGCGCATCCATGGAACCAGAGACGTCCAACACCAATTCAATCGCGATCCCCTCACCGCGAATACGAGATTCCGATTTGCCCGATTGAGGCCTCGCAAGCCCAAGCACGATGAGGCACAACCCAACTCCATAAACGATAGGGAGTAGCCTTCGGAACCGTTGCATCGAAGTAACGGGAATCGATCTCAAATCAGCGATGCTCGAAAATATGGCGGACGGTCGAATGCGACGTTGAGATCTCCACCAAACGCAACCAACGACAATTGGTAAGACCAGAAGCCATAGCCATGATTCAAATCGGAACGCTTCCATCGTTATGGGTTGTCCCCTACACTCAACACTTGCGCCGGCGGTTTCGTTGCAATGAATTCTCGGGCACGGACGATCGACAATTCGACTTGATCTCCGTCGGGTTGCTGGCCTGCATACTTGACCATATCCGCCGCTTCGAGAAACTCCTTGAGACGAAGCGATTGGTCTACCGCGAAAAACTCGGTCGTTCGTGTGTCGCGCAAGAACTCTTCCGTGGTTTGCTCCGGTGCGTGAATACCGGTGCTTCCCTCGATATACTCTCGCACAATGCCCGTTAGACGAAGATAGAAATCTTTGACCAGTCCCTTGGCCGGCAAATTTTCGGAAAGCAATTGCTGAAGTTGCATGCTCGCGATCTCTTCGGGCGACTGTTTCGGAGGCTGAGCGGCATCTCCTTTTTTTCCTCGCGTCGCCCACAACAATGCAGCGAATATTGCGACAAGAAAAAATGCGGGAACTATCCAAATCCAAGAAATCGTGGACTCGATCGCTTGCGGTGTAACCATCGGTTCAAGATTGGCCAAGTCAGGAACCGCATCGCCAAACTCCGAAGTGATATTAACCTCGATAGGTTCGGACTCGATGCGAGACTTTGTTCCAGTTGCTTCCGAGTCGGGACGATTGTCGGTGAATTCGATCGCCAGCGAACGTATCAAATGCGTGCCAGTGTGCACTGGCTCTAACCTATAACGAAAGAGTCGGCTATTCGGTTCTAACGAACGGCCGAACATATCGGTGTTGCGTTCGCTATAGTCGCGGACCAAAAAATCTCCAACCGCTTGACCAAAGGCTGGAGGCTCAAAGAGAATCTTGTCTTGGGAGGAAACGAGGATTTCCATGTCGACGATGTCGGAAAGTCGCGGCTCAGACGGCGAGATGCGAATCGTCATCTTGACAGGACCTTTTTCAGCAACCTTCTCAATGGCAAATCCAGCAGCGACGGGCTTGCTGGCAACATTCTTGGGCATGCATCCCAATTGCAGCATCGCGAGAATCAAGCACCCAGCGGTCAGAACCGTTTGTACTCTATCTGCCAATGGGATGGCTTTCGCGGATAGCTTGTGAATTTTTGGAGGGTTCATTTTTTGGAGGCAGTTTGAAAACCCGACGCGTAAGCGAGGAGCCGACTGCAATCCCTCGCTCACGCGTCGGGTTGCCAAATCACTGCCTAGCAGCGAAAAGTGCGAGGACTGGACGCGTACTTTCGCGGAGCGAAAGACTACAATGAATACAGCTCTCATCGTTGATGCTCTCGCATACGAAAAAACCTTTGCAGACTTGTCGCATACGATTGATCGGTGCGGATCTCAAGCCGATCCACTCGGGCTCGCTTAAGTCCATTCGTTAGGTTGCTCTCACGATCTCTGGCAGCTTGGGAAAACAAAGCTCGGACCTTGGGGTGACGCGTGTCCAACTCCAACAATTCGTCGGTTTCGGCATCGCGAAGCGTAATGAATCCGACATCTGGGATCTCAAGTTCGCGTGGATCTTGGAGCGTCACCGCAATGCAGTCATGCCTTTGATTGGCAACAGATAGTGCTTTCGAACAATCGGCGCCAAGGAAGTCACTCATGACGAATACCACACATCGTCTTCGTTGGACGCGACCGAGGTACTCGAGCGCCTTGGTGATATTGGTTTCGGCTTTGATTGGCTCGGCAGCCAGCAGTTCGCGAATCAATCGCATCACATTGCCACGTCCCTTGCGTGGCGGAACGAATTTGACCACTTCGTCAGCGAAAAACATCAAGCCAACTTTGTCATTGTTTCGAAGCGATGCGAACATGAGAACGGCAGCAACCTCAACGGCTGTTTCCATTTTGCTCAGGCTTTGCGAACCAAAGGCTCCTGACGCAGAAATGTCTACGGCGATAAAGACGGTCAGTTCGCGCTCTTCACAAAACGTTTTGACGTAGGGGACTTCGGATCGCGCCGTAACATTCCAGTCGATGCTTCGGATTTCGTCCCCGGGTACGTATTCGCGGACAGCATCGAACTCCATGCCACGTCCCTTGAACGCGCTGAGGTACTCACCAGCCAACAAATCGTTGACCTGTCGCCTCGCAACGATATGGATGCGGCGAACTTCCCTTAGGACGTCTTCCAGTTCACGTGCTGCCATGTTGATTTACGGAACCGGAACGGATTCGAGGACTTTTCGCACAATATCATCCGAGGTCATCTGCTCCGCTTCTGCTTCGTACGTCAAGATGATTCGGTGCCGTAGCACTTCGAACGCAATGTCCTTGACATCCTGCGGAGTGACATAACCTCGACCGGCAAGAAATGCGCTTCCGCGGGCGGCCAAGCACAAATTGATCGACGCTCTGGGCGACGCGCCGCATTGAATCAATGGCTTTAGCTCTTTTAACTTGAACTCATCTGGACGTCGGGTCGCTGCAACAACGTCCAGAACATAGTCCTTCACTTTGTCGTCCATGTATAACGATGCCACAGTCCGCTTGATTTCGACAAGTTGCGACGGTTCTAACACGGGTTGCACTTCCCGCCAAACATTATCGAGAACGGAATCGACCACCTTTCTCTCTTCGGCTTTGGTTGGATAGCCAACGACCACTTTGAGCATGAATCGATCCACTTGAGCTTCGGGCAGCGGGTACGTTCCTTCTTGCTCGATTGGGTTTTGCGTTGCGAGTACGAGGAAAGGCTCATCCAGCGGATAGGTTGTGTCTCCAATCGTCACTTGATGTTCTTGCATGGCTTCGAGCAAGGCGGACTGGACTTTCGACGGAGCTCGATTGATTTCGTCCGCCAAGATCAAATTGGCAAATATCGGACCCTTTCGTGTTCCAAACGACCCTTCCCTGGGATTGTAGATCATGGTCCCGATCAAGTCGGCTGGGAGCAAGTCGGGGGTGAATTGGATGCGATTGAACTTGCAATGAATGGCGTTGGCTAAGGCTTTGATGGCTGTGGTTTTGGCAAGTCCCGGCAAGCCCTCGAGCAACACATGCCCACCGGTGAGCAGGGCAATCATCAATCTCGAAAGCATCGCATCCTGTCCAACAAGCACCTTGCGGACCTCGGACCGAACTCGCTCCAAGTGATCCGCGTGCTGCAGTACCTGCTCCTTGATTCGTTGAACGTCGACACTCATAAAATTGGGGATACCTTATTCGAACTGAGACGTTTTTAAGTTTTTGTGTTTGAGAGCGTAAAAAAACACGCTCCGGGGCCAGGATGCGGAAACAGTATACTTTCGCATAGCGGGCATGGGCAATACGCATCCTTTCGCTGATCAGTTTAGGGAAATTATGTTGAGATCACGCGAATCCACCGTGAATGGGCTCATGCACTCGCGAAACATCCCGAGGCTGCGTTTTGCCCTGGAACAAATTTGCGATTTCGTTGGGAAGCTGACTTTTTGAGGCTCTCTGGCGAGCCTGCTGCGCTTCCACGACCAAAGTATTTTTTGAAATTCCATACCAAGTCGCACCACATTTGTCCCTCTATTCCAATCCTTGCAAGGAT
>CAMBSL010000089.1 GCA_945870455.1 Pirellula staleyi DSM 6068 | reverse complement strand
AAAAAATTGTCGCGGAGCTCGTCGAAAACGATTTCGCCGAAGTGACCCGCGTTGGTCGCCGAAACACATATCGCATTCATACCAACTTGCATTTGCGGCATCGGCTCGAGTCGCATCGCACAATTGGCGAATTGCTTCAGTTGCTAGATACTTGAGTCCGACGCATGTTACGACCAACGGGCGTCAGGTGCGTGCGCCCGTGTTCTTCTTGCAGCGAGTTTCAGCCGCAACGCGGCGCAATGCGATATCCCAGTTTGCCCCCTCGGGGCTCCAGATGCAGGCTAGCGAAAAGGGTTCAGCGACGAGAAGGCCAAATGATTAGCGAAAGTGATACCTGATGTCGCAATACTCTCATTTTGCAATCGTGTTGATGCGATGAGAAAGGCGGTGACAATATAGATGGGTGGCCCCGTCAGGTGGGCCCAGTCATTTCCGGCTCGAGGCCATAGCAAGTTTGGTAGACGAGCACATATCAGGCCGCAGCAATCAAGCCTATCGACTTTGGAATTTGCTTTTGGTTACGCAACAACAAATCAGCGGCATGATCGATAACTCTCAACCTATCATACGATAAACACGATCCAAAAAATCTCGGTTTTTAAATTGGATGGTAGAAATCCAGCTTTTGAACCAATACACTCAACACTATACGCCCAGTACAGTTGTTGTTTATACTAGGGCAACGTTTGACGAACTCGTTTCACCTCTCAGGACTTCCACAGCAATGACCGACTTCAAATACAGGCCGGATGTCGATGGTCTCCGCGCTGTTGCGGTTATTCTAGTACTCTTGTTTCACGCAGGGCTCGGGTTCTCGGGTGGATTCATCGGCGTCGACGTTTTCTTTGTTATTTCAGGGTTCTTGATAACAGGCCTGATTCTCAAAGAGCAGGAATCCGGCAAGTTCAGCTTGGCCAACTTCTGGGTGCGACGCATTCGTCGCATTATCCCTGCCGCAACCGTAGTCGTTGTGGCGGTGCTTGTCGCAGGTTTCTTTATTTTGCTGCCAGCAGACTACCAAGATTTGGGGAAATCTACCATCGCCCAGCAGCTCATGCTCTCGAACGTCTACTTCTGGCGAAATACCGGATACTTCGATGGCCCAGCCGACCTAAAGCCATTGCTCCACACATGGTCCCTTGCTGTAGAAGAGCAATTCTACCTCGGCTACCCTTTTCTGATGATGTTCCTCCATCGATTTGGACGCAAGGTAACGTTTGTTACGTTGGCGTTATTGGGCGTCGGCTCTCTTATCGTCAGTGTGTATGGAGTAGAACACTATCCCTCAGCCACCTTCTTTCTCTTGCCGACTAGGGCATGGGAGTTATTGATCGGAGGATTGATTTGCTTTCTTCCGAAGCCAACTAGAGTGCCGTCGTGGCTCTTAGCCTCAGTGAGTTGGCTTTCTCTACCTACCATCCTTGTGGTGGGATGGTTCTACACATCAACCACACCCTTTCCTGGCTTGGCTGCACTCGTCCCGTGTATCGCAACTGCAGCGTTTATTTTCGCGAATTCGATTCGCCTATCATCGATTGCTAAGGTAATTTCAACGAAGCCCTTCGTTTCGGTCGGGCTGATAAGTTACTCGCTGTATCTGTGGCATTGGCCGATATTGTCATTCTTGCGGTACAGGAACGACGGCGTTCTTGGAACTCTCGAGGGAGTGCTTGCACTTTGCTTGAGCGCAGGTGCGGCCTATTTGTCATGGCTAATCGTAGAAACTCCAATTCGCAAGCGAGATGTGCTCGGCAACACCCGACGTGTAGTTTTCGCTGCTGCTGCGGCCTCAACTGTCTGTGTCACGATTGCATTCAGCGTTTTCGCCTCGAATGGATTCGCACGCTTTCGATACGGTGACGATTATCTTGTACTCATCCGATCGATGGATGAGAAAGCATTTAGGCACATTATGAGCGTGCAAGTCATTGAGCAGGAACGTTTGCCGAAATTCGGTGAGACGTCAGCTAAGCCAAGCGTTCTTGTATGGGGTGATTCCCATGCGATGGCGATTATGCCTGCGGTTGATCAAGTTTGCAAGGAAGCTGGTCTCTGCGGAGTGCAAGCTACTACTGGAGGCACGCTGCCCCTTATTGGTTTCTCAAACTCTCGGCCGTGGTCTGAAACGCCGGCTTTTGCGGAGAAAACAATCAACTATTGCAAACAACATGATATTAAGATCGTCGTCATGGCGGGATATTGGAGCCGTGACGCAGCGGATCCGCTCTTTGAGTCATGCATGCTAAATACGATAAGGTCTCTCCGTAGTATGGGCATCGAGGTTCTACTCGTCCGTGATGTGCCAGATCAGAAGTGCGATCCGCCCAAAGCCATCCACCAGGCCATGCGTGACAACAAGAATGTCGAATTTCTAGGTGAAATGTTAAGCGATCATCGAGTTACCCAGTCTTTGGCAGATGCCGTTCTGCTACAGATGGCTACCGAAGGAGCAATGGTACTCGATCCAGCCTCTTACCTAAGCGACGAAACAGGCCGATGTCGCCTAGTCATCGAAGGCAAATGCATGTACTGGGACAATGACCACCTAACCGTTTCGGGTGCGCATAGACTGATTCCGCTGTTCCGTCGAGCCTTTGCAGAAACGCAAACGATGGTTTCTCGGAACGAGTAGACCCCAAATTGTCAAGCAGCGTCGAAAAATTATCCGGCGCTGGCGGTCATTTCTTTACGAATCGACCTTTTGGCTGGCAATAAGCAGCTAGACAAGCAATTTGGCCTGTCGCGAGGGTTTCTAGCCAAACCAAGGAGATGAACGAATGGCGATTGGACTGACTTTCGAGGAGTACGTTGAACTGAAACTGATGCCGCCCAAACATGCGGATCGGGCGTTTGTAACGGCTGCGGAGCACATGCGGGAAGAAGCGTTCCCAATGTCGCTATCGCAGGCCGCTTGGCATGTGCGGACGCGTGGCTACGACTGCCGACCACAAAGCCTCGAACTGCTTGTTAAGCAGCAAACGATTGAACCCGCGGACGTGGACGCTTGGACGCGAACCGATGTCGATGCCGTCTGCGACTACTTCGAACAGCATGGCCTCTACGTGCCCTACGCCGAAGCGTGTCGCGTCTTTGGGTTCAGTTACGTATCTTTCCTACGAGCGCTCAAGGACGCCGCAGAACGCGAAACTGCAGAGTACGGCATCCAAGTGCGTGCAGACGACCAACTCTTCGTCATGCATCGTGAACCGCCTCGCGATGACAAGGAGGGCGTTATCACCTTCACTCTTTGCGATGACATTCGCGAACGGCTCGAGCGCGGCGAAGGGGTGTGATGGAATCTGCAACACCAACCGAAGACGAGCTAACGGACGATCTCATCGATTACATCCGCAGTTCAACAATCCAGATAGCATCGAAACGCCTACCTACGCATGTCGATCTAAATGATGTGGTGCAGCATGTTTTGTTGTGCTTTGTCAGCCGACCACCCAAGTTCGATCGGAGCCGTGGTGCCAACATCAAGACGCTTCTCTATGTGATCGTTCAGCGACAGTTTTGGAAGTACATAGCATCGCTAAAACAGCTTGGCTGTGAACAGGCATTTGATGCTGACTTACACGGCGTTGGGTATCGAGATGACGAACCAAACTTCGATCAACCATCATTTATGGACTATATCGACTGCGAAGAGACTCGCCGCATGTGTTTACTGATGATGGAGCACGCCCACAACTTCACCGAGGTCGCTTGCTGCATGGATGTAACCGAGGGAACAATTCGTTATCGATTGAAGATGCTGCAAAGCAAACTTCGCGCAGCTGGCTTCGATCCATTTGTGGAGACTGATTGATATGAGCATTGCAATTGAATCGATGCTAATTGCGTCAACGGAAGTCGAGATTGTTGCTGCCGCCAAAACGCCAACGGTAACCATCGTTGCATACACTGGCGGATTGATGACGGTGCCTGGCTGGGGACCGGTCGCAATCGATTTAACTGGCATCGACGCAGGCGGAGACCAGGTTAGCATCTTGGCCGACCACAATGCTTCCATCAATGGCATTGTTGGCCAGGGTCGAGCAATCGTCAACGCTGGGCGATTGCTTGTTCAAGGCAACATAAATCCATCGACGCAGGCATCTCGACAGATTATCGAACTGGCTCAAGGCGGGTTTCGCTTTCAGGCATCGGTCGGCGTCTCGCCAATCGAATACCAACGAATTCGTTCTGGCGACTCAGTTGAAATAAATGGACGGACGATCAAATCGCCGTCTAGCGGGTTCACGCTTGTACGTGCGAGCGTGCTCAAGGAGGTAAGTATTGTCGTGATCGGAGCCGATGCTTGAACATCGGTTGCGATTGCAGCATCGAATCAAAAGGATCAACCTGTCATGTCGGAAATCGAAACTACCGTCGAAACAATGCGCGCTGAATCTGCAGTTGAATGTGAACGTATCCATGCTATACGCCAGGCCTGCGCCGGTCGGCATGGCGACATTGAGGCACGCGCTATTCGTGATGGCTGGAACTTACAGCGTGCCGAGCTAGAAGTGCTTCGTGCTAACCGTCCTACTGCGCCGGCAATCCAATCAATTGCATCGGTACCAACAGAAACCGTTATTGAAGCTGCGATTCTATCGCATTTGGGTCATGAAACTCTTGTCGAGAAGCACCTTGGAGCGCAGGCGGCTCAGCAGGCTCGTGATCTGCGAGTAACTAGCCTCGTGGATCTATGCCGAGCCGCATTATAGGTCGATGGCAAAGTTGCGCCATCGGGACGCGAGGCAATGATTCGTGCCGCGTTATCGACCTTATCTCTGCCAGTTGCATTGGGGAATGCAGCAAACAAGGTGCTTCTCGACGCTTACACTGAATCGCCGGCCTCATGGCGATCATTCGCTGCAATAAAGTCGGCGGCCGACTTTAAGGAGCATACAGGCATTCGGCCAAGCCAAACTGGCGACCTTGATATGGTGGCACCGGGCGGTGAGCTCAGTTATGGTAGCGTCAAGGAAGCGACCTACAAGTATTCCGTCGATACGTTTGGCAAGGTAATATCGCTCGACCGAAGGGACATTATCAACGACGATCTTGGCTTTTTCCATGATACGGCAAATTCGTTAGGGCGCGCAGCCATGCGATCCCTTTCAGATTTGATCTATAAAGTTCTGTTGACAAACAGCGGTAGCTTCTTCGGGACGGGAAATGGCAATTACGATCAAGGTGTGGGCACCGTCCTTAGCTACGATTCATTGGCGATTGGCATTTCGAGAATGATGTTGCAACGCGATGATGAGAACCGGGATCTCGATATCCAACCCCGCACATTGCTCGTTCCACCGGAATTACAAAATGGTGCGAAGCAGTTACTGCAGAGCGATTTCCTAAAGCGACTGGATGACAAGCAGCCGACAGGGAATTCCATGAAGAATGTCGTAAACCTCGAGGTTGAATCGAGGCTGTCGAACCCAAATCGGTTCACAGGAACAAGCGCCAAGGCATGGTATTTATTCGGCTCGCCAATTGACATGTCGATCATTGTTGCTTTCTTGCAGGGGAAGCAAAATCCCACCGTCGAGTTCTTCGGACTTGATAGTGACGTCAATCGGCTGGCTGCTTCTTGGCGTGTCTATTTCGACTACGGTTGCGCCCTCGGCGATTTCCGAGCCGCATACAAATCCAAAGGTGAAGCGTAAGCAACGCAACCGATCCATCGAACGACTGAACCCAGCGCCATGGCTCGTTGGCATTCCCAGCGAGCCTTTTCTACGCCTGTTGCCAATAGCGACTTTCAATCAGGGAATGCGGTCATGCAGGAAACTAACACCACGGCTGGCAGCTATACATTCGCAGTTGCCTACGTCAATGAAACGGTCGACGAAGATCAGCGAATCAAAGTACTATCTAATTGGCTTATTGAAGCATTCGAACGCGAGCAAAAGGAGAAGGCCAATGTTGTACCGCCATGTGCCTATTGAAGCCATTCCCCAGTGCCTTCGTGAGCGTCCACAATGGATTTGTTGGAAGTATGTACCTAGGGAAAATGGCGAGCCAGGAAAGCTACCTGTCCAGGCCGAGAAGGGATGGAATGCAAGTACCACGGACGCCAACACGTGGTCGACATTCGATGTGGCCGTGCAAGCCTACCAAAAGAATAAAGCCTACGCAGGTATCGCGTATGTGTTCGCCGAGAGTGATCCCTTCGCTGGCATCGATCTAGATGATTGTCTTGATGACGATGGCGAATTCATTTGGGGCGAAGACATTGTCGAGTCCTTTGATACCTATAGTGAGGTGTCGCCATCGGGCAGAGGCATTAAGCTAATCTTCGAAGGCAAGAAGCCACAATGGGCCAACTGCATTGTGAATGGACTTGGACCGGACGGCAACGTTCAAATCGAAATTTACGATAGGGCTAGGTGCTTTACAATAACGGGCCAACGGCTAGTATCGTCGCCAACTGGCGTTGCTAGTCGCCAATCGGAACTGGACGCGTTGTGCGCGAAGCTATGGGGGTTGCCGCCGGACACAACACGTCCTCCCCATTTGAGGCCGTGTTCGAGGACTTCAAGGTCTTCGTCGAGAATTAACGAGTAGGCCATTCAGAAATGCGCCAAAAACAAAACCTTGAAATAGCACCAGTTGTTTCCAGCCATAAAGGGATGCCCAATTAGGAACCTCTTTTGGGCAATCTCGTGTCTCGTGGGGCCATCCATCTATGCTTGTCGACCATAACCCAGGGCAACGCCCTGGGATCGCGTCGTCATCTCATCAAGCCCTGAAGGGGCGGCACAACCATCGTCCCGCCCTTTCAGGCCTTGGGAGGATCTTGTGACCATCGATCCCAGGGCGTTGCCCTGGGCTGTCCCCGTTCGCCCCCTTGGGGCAACCATAAAAAAAAGCGAACCGAATGGCCCGCTTTTTTGAATGCAAAGTTGGATAGGAATGTGATCTCGAGGAGACTACTTCTTCTTTTTCTTCTTGTCGTCGACTTCGTCCTCTTTCTTGACCTTCTTCTTTTTCTTCAAAGAAATCTTCGGGACGCGTACTTTCGCCATGCCAAGCACGATACTGTTGTCGGACCACTTGTCCAAATCTTGCAATCGTTTGACGCGTTCAGCACGGGTCATCACGTTTCGGCTCTTGATTGCCCCGGCGCGGACTTTCAAGCTCTTATCGAGAGTCATAAAAACCAATTCTCCTAGCGACGACTGACTAAATATTAAATTGAATTGAGGGGATCGAGATTCTAGCGACGGCTTTCAGGGAGGACAAGGCAAAAACACACCGAACCGACCCATTCTTGCCGGATAATCAAATTCAACCGATTTTTTTGCCTCCTACAACCGACGATGCGTCCATTCGGCGGAACGAAAGGGGATTTTAGTCCCTTGAGATGACATCCGGGCCCTCGCCGGCGCGCTTTTCGTATTTGCCGTCACCCATTTTGACGTACTTCGTAAAACCTTTGTCGCTCAGACTCTTGTTGGAGAGCGATACGGAGGACTTCATGTCCATCCATACGCCAGCAGCCTTGACCGGGGCAATGATGCGACGAACGCGCTGCCCTGTTATCGGATGAAACTCGAGCGGTGGCGCGGACATGCTCTCCAAAAGCTCAAACGTAATCTGTTCCGACGGTTCGGAAGATCCCTCGACCGAATCAGGCTCTTCGGCAATCACTTCGTACACATAGATGGGCATTGGAGCGTTCCAGAGATAGGATACTTTGTCGAACGTGGTTTATACCGGTAATCATCACACTTGTCGCAAAACGCAGCCACTATTTCTATCAGGATTCTAGGTGGACGGCACATGGAATGTGCCTACTACTTTGGATTCTAGGTGGACGGCAAATGGAATGTGCCTACTACTTTGACTTTTTGCGATTCTTGCCTTTGACCTCATCCTCGAACGTGCTTTTTTGCCTCAAGATATGGTGGTAGTGCTGTGCAAATCGGTGCGCTTCGTCTCGAACGTATTGCAGAAGTCTCAACGCAAACGACTCTCGACCCAACCGAATCGGCTCTTTTTCCCCAGGTCGGAAGATTTCTTCTTCGCGTTTGGCCAGCGATACCATTACGGGTGGATCGATCTCTTGATCGCGAAAGGCAGCCAAGGCGGCATTCAATTGCC
This sequence comes from Pirellula staleyi DSM 6068, assembly GCA_945870455.1. GTDB lineage: Bacteria > Planctomycetota > Planctomycetia > Pirellulales > Pirellulaceae > JBKCUI01. Next base: position 13,329 of record CAMBSL010000089.1, on the reverse strand, counting down.
CCTTGCCCCCGTCGATCATGAGCAAATCAGGAAAGGCATCTTGATCATCGCTGAGTCTTCTAAATCGGCGAGAGATGACTTCGTGAATGCTTCGAAAGTCATCGATCCCCTTTACGTCCTGAATCTTGTACCGTCGATATCCCGGTTTGAACGGAAGTCCGTCCAAGAACTGAACAAGCGACGCTACCGTGTCGTCGCCTCCTAAGTGAGCAATATCGACCCCCTCGATCACGCGTGGTTCCTTGTCCATTCCGAGTACTTTCTTCAGTGCTCGCATTCCCTTTTTAGGATCGATATAGAAAACTTCGGGCTGAGCGTGCGTATCGATCTCGCCTCGATCCTGCAAATTCTCCAGCAATCGAACTTCATCTCTGAGCCTCGCCGCCTTTTCGAAATCGAGCTTCGAGGATGCGTCGCGCATTTCTTCGCGCATTTGGCTAAGCAGTTTCTCGCTTCCACCCTCCAGAAAGGTCTGCAGTCGGCGAATATCGCGTTTGTAATCTGCTTTGCTGATTCGCTGATTGCATGGCGCCGAGCATTGTTTGATCGAAGCCAACAGGCAAGGTCGAAACCACTGCCAACGCGGATCGTTTTCTTCAATGTCGAGAGAGCAGGTACGAAATTGAAAGACTCGCTGCATGACTTGCATCGCTCCTCGCAATTGTCCCGCACTTGTAAATGGACCATAGAGCTTGGCTCCCTTTGCCTTGGGAGTTCTAGTCACCTCGACTCGAGGAAAATCTTCGTGCGTCGTAATCATCAAGTAAGGAAATGTCTTATCGTCCTTGAGATCTTTGTTATGGCGAGGTTGGATGTCTTTAACCAAGCGACTCTCGGTCAGCAGAGCATCGACTTCGCTGTTGCAGAGCATGAAATCGATATCGGCGATCTCATGGATCCATTCGGCTGTTCGAATCTCTTGAGCCGCCGCCGCTAGGAAATAACTTCCCGCTCTCGACCTAAGATTCTTGGCCTTGCCAATGTAGATGACAACGCCCGACGCATCCTTCATCAGATACACGCCAGGCGACTGTGGAAACTCGCGAACTTTTTCCGCCGACCGCCGAAATCCCAAGTTTCCGTTGAGCAGCTCGTCAACACGACGTTTCAGTTCTAGCGTCGGTTCGGCTAAGTGCTCGTCGACCTCCTCCACCGTCGAATCGAAAACTGTCGAATCGGAGACCGTGGAATCGAACTCGACTTCATCCTCCTCGTCGATCGGTTCGATTTCGCTCATCGGAATTAGTTTTGTGGAAACCCTGGGAAGCCTGCGGCTGGATTAAAACCAGGAGCACCGCCACCACTTGGAGCAGATGCGGTTTTCGGTTGAACCAAATCGGTCAATGAAATTCGCATCTTCTTGTAATCGTCTTCGCTGACTACATAGTACCAGTCTGCAAAGCGGGCATTCAACTCAGCTACCTTCTTCTTGGCAACTAGCAGTTTCTCATTGCGAAGGTCGATCTTGCGAGTATTTTCTTTCGTGATCTTTTCGCGAGCTGCTTCGAGTCGTTCTTTCCACTCCTCCTCGGTAGGCTCAGGGGTGGCAACTGGTTCGTCCGTCTTCTTCTCTTCCGGTTTCTTAACCTCGCTTTGAGGTGCTGGCGGATCTTGGAACGACACCAATTTGCCCTCTCGATTCGATTGATTTAACGAAACGGATTCTGGCTTGTCTGCCGGAATATCCACTTGCGGTTTTTCTTCGGCTGGCTTTGGGTCAGCTGGCTTTTCTTCTACCGGCGTTTCTTCTGCTTGTGGTTCAGGAGCCGGCTTTGCGTCGGCTGGCTTTTTGCTGGTCTCTGGTTTGGCAGCTGGTTCGGTTGTAGCTGGCTCGGTTGTAGCTGGCTCGGTTGTCGCAGGCTCGCTAGGCGGAGTGGAAGACGGTGGAACTCCAACCTCGACAGGGGGTTGTTTCTTCAGATTCTCAATGGCCTTGATCTCATCGACGGTTTCTGGGAGCCGTTCCAAATCGGGTTGAGGAAACTTGGCATCATCCACTTTCGTCGTCACCAGCAAGAACCGATTGATCGAAACGACGTCTTCGGCTTTTTCTTCTTCGTTCGTTTCTTTTTTGTCCGAAGCGGTTATCTCCGCACCAGCCGGGCCACCAAATCGCAAGAGATACTGCACTCCGTCCTTGAGTGTGACGACTAGCTCTCCGCTCTTGGAAAAGAAATCGACGACATCGCCATCCTTTTGGTTGGGATCGGGAAAGAAGCCACGCCTTTGCAACGAGCTGATCGATTCCTTGTTGGACAAAAGGGTTTTGTTCCCTTTCAAGTCGCCCGCCAGACCAGCCGGTTTCTTAGCTACGTCGGCAATGCGAAGATTGTCGAGCGCACTCTTCATGTCGTTCAATTTCGATGCATTGAGCTGCTCGTCCGGACCGAGGGTTCGTTCGACGGGAGGATTGGATTCGAAGTTGGTGATCTTGGTTGCTTGCCACTGGCCGTTCGCGGTCGCAAATGACAGATCGGCCTCGTAGTTCTTGCTCAGCGCGAGGCCTTGATTGACGGGAACGATTTGGTAATCGCGAATGCCGATCGTTTCGATATCGTTGCTGCTAAGTTTGAGCAAATCCGCTTCGATCCATTGTTTGAAATCGGTACTGAGTGGAGCGGTATCAAGATCGACAACATAGATGACGTCTTCGGATGGAACACGCACAAAGCGTTGATTTTTGTCATTGTCTTTTCCGATGATCAAGTCGGCGAGAATGTCCCCTTTTGTGTCTCGCATTTGAACCAGCGTGCCGACCCCTTCACCTCCCTTATCTGCGTTTTGCTTATTGGGCTCGACGACTCCAAAAAGCACTTGATCCGCTCGCTTTTGACTGGCGATACCGAGTGTCTTCAGCCCCACGAAAAGATTTGCCGCTTGGCTCATCTGTTTGGACGCATCCGCAGGATAGCTTTCATGAGAGGGAATGGTCCAAATTCCGGACTTGCGATCTTGAGCAACTTCGAATTCAACGTAGTCTTCTTTGGGCTTGTCGTACCGAAGAATCTTGAGAGACGCCGCCGTCATCGGATCGGTAAATTTTTCAAACACCGTTGCTCCTACAGTGCCCGCGACTGGCGCGTAACTATTGCGGCTCGAGGTTCCCCAGGCCAACAATCCAATGACACCAGCGACGATCGCCATCGCTCCGGTTTTGGTTCCTTCTGTCACTTTTTGCTTCTCCACTCTCACGCTATTGATGTTGATTTCGTTTGTAATGTTGACTGCATTCACGATGCTGGGCATCGCGAAACCTTATCTCAATCGATTCTTTGAGATGCCTTCTCGTTCTCGCAATCGACGCGATACTAAGACAATGATCCCCACCAACAACGGGGGGATCGGCGGTACGAAAACAGCTAAGAGTTTGTAGTAGTTCTGAATCTTGCCGATAGAGTCGTCCGCTTGTCGTCTCGCTTCGCGGATCCCTTTATCCCGATCTCTTTGCAGCCGTTCTTTCTCGACTTGAAACTTCTTGGCCAACTGTACTTTCTTGATATCCGCGCCCTGAAGCATTCGACGAAGCTCTTCCATTTTCTGAGGATCGACAGCACCTTCGCTCTGAAGTTTTTCAATCTTATCTTTCAGTTCTCGTTCGGACTTGGCGTTCTCTTCCTCAACGTCAGCGATCGTCTTGTTGAAGTCATTGCTAAATTCCGTCCGCTTCTTAGCTTCTTCCTTACGGGCTTCGTCCGCCTTGCTCTCAACCAACTTCAGAGTGCTGTAGGTTGGAATGTGTCGTCGCACTTCTGGATAACGCAGTTCCCCAGCCAAAACGTCTATCGCGTTCAACACGAACGTAATGTTTTGAAATTGGAAATTAATATCCTCAAGCATGGGTGGACGATTTCGAATATCCACAAACGTCCGCGACATGCAGTCGATGTCCGTCACATACACAACCTTCATTGGGCGCAAGTCACCGCCGGGTCCTTCGATGAGGCCCGCCAGGATTTGCTCACCGCGTGTTTCACCACGAATTATTTGTAACTCGCTTGCCCGACCTAGTCCGGATCGCTGAAGACCGTTGATTTCCGATTGAGGGATTGTGCCAGCCATTTGGCCGGTCCTAATGAGCGACGTAAACTTGAGCCCCGAGTCTTTCACTGGAATGATCACGCCCGCATACAACAACATAATCTCTTTAAGACCCTTGGTGATTTCGCTTTCATCGCTTAGGGCATTCTCTGCTCCCGGCGATTCCTCGCGAGCAAAGATCCAAAGGATCGACGCTTCCGATGTTTCAGCCAAAATAGGGTATGGATTATAGTCCTGCCAGCAGATGTCTGGAGCCAACGCTCCCATCATGCCTGGCTTGCCCGGAACCTGGATACCTAGCAATTTCCAAAGTGGTCGAATATCGCCCTTGGGCTGAGGGCCTTGACCGCCGCCCATCATCATCATCTGATTGTTTTGCGGCTTTGGATCACCCGTGCCTGGAACTTGGTCCAATGCGACGATCGGATCTTCAAAGATTGCAGTTGGCACACCCGCCTTCACCGCCGCGACGAAGTTGATCATTTCTTCGGGCGAGAGAGACGATGGCTGCACTGCCAGCATCACATCGTATTTCTCGACGTCGATTGGTGAGGCCGCGTTGACTTCGGCCACATCGTATTGTTTGGCCAGTTCCTCTACGATCGGCTGTTGCGGAGATTGTTGAAACGAGCGTTGATCGAAACCGCCCATGAGCTTGGCATCCGTTTTGAGCACGCCTAACTTCTTGCGAACAGGTTTAGCAACAGTCGTCAAGGAGCGAGCAAGTTCATACTCGACCGGTACGCCTGGTTCGAAGAAGGGGATGACAACCTTTTGCAATCCGCTACGGAATGCAGCTCCCAAGATAACGGGTTGATCGGAATACGTGCCTCGCTCACGAACGCGTATCATCTGAGGCATGATGCCATACTGTTGTTCGGCTTGCTTTTCCTCTTCGCTAGACGGCGCGATCGAATCGTAAATGCGAACTTGAAGCGAAACGCCAGCGGCCGAGGCCGTCGACTGAAATTCCTTCAGCAACGACATAATCTGATACTTGATTTTGGCGTACTGCTCGGGCACTTCGGCGGAGAGGAACGCATCCACAACAATGTCGCGATCTTTTCCGAGACTGCGAATCATTTCCGTCGTGACGGGTGCCAACGAACTCACTTGATTCTCGGTTGCATCCAATCGGATCAAATCGCGGTTGCGGAACAACATGCTGCCGCCTATCGCAATCGCCCCTAACAGTCCGATACGAGTCAAAAAGTGTAATAGCTTGGAGTTTCCGTCGCGTCCACCACTCCAGTGTCGCTTGCCGATCAACACCATGCAAAGATAAATACCGAAGGCGGCGACGAGCAAGAAGTACGACATGCCGGACAAACTCAAAACTCCGCGACCGAAATCATCGAATCGCTCTGGGATGCTGAAGTTTCGAATCTCGCGGGACCATGCTCGATCCGCGATCGTATCGGCTTTAAAAGCAAACGCCAGCGGTGCATTGAAGACCGCTCCGAGGATAAAGCCAACGGTTAAATTGTTCGTCAAGAAAGATGCAACCATGCCAATTGCAATCATGGCCAACCCGATAAACCAATAGCCGATGTAATTGGTAAAGAAGAGCCCAGTGTCGATTTCACCTTGGGTCAACAATGCCAGTACTGTGAACGTGGACAACTGCGAAAACAGCAACGAAACCGAATAGATTGCAGCGGCGGCCACATACTTGCCCATGACGATATCGAAGTCGTCCGCAGGCAGAGTTAGCAACAATTCATCCGTCCCTTGACGTCGCTCTTCCGCCCAAATGCTCATCGTGATAGCCGGAATGAAGAACAACATGATGTACGGAAACCATTTGTTCAACTGACCCAGAGTTCCAAGATTGGAGCTAAAGAACTCATGCGGCCAAAAGGCAGCCATGCTCGTCAGCAAGACGAACAAACACAAGAAAACATAGCCCGTTGGATTGGAAAAGTAACCGTAGAAATTTCGCTTGAGCACAGCGTAAGCAACCCGGCGACCGCGAGCCAGCAACACAATCAGTGCCAGTATCACACCCAGAAAAACCAAGTCGAGCAAAATCAGCTTTGCCAAAGCACTTAGAACAAGAACCACTTCGAGTATTCCTTAAATCGCGAATCGTTGAACGTTTAGTTAGCTGCCAGCCCTGAGGTTAGGCTGCTGCTCCTGTTAGCTTATGGAATGCGTCGGAGATGTCGCCTTTCACTCCCTTGACGTACTTCAATTCATCTACCGTTCCCTCGAACACCTTTCGGCCTTCGTTGATCAGGATGATGCGAGTTGCCATGGCCTCGACTTCTTGCAGGATGTGAGTCGATAGCAAGATGGTTTTTGTCTCACCGAGCTTACGCATCGTGTTTCGAACTTCTCGAATCTGGTTCGGGTCCAAACCCGCAGTTGGCTCGTCCAAAATAAGAACGTCTGGTTCATGCAGCAAGGCCTGAGCCATACCCACACGTTGCCGAAACCCCTTAGAAAGCTTGCTAATGGCTTTGTGAACCACGGACTTGAGGTCGCACAAATCGATCACCGCCTCGATGCGATTTTTCTTGTAGTCGGTTGCCATGCCACGCGCGTCCGCGAAGAAACTCAGCAGACTATGTGGAGTCATGTCTGGATAGAGAGGGCCGTTTTCCGGCAGGTAGCCCAATCGAACGGAGCCAGCGATACGATCCTTGAACATGTCATGGCCAGCGATGCGTGCAATGCCTTCACTGGGTGCAAGGTAGCCCGTTAGCATCTTCATCGTGGTGCTTTTTCCGGCACCGTTTGGCCCCAGAAAAGCCACCAGCTCCCCTTGGTTGACCCGGAAGGAAACTTCGCGAGCGGCAGCGAATGGACCGTAAAATTTGGAAAGCCCTTCGGCCTCAATCATTGCCGGTGTGCTTGCGCTTGGTTCAGGCATGTTTACTCGAAGATATTGGCGGTTAAGAAACGGATAGGGAGTTGCAAATTGCTTCCAATCTGCCTCGTCCGAATCGGGAAAGTATACCCGGTTTCAAGTCTTCAACAACGCGAGATCGACCAAACCGTTGGTTTATCTACATGTTGCCAAACCCGAACAACCATTGGTTTTCCTACGCTCGCCGCAGAAGTTCGTTCAATCGATTTTGCATGTTCCGTGCCAGAAACACGAAAAGCTCGGCTGCGATGTTTAGGCGACCGGCAGCATGAGAAATGCCCGCAGCACAGGCTGCTGGCGCTGCTAGCCTGTGCTTTTTAGACCATTACAGGCTGGCAGCGCTGGCAGCCTGTGCTAAGTGGTCGTTTTTGACCTGCAAACGACAATTATCAGTCGCCACGAAGCTTGAGCGACATGATGGTCAACTTCTCGCGGACTTCGGTTAAACTTGTTACGCCGAAATTTTTGCATTCGAGTAGATCGTCCCCCGTCCTTCGAATCAATTCGCCGATCGTATTCAATTGCAGGCGAACCATGCATTTGCGTGCTCGCACCGACAGATTCAATTCGGAAATCGGTCGATCCAAAAGCATTTGCTGATCCGGTGACATACCGCTGAGATCGAGAGGTGGCTCCGTTTCTCTCTTTGGGTCGGCAAACTGTCCCAACCCTAACCCGCGTGCAACCAGCATTTCGCGAATTTCGACGAGTGACGTTTCTCCGAAGTTCTTGCTTTGAAGAAGCGTTTGTTCGGACACCCGAGTCAAATCTCCGAGCGTTCGAATACCCATCTTTTGAAGGCAATTGCGAGATCGAACCGACAATTCGAAGTCGGTGACTGGGACATTAAGCAACTGAGCAAGACGCTCGTTTTTCTTCTGCGAGTCTTCGTCGTAAAGGATATTTCCACCCGCCGCCGCATCCTTGAGATACAGTTTTGCCAGTCGATGGGTTGGCTGATTCTCTAGCACCCTCTTGTAGCAAGCTTGGGCTCGCATGTAATCGTTGCGATCTTCATACATCAATCCCAAATTGATCAGTGTACCAACGTGGGACGGGATAACGCCTGCACCGCGTTGATAAAGTTCGAAAGCTTGCTGATCATTACCGACCCGATCATTCTCAATCGCCAGCCCAAACAAGGCGCCCGCGTGCCTTGGATTCACTTGCAAGGCACGTTGATACAAAGCGATCACTTCGGGCATGTTACCACCCAAAGCCGCCAGGGTCGCCGCTCGTTGAAATGGATATTCCGCGTTTTGCTCTACAGGTCCAAAGATGTTGTCAAGCAACTTGAGCGCTTCCTCTTTGCGGCCGATGTAACGCAAAATCTCCGCACGCGACAATTGGCACCACTCAGGCGTGTAGCCAGCCTTTTCAGCCGCATCGTAATAAGCCATCGCTCGATCGTAGTCTTCGATCTGAAAACAAACCTTACCCATGTAATACTGGGCAAGGGCACCGCCATCGGATTGCTTCAACGTGGTTTCGGCGTCTTCGAATTTCCCGATCAGGTAAAGACAGACTCCAAGCCGTGTCAACGTTGCAGGGGACGAATTGGGAACTTGTTGCAATTCCTGGACCGCATCGCGCAGCAAAGCCGCTTGGGTCAAGTCTTCTTCGACCGCTCGAACCAACTTGTCGATATCTTGCGGGCCAAAGGTTTGGTTGGAAAGTACAATTTCTCGAATGTCGACAGTCGTCGTTTGAACCATTAGTTCTAAAATCCCCAATTGAATCGAATCATAACCCGGAAAGCCGACGGTGGGAGTCGAACCCGCAACCCCCGCATTACGAATGCGGTGCTCTACCGATTGAAGCTACGTCGGCAATGCCATTTGAAAATTCGCCCGCCAAATCGCTTTGACGCGCGGTGCAAACAACAGGCCACCTAAGTGGAAATGATGCGCTTTTCCAATAATCCCATAAAATAAAGCTCAGACATAGGAATCGTCAAGAGCAACCGCATTATTAGTTTCTTTTATTTAGTGGCGACAGCCATGGAAACCCATGGCCACTTCTAGAGCGTGTACACCGTCCGCATTGATTCGCAATTTTGGTACACTGACAGTTGTGTGTCCGTACCATCGATCACGAAGGATTTCTGTTACCAACTGATCATGACAACCACAAAAACGCCTCGTGCTGACGAACCAACATCGATCATCCCACAGCGGTTTTTTGAGCTGCTTCAAGAAACTTGGGGGTTCGATAGCCTGCGTCCATCTCAACATGCTTCGATCGCGTCCATACTTGAGGGTCGCGACACGCTGGTTATCATGCCGACTGGAGGTGGCAAGTCGCTGTGCTACCAAGCCCCTGCTATTTTTCGAGGTGGACTCACTATCGTCGTCTCCCCACTGCTGGCTTTGATGAAGGATCAAGTCGACTCGCTCAAACAGGTCGGAGTTCAAGCGATTCGCATCGACAGCACCTTGTCTGTCTCCGAAAAACGAGAAACGGCACAGCAAATTCGCTCGGGTAACGTGCGATTGTTGTTCGTGTCTCCGGAGCGACTTGCCAACCAAGACTTTATTCGTTTCCTCGAAGGAAACGACGTTCACACGATCGCCATTGACGAGGCACATTGCGTCTCGCAATGGGGACATGACTTTCGGCCCGAATACCGGCAGTTGAGCGCGCTTCGAAATTCGTTTCCAAAAGCAGCCATGCATGCCTTTACGGCGACCGCGACGGAAAAAGTTCGACTCGATATTATCAATCAGCTAGGTCTCAAGTCTCCACGTGTTCTTGTCAGCTCATTCGATCGACCGAATTTAACGTACCGCGTGCTACCTCAAGTGGATCTGCAGGATCAAATTCGAGAAGTGTGCGAGCGTCATCGCGGCTCCGGTGGAATCGTCTATTGCTTGCGTCGAAATGACGTCGAAATGGTCACCGAGTATCTCCAACGAACAGGTTTCTCCGCCGTTGGGTATCATGCAGGTATGTCGCACGAAGAGCGCAAGCGGGCGCAAGAAGCGTTTTTAAGCGAAACGGTCGATGTTGTGGTGGCCACCGTCGCATTCGGGATGGGAATCGATCGGTCCAACGTTCGCTTTGTGGTTCACGCCTCGGTTCCCAAGTCGATCGAACATTACCAACAAGAAACGGGTCGAGCCGGTCGTGATGGGTTGCCCGCCGAATGCGTATTGCTTCACAGCGTTGGCGATGTGATGACACTCAAAAAGATCACGGAAGCAAGCCTTCGAGAAGCTAACGCCTCGGAAGACATCATCGCATCGAGTCGCAATCAGATCGAAGAGTTGTCGCGTTACTGCCGGACGCCGCTGTGCCGACATCGGGCGCTCGTCGAGTACTTTGGTCAATCCTACAGTAGTCCATCCTGCGGGGCTTGTGACGTTTGCCTTGGAGACACGGACGAAGTGCCAGACGCGAAGACGATTGCTCAGAAGATTCTTTCGTGTGTATTTCGCGTTCAAGAACGCTTTGGCGTGAATCATGTCGTCGAAGTCCTTTTGGGTTCTAAAACGCAAAACGTCATCCAGCGTGGGCATGATAAATTAAGCACCTATGGTTTATTACGTGACATATCCAAAGCTCAGTTGCGTGACTGGGTCTACCAACTTATTGGGCAAGGTGCGCTGGAACTTGATGGTTCCGAGTATCCGATTCTGAAACTGAATGCGGCTTCGCGCACCATACTATTTGGCGACGCCGAACCTCGTTTGATCCGAACCGCGACCACTGCCAAGGAACGCAAACAAGCCAGCGTCAGCGAAGCGGTTGAGTTCTCCGATACTAGACTGTTCGAGAAACTGAGAATCCTGCGACGCAGAATTGCTCAGGAACAAAATGTGCCCCCCTTCGTTGTATTCTCGGATAGCGTTTTGATCGAGATGAGCGCGTATCGTCCATCGACGTCGGATCGCATGTTAGATGTCTCCGGAATCGGGAAGGTCAAATTGAACTCATACGGCAATGTCTTCTTAGAAACAATTCGGCAGCACTGCGAGGAGTGCTCCATCGCTATGGACGTCGAATGGAAGAAACCGAGTACCATCACCGTCATGCCACAAAGCGTTCGAAGTGGTACGACGAGCAACAGCAAAAAGAGTATTACGATTCCAATGTTGCGTCAGGGATGCGATCTAGCAGAAATTGCTGCGGCAGCCGAAATCACCACCGGGACAGTCGTTTCTCATCTACTCGAGTTAATGCAAGACGAGATCATCCCGAGCATCGATGGCTGGGTGCCTGTCGAAGAGCAGCGCAAAATCATTCTAGCCGCTGATGCAGTCGGGCGTGAAAAGCTCAAGCCCATTTACGAACATCTCCAGCAATCCGTCGATTACGAACGAATTCGCTTGGTATTGAGCTTCGAGAAACAGCAAACGGCTACGTAAAGCGATCGGAGGGTGGCACGAGCATAAGGCGATTGGAGGGTGGCACGAGGGTGGCACCAGGGTGGCACACATGTCTGTTCGGGGGGGTCACACCTGTTTGTGTTGGACGGGTCCCGCTGGCGATTTTGCAGATTCCTGCCGCAATATTCAACGACAATCGCTGCGTTAGGTAGAATCCGCTCTGGTGACTTATCAGAATGAAGAGCATTCTTAACCGTATCTTCCCTTCCCCCCGTTGTCTTCGAAGCGGTTGAATTTGAAAAAATCATTTCCTTGGCAAATGCTGATCCTGCCATTTCTGTGCCTGACGGCGTTTGTCGTCGCTTTACGGAGCAGCGAATCCTTGAGGTCATTCGTGCTGGGCAGTTCTTCTGCCACTTCGGTTTCAGAAAGCAACGCGTTTGACCAGACGGAGCCAACGGGTACAGCCGACGAGGTCGCCAAGGATCCGCTTCTGATTCATGTTTCGTCAACCATGCAACTTTCAACGGGAGTCCAATTTGCAACCATCAAGGTTTCGGATTGGAGCGACGATCGGTTAATTCCCGCCAAGCTTGAGTTAGATCCCGGCCGCCACTACGCGGTCACCGCACCCGCCGATGTGATCGTCGAGGATCTGGTGGTTCCTCTGGGCGGTTTTGTACGGCGCGGTGAACCATTGCTCGAAATGTCTTCCTCTCAATTGACCACGCTTCGCGGAGGTTTGAATCGGCAACAACTGCTCACGCAAAAGGCCAAGCGGTCCGTCGAGTGGCATCGTGAAATTCAAGAGCGTGTGAAAGAGATCATTGCGAACATTGAAAAGACCAGCGAAAACCCTAGCCGCGACTGGTTGCCATCACCCAGTGTGCAAACCGCCGAGTATGGTGCCAAAATACTCTCGGCCTACGCAAAGTATTGGGCGGCGTCTCAGCTGGCCCAAATATCCGAGCGAGTCATCAACTCTGGGGTGATGGCTGAAAAAGCCATGATCGAACGCACAACGGATCGCGAAGGAGCCAAGGCGCTGTTGCGAGGTGCTATTGAGCAATCGCGATTCGATCTGCAACAAGCGATTCTTGAAGCGGAATCCGACTTAGCTGCCGCCGAAGGTTCGTTGCAGAGCATTCAGTCGGATATGCGTCGCTACCTTGGATTGAAAAAGTGGGACGGTGAGCTTGCCTCCAAACCCATGAACCCTGAATTGCCCGATCGATTTATTCACTACTCGCCCGGCGACGGCTTGGTATTCGAGCGTTACTTTGCGAATGGCGAACGTGCGTCGATGGGTGAGCTCATCGTGCTGGTAGCTGACATCAAGTCCTTGTGGTGCGTTGGCGATTTGCGACAACGCGATTGGGATCTGTTGCAGTTGAAAGATGGAGACGAAGTCAAAGCGGAGATTATCGGGCTCGAATCCGCTGGAAAAATTCCCGCAAGAATAGAAATGGTCGGTGGAACCGTCCAAAATGCCACAGGCAGCATTCGACTGACAGCGTCCATCCACAACGATGAATTGAAATTTCGCCCAGGCATGATCGCTCGATTAATATTGAATCGGCCAAAGCCTGCGATCGTGGTTCCTGTCGGTGCCGTTTTTTCCCATGATGGCGTTGAGTACTTGGTAAAGCAGGAATCGAGAGAGGATTTCCGTTTGGTCCCCATCAAGATTGGACGCCGAAATCGTGAGCAAATCGAGATCGCTGAAGGCGCACAGACTGATTGGAGCATTCTCGTTGCCGGCGTCTTTCCGATCGCCAGCCAAGCATTCTTGGAAAAGGAATAGAGGATGCTCCAAAAGTTGATCGAAGGCTCGATCCGGCTTCGTTGGTTGGTTTTGTTGGTCGCAACCGCAGTTGCAGCCGCAGGCGTCTATTCAAGTTTTCGGTTGCCCCTAGACGCAATTCCGGACTTAACGAATATACAAGTTCAGGTCGTAACATCCGCTGGCTCTCTCTCACCCATCGAAGTCGAGCGCTACGTATCGCAACCTCTTGAGAAAAAGCTCAGTGGATTGCCAAGTATGATCGAATTGCGAAGTATCTCGCGACTTGGTATTTCGCTAATCACAGT
>CAMBSL010000088.1 GCA_945870455.1 Pirellula staleyi DSM 6068 | reverse complement strand
CGCGTAACACGAGCGAGTCGTCTGCTCTGAATGCTTCAGCAATCCAGGGTGGGGACAGATCGTGGTCTGTCTTGCCATTCGCTTCTGCCATCGACGCAAGGGAGTAGTCCAATTGAAACGTCTGATTGACACGTAGATAGCGACCGTTGGCATCTTTAATCCAAAACTGCACCCCTCTCAAGCAATCCAATAACAAAAGTGTCTCCGTTAGGTCCAATTCAGATATGAGCCTCGCAATGTCGTTTTTCGTGGGTATTCGTTTGGCATTCATCGCATTCAGTATAGCTAGAGCAACGCCTCATCGGTGAATCCAGCGGCGATGTTCTGTGGGCGTTGATGTTGTTTCTGGTCGTAAGCTTTGTCCTTGTTGGTCGTCCTCTTTTTCAGCGATGCATCGTCTCGTTGGTTCTGGCCTTCGCGGTCGACGTCAGCCATCTATACCAAGCGCCCTGGATCGATGACATCCGAAGCACGACCTTGGGCGGGTTGGTTTTAGGTTTTTGTTTTCTGTGGAGCGATCTCGTTTGCTACCTGGTTGGCCTAGCTGCTGGCGTGTCGGCGGATCGACTCTTGTGGCCGCCAGCTCAGCGCGAAAATACGAACTAGCCATGACTCAGTTCGTATTTGGGTCACCTGTTACGAATCCGGCGGCTGCCTTGAGTGCCGACCGATTTCTCTGCCACGAACTGAGTGATTCTCCCGAATGGCACCGGACGGAGTTAACAGTCAGAAAAGCTAAGTAATCGTTGGGGTTCTGAAGGTGTTTTCGATAGCGGGAATTCGCTCGCCCAATTAAATGACTGTGTTAACCAAGGGGCTGGAGCCCAAACACCTATCGCAACCGTCTACAACCGTTTTGCAAACGCTGTGTTAATCAAATGGGTTGGCAGAAACGGAGATCTTGAGAGTTCTCAGTCGAGATCGGGGGTGCCGTGGGCTACCGGGACGGTTTCAGAGGTAGGCCGAAAGAACTCTTTCCTAACCGAGAGAACCGCCCAAGAAAGTTTGAGGGGCGGAAACCCTAGGAAACGTTGAGTAGAAACGAAAAACGCCGGGCGTCGATCTCTCGTCGTCCGGCGTTAACTTTTTGGCGTTTCTTCCGTAGAAAAAACTAAGGCTCCCCCGGGTGGGCTCGAACCACCGACACACGGATTAACAGTCCGTTGCTCTGCCAACTGAGCTACAAGGGAATTTGTTCCTAACCATCGCTCATTCCTACCTCGTACTCTCGATTAAGGAATGCTGCCAATCTGTTTTTCCCAGATTGGACTGCGATTCAATGAAATTTACATGCTTTGGATTGCCTATGCAAGTCCGGATTGTCGATCGCCTGCTTTCCAGACTTACAACCGCCCGTACAATCCGTACTGCTCATCCACCAAAACCCATGTGTTGGAGCCGCTTTGCACACCTTTGCCATTCGTCGCAAATTTGCTATTCATCGCAAATCTTGGAATTCCAGCAACACTACGCTTTGCCATGCGTTGAAACTCGTCGTTTCAACGCTTTCCCAAACTGATAATCCTTCAATTTCAATCCTCATGACCCCTAAACTGGAACCCTTCGCCCTCGGATTCATCCAATAGAATGCTGTCGCCGTCTTGGTTTTTTCAATTTCGGGCTAGACTTGCACTGACTAGCCAAAATCCTTTTTGCTGTTCGCGGAATGGCACGGTTCATGCTGCAGAGAATTACAAATCACTTGAAAAAGCTAGGGCTTGCTCGTAGGGCAATGAGCCGCCCCTCGCGACGCTTGACGCTTGAGCACTTGGAATCGAGAAGCCTGTTCGCTGGGCTGCCGTTTGGGGCTGCACCCGAGGATACTGGCGAGTTTATGCTGGGGCGGATTGCCGTGACGCCAGTTTTCCTCGAAAGCACCGGGCAAATCGATCCGAACACCGAGAACTGGACTCCTGCTCAAAAAACAACCGTTCTCAACAACATCCAATCGGGACTCGATTGGTGGAAACAACTTCTTGCCACCAAAAGTACCATTCAGTCGCTCGATTTCGTTATCGATACAACTTATGTTGACTCTCCTGCCCCAACCCCCTTCGAACCGATTTCCCGCATTTCGAACGCTTATTCCGATTGGGTTTCGCAATTCCTAGTCGACCGTGGATTTTCGCAAAGTTCACAACTTGACACAAATATGCGTTCGTTTAACAACTCTCAACGCGTCAAGCTCAACACCGATTGGTCGTTTACCATTTTTGTCGTCAACTCGCAAAACGACAGCGACGGCAATTTCGCACCTGGTGGCTCATTTGATCGCGCGTTTTCGTTTGCGGGCGGACTTTTTGAGGTTGTGCCATCGACCCGCCCCGCTTCCACCTTCACCCATGAAACCGGGCATATGTTTTGGGCACGAGATGAGTACATCGGTGGTTCGAACTATTTTCAAAAGCGTGGCTATTACAATTCTCAAAACACGAATGCTATCGATCTGAACCCAACTCCCTCATTCGTGCAAGTCGATAGCATCATGTCCAGTGGAGGTGCACTCGATCGGGCGTTTCAGAATGGGACAACCTCGGATGCGACGCTCGCGCAAATCGGTTGGGTGGACTCGGACAACGATGGGATCTTTGACGTGCTGGATGTGCCTTTGAAACTGGAAGGCTTAGGGCAACTGAATTCAACGGGCACCATCTACAGTTTCGTTGGTCGAGCGGTCGTTCAAACATTGCCTAACGTGAATAGCTCGGGTTTGCAAAACGACATCACGATTAACCGGATCGGACGAATCGAGTATCGATTCAACAGCGGCAACTGGCAAACGTTTTCGACTCCCAACGACTACCAAGTCGACTTGAATTTGAGCATCGACGTTCCCGCAGGAACGACCGGGGCAATTGAGATTCGCGCTATTGAATCCTCCATCGGAATCAAAAGCAATGTCTTTAGTGGGACGCTTGGTCCAACCCGTGATACCGCCTCTGTGCCCGGCATTCAAGGTTTTGCTTGGAGCGACGTCAATCGCGATGGAAAATGGCAATCGACCGAAACGGGTATTGTGAATGCTCGAGTCAGGCTCGTAGATAACAATCGCCAGCCATTGGTCCTGCAAAGCCGTATCGAGCCAGACAATTTTTCCGTTGGCTCGATTGCTTCCAATCAAAATGGTGTGCTCATCGAAGCGATCGGTGAGGATACGAACGGAACGGTTGGAGTGTTCACCGACAGTTCGGCTACGACTGGCTCCAAGGTCTTCCGACCTTATTCGACATCGCAGATAGCATTCGTGGATACGTTCCGAGGAGACCAGCAGCAACTGCGAATTACGTTTGCGCAACCCACCACGAGCGTTGCGATCGATGCGATCGCCGGCGGCGATAATACGATCGCAAGGCTGGACGCTTATTCTTCGAACGGCAAGCTCATACGGCGCTTTCAGTCGGAAGCATTGAAGACGCGCGAAACTGCGACAATGCGAGTCGGTTCGGACGTTGCCGACATCGCTTTTGTCATCGCCCGCGGGATACGTAATTCGAAGATCAAGTTAGACAATCTGGTGATTGGGCCTGCGACGGAAACCAAGACATCGGTGAACGGCAGTTATGTCTTGCCTGGTATTCCAACGGGAACCTATCAGATAGAAGTCACTCCTCAATCCCCAACCTACGACTTTGTGCAACCGAGCACAGGCATTCGATCGTTAACTATCGTGGCTGGTGCGGTGAATGCACATGAGGACTTCAGTTTACGACCAGCAGTTTCACCTTGGCAGAATCAGGTTCAACGTCAAGACGTCAACAACGACGGACTTGTATCCGCCTTGGATGTGCTGGTTATTATCAATGAAATTAACCGCAATGGAGCGAGACCCCTTGAAAACTCCGGCGTTGTTTCTCCGCCTTTCTATGATGTCGACGGCAATCTCAATGTCGAAGCACTCGATGTATTGATTGTGATCAATTTCATCAATTCCACTCAGGGCAATGGAGAAGGGGAATCGTTATTCCTGGATGAAATGGGAGACTCTGAGTCGGCGGTGCGAAAGCGACGGAAGGCATAAGACGTATTGAGCCTCCGCGACCTTGTTGTGTCGCGGGTCGCTTTCGTTTCTGGTGGACGGCACATGGAATGTGCCTACTACTTTGATTGCGAACGGCACAGCCGAGCGTACCTGCTTCTTTTGTCGGCTGTGTTGTCTTTCTAAAGTCGCGAACGAGGGCACTCGATCACTCAAATCGATAAATGCACTGCCCCTTGGCGTTATCGATCATATAGTAGACGTCACCCTTTTGATCTTCACCAAATGCAAGTACAGGAATGCCTTTCTCAAGCAGCTGATCGTTTCGAGAGGCTTTTCCAGTTTTTTCATCGTAGGTCAAGGCCCAAACGCTGCCGCTGACGTAGTCAGCATAGATGTATTTGCCGGTCAGTTGGGGCAATCTGTCTGAATTATAGACACGACCACCGGTAATCGACTTGCCAACGCTGTGGTCGTACTCCCAAACAGGTTCGATTGCAGCGGACACGCCATTGACGTCTGGGCGATTGCCGAATGCATGGCTTCCTTCGTGGTTGCTCCAACCGTAGTTTCCACCTTTGGTAATAACATTTACTTCTTCCCACAAATCTTGCCCAACGTCACCGCACCAAAATCGGCCAGTTTTCTTGTCAAAGGCAATTCGCCAAGGATTACGAAGACCGTGAGCAAAGATTTCGGGGCGCACACCATCGACACCGACAAATGGGTTGTCTTTAGGGATTGCATATTTCAAGCTGTCTGTCTTGCCGTCCACATCGATGCGGAGTATCGAACCGAGCAACTGAGTCCGATTTTGCCCGGATGCATTGGGATCATTTCGCGAGCCACCGTCACCGAGTGCGATGTACAGATATCCGTCTGGACCAAACTCAATCGAACCGCCGTTGTGGTTCTTGAATGGTTGCTCGACATCGAGGATGACTTCTTCTGAATCAGGATCGGCTACGTTGGGATCGGTTTTGGAGAGCCGATATCTGGCGACGATCGTATGGTCATTTTCCTTCTTGGTGTAGCAGACAAAAAATTCGCCGTTCGATTTAAACTTGGGGTGGAATGCAAGACCGAGCAAGCCTTGTTCGTTTGCACCGTTATCGCTCCACTTCGACACTTTCTTTTGGATGTCGAGAAAACGTTTTGATGTTTCGACATCGGTCCGGTTTTCAAACCAGAAAATGAGGCCGCGTTGATCCATTGCAAAGAGCCGCTTGTCTTCACCGGCAGGGTAAGTTAGATCGAGGATTCGAAGGGGTTTGTCGACGGTTCCATCCTCATCGATTGGCTGCCAGCCGTCCCATTTGAGTTTTGGAAACGCAAGCGCATTCTTAACGTCGATCTTCCCATCGATCGGTTGTGTGAATGAGCCATCATCGCCTAGTTCACGGATCTTGATGTTGCGAAAGGACACCAAATTGCCGTGGTCTTGAAGACATAGAAAACCTTCCCCGGCTGCCCCAAAGCCTGGCATCTTTGCGAACTTGCTCTTTTCGACGAGTTCTTTCCATTTGGCATCGCCGAGCTTGAATTGGAAATACCGAACCCCATTCATCGTGACTTCGCATTGATTCGGGGCGATTCGCAAGTACAACTGGTTCCACTCACCGGCAGGTCGAGTTGCATCTGCGGCTTCCTTTTCACCTGCCCAAGCGACAGGCGTCGGTTTGAACAGTTGATAGAGCCAACCTGACTTTTGCGGATCTGTGCCGGCGACATTATCTTGGATCTGCACTTCCGGACCGCTGTTCCAAGGGTTGGGATTATCCTCTGTCACATGAAACATTAACCCGCTGTTTCCACCTTTGGAGATCTTGTAGTCGACCGAGAACTCGAAGTATTTGTATTTTTTGGTCGTGACGATATCGCCAGCATTGTTGCCTTCGCGAATCAATGCTCCGTCAACGACTTTCCATGCGTCGGAGATGGAATCTTTTTTGTAATTGCGCCATCCTTCGGTCGAATTGCCATCGAATAGCAATTTCCAGCCAGAAAGGATTTCCGATCGCGTAAGCTTGTTGGGATCGACATCCGCAAATACGGAAGTGTTCGAAAAAGAAAAGCCGCAGGCCAGTGCAATCCAGCCCAACCAATGTTGTGATGACTTTCGACGCATCAATCGGTACCCCGCCTAAATGAAAAAAGAAACGATCTCTCATCGCAAACGAATTGCGATTTACCTCATTGTTCTAATTGATGACCGTAACGTTAGAAAGTAGTTGCAAGGCTTTTTTGCTGAGTTGCCGTGAAAATGCCCTGGGAGTTCATACAATAGGGGTGCTTTGTACCTGATGGAGCATTCGTAATAACGCTATTCGAGACGTTGATCGCTTTTCAGCAATGCACTTGCAGACTACGCTTACGACCTAGATCACTCCCCTTTTTTTCGCGTTTCGCTGATGGCACATCTATGAGAAAGCTCACCGCAGGCGGTGGTTGGCAAGCAATCCGATATACGTTCAAGAAAGGTATTGAATCGGGTGGTCTTTGGAAACTTTATCGCGCGCTTCGCTCTCGAAACGCTTGTAAGACGTGTGCTCTGGGCATGGGTGGGCAGCACGGTGGGATGGTCAACGAACATGGCTCGTTTCCAGAGGTGTGCAAGAAGTCGATTCAGGCGATGGCCGCAGACATGCAGCCCGCCATCACTTCCGATTTTTGGGCAAAGCATCCGATTTCGCAAATGCGACAATGGTCCCCTCGCCAGCTTGAAACCAGCGGCCGCCTCATTCAGCCCATTCTTTTTGAAAACGGGGTCGATCAATATCGCACGATCACGTGGAACGAAGCTTTTGATCGTATCGCGGCCCAGCTCAAGTTGTTGATGGCCGATCAAACTTTTTGGTATTTCAGTGGACGCAGCAGCAACGAAGCTGGCTTCTTGTTGCAATTGCTTGCTCGCTTGTATGGTACGAACAACGTCAACAATTGCAGCTTCTATTGTCACCAAGCCAGTGGCGTCGGACTTCAGTCAACACTGGGAACAACAACTGCAACAGTGGTCCTTGACGATTTAGACGATTGCGACACCATCTTTATCATCGGAGGCAATCCACCTAGCAATCATCCTCGTTTGATGACCACCCTCATGCACATTCGTCGCAGGGGTGGCAGAATCGTTGTGATCAATCCAGTTCGAGAATTGGGCTTAATCAAATTCAAGGTTCCAAGCGATCCGCTGAGCCTATTCTTTGGAACCAAGATTGCGACCCATTACATTCAGCCTCATATTGGCGGCGATTTGGCGTTGCTGACTGGCGTTTGCAAAGCGGTTGTGGAAATGAACCAACATGATGTCGAATACCTCAGCCAACATTGCAATGATGTCGACGCTTATCTTGCGGGACTCGCAAGTACTCCTTGGAGCGAGATATGCGACAAGAGTGGCATTGACGAGAAAGCGATTCGAGAGATTGCGGAGGTCTATTCCAAAAGCAACGGCTCCATTTTTTCATGGACCATGGGTATCACGCACCACACGCAAGGCGTTGAAAATGTTCAAGCGATCGTCAACCTAGCTTTGCTCCGGGGAATGATCGGTCGCAAAGGTGCTGGAGTAATGCCGATACGCGGTCACTCCAATGTCCAAGGAATCGGTTCGGTAGGTGTTACGCCAAAACTCAAAGACGAACTGTTCGATAATCTGATAAACAAGTTTGGCGTCAAACTACCAACGACAAAAGGACGCGACACGCTGGATTGCATCGAGGCGGCGGAGAAGGGTGAGCTTAAGTTCGCTTTTTGTCTCGGTGGTAATCTCTATGGTTCAAATCCAGATTCGCAATTTGCCGAAAAAGCTCTCGAGTCACTCGACATGCTGGTCATGTTAAGCACAACGCTCAACACCGGTCATGCACGTGGCCTTGCTAAGACGACGATCGTTCTACCGGTATTGGCCCGAGACGAGGAGCCTGAGCCAACGACGCAAGAGTCGATGTTCAACTACGTGCGTCTAAGCGATGGTGGCCCAAAGCGATTGCCGGGGCCACGCAGCGAAATCCATGTGATTGCGGAAATCGGCCACCGTTTGCTCGGCGATTCAACGCCTGTGGATTGGGTAGAAATGCAAAAATCGAATACGATTCGAACTTGGATCTCGCAAGTTGTACCTGGTTACGAAGAGATCGAGACGATTGCCAAAACTGGCCAAGAATTTCACGTTGGCGAGCGGACTTTTCATGTTCCTAAATTCAAAACCAAGGACGGGAAAGCGAAACTGTTTTCACATCGCCTGCCAGCCTTGACGTCGTTAGCAGAAAATCAACTTCGGCTAATGACCGTTCGAAGCGAGGGGCAATTCAATACGGTAGTCTATGAAGACTACGATTTGTATCGTCACCAAGAGCGTCGCGATGTGATCTTAATCCATCCGACGGACATGCGACGAATGAACCTGAACGATAATGATTTGGTAACCGTTAGCAGCGAAACGGGGCGGATGCATAACATTTTGGCGCGTTCGTTCGAAGAAATCCGAGATGGCAACGCGATGATGTACTACCCGGAATCCAACGTCCTTGTCCCCCGCGCAGTCGATCCTCAGTCGCGTACACCGATGTTTAAAAACATCCGAGTCACGATTACGAAACAGCTATCGCTCGCGTAGCTATCTCCAGAAATAAAGCCAGAGGTAGCTGACCATCGCCCTGGCGTGGAGGTAACGATCCCCTCGCGCACTTGTGTTTTATTTCTCGCAACCGATCGCCAAGGCAAGATCGACGCTTGCTTGATGCCATTCGAGCCAACGTTCGATTTGTAGCCCGCGTTCTTGCTGTCTTGACAATTTTGCTTCCATTTGTTCCGCAAGATTGCCGTGCGATTCGCCAAGCTTTTCAAGTTGCGCAATTCTGCTGGTCCAATGCTCAAGTTGCGTTCCGACTTTGACCCACCGCAGGGCGGCGGACTTTTTCTTTTCGAAAGCGATTTCGACCTCCATCACGATCTGCTTGGTTCGCTCGGTGATGAGTTCTTCTAACCAAGCTCTACGGGCTGTTACTGCGTTTTGGTTCTCTGTTGGATTGCAACGTGTCCGCAGAAATTTCGTCCAAAACAAAGTGGTTTTCGTTCTCGTTGGAACGCCACTCGTCAGTGCACCGATGCTATCCCATAAGTCAAGCGTTTCAGCCGAGATCGAACCCCGCAACCTTTGCAGCATTACCAAATCACATCGACATTCCAATGCCTCTTTGATTCGGTCACAACCATCGCAATCGCTCGGGATGACGCTGTCAATCTCCGTTGGAGCATGCGAGCATGCGTTCTCCGCCCCAATCAACGCAACGAGCTGTGTCCTAAGCACATAGAGTTTTGATTGGTTGTCTATTCGCTTGTCCTCCATGGTGGTCCTCAGGCGTTCCACCAACAAAGGATCGGGGATAGGAATCCCTCGATCAATGAGCAGGGTTTGCGTTTCACGCTGCACATCCAAAAGGCTTCGCGTTTCTTCCAAGAGCCGCTCTGCTTGCAAACATGCTGCGATCCCATAGTGTAGCTTCAACGCATTGGCGGCTGAGGATTGACGCAAGCGATGGGCAATCGCGCTCTGAAAGGGCACGAGAATCAGGTTCTCGTCGTCTTTGCCATTTGCACGTGACGAATAGGTTCGCGAACGCACATCGGCACTCACCAGCCGCGAGGCCGCCGAACGCCGTGAAGCCAACTGACCGATCTCATCACGGGACAACGATTGACGGTAAAAAATCTCCGACTTGAGACTCTCCGAATTAGCAATCTCCGAATTGGCAATCTGATACGGAACCGAGGAATGGACGAGGAACACACTTGGTTTGGCGTCTTGTGCAAAGACTCTGCCCGCCGATGGCGTGTTGCCGCTGAGAACAAAAAACGAAACGATGCACCAGCCGATCAAGCTGCTTTCGATTCGCTTTTTATTCCATGACTCCAACAAAACCATTTGAGTAGACTCTACCGAACATTCCTAAGCTAGCATTCCAGCCGAATAGGCATTGAATGCAGGTTACATCGATTGTCTGGATCGAGTTTGTGAATAGCGATTCCTTAAATGCGCTTCGTTCGTGTTGGGCAAGCTATTCCGTTGCTGTTTAACGGTTGGTTGGCAGGTAATTGAATCAAAGACTTAAGCAGAGTCGACCAAAGTCATGCTTAGTAAGCGCATTCCATTTGCCGTCCACCTAGAATCCTGGCAAAAGCATGACTGCGAACTTCACGGCGGAGCGTGCCTGCACCTTCCACAACGGATTAGGGCCGCAATGGTCCTTGGTTTGTCGGAACCATTTCGGTTGACAATTCCAACGGCAGTCTCCCCATGGGGCCAAATCCTATGAGGGGATAACCGGGAACGCGATTCGCGTACTCTCGATAAGCGTTTCCCAAATAGTGCATCATTCTACGATCTTTGAAGTAGCTCCCGAGGAAGATGTAGAGCGTCCAAATCAAGGTCAGCGCAACGTGGTCCCATGTCATGATTGGCGTAAACCAAATCAGCCCAAGAAAACTCAGATAAACCGGATGTCGCATGTAACGAAATGCGCCTCGACCTTCGAATTTACGAATGGGCGGCGGTAATCGACGAAACCAATACCAGGCCTGCGTCGCACCCGTTTGGTACCCAAAACCTGTCCAGTAGAGACTATAGAACAACCCCAACCACGACGCGTA
This sequence comes from Pirellula staleyi DSM 6068, assembly GCA_945870455.1. Lineage (GTDB taxonomy): Bacteria > Planctomycetota > Planctomycetia > Pirellulales > Pirellulaceae > JBKCUI01. The sequence goes on along the minus strand of CAMBSL010000088.1, from coordinate 11,008 downwards.
GAAACCGACTTGCATCAAGACGGCACCGCTTCCTGTCAAAACCCAGAGGCTGCCGCTGGTCCGGGTCCAGAATGCGAACAAGACAAGTAAACTAATGCAAGTTGCGAGGCAATGCACACAACCGATCAAGCCTGCAGGGATATGTTGCTTTAATCGCTTTTGGATGCTCGGCACAAGCAACAGGCTATGCGGCCAAGCAAAAAAAATAGCCAATAGGACATTCGCAACGAACGCGTTTCCTGCGATCGAGCTACCGTCTCTCAAAAAGAAAAAAAGCGACAATGCAGTCCAAAAAAATACCAATTGGGTCACGACTGCAAATGCAATCCCCAGAGATCGCTGCCACGACAGCCAGGACACATTCGGATTTGCAAGCGAAGGGGGCGATTTACTTCTTGCCGAACCGAGTGTTTCTATCGATACCGCGGTTTTCAAGGTTTGCGAATCGTTCATCAAGGTGCGATCCAGAGGTCACCAAAAATTTCCAATCGATCGGTCACGCCAACCGCACCGAGCATCTTCGAATAGGGTTTCATTCCGAAGTCGCTTTGCAGTATCGCAAAGCCACCTCGCACATGCTTCCAACCATTTTCATCGCTCACGTTCGCAAGAATTTTCACCGGGCGGGTTTTGTTTTGCAGCGTGAAATTCCCTTCGATGATGACCTGCGGAGCGCCTCGAGCGTTTGGCTTGTCGGATGGGCTGACACGCGTAACTTGAAATTGCGCGGTCGGGAATTTATCAACAGAAAGCACCTCTTGGCCTCGCATGTTCGTATTGACTTGCTTCCGCGTCGATTCGTCCGTAGTTCCTTCTAGTCCTACGAACTTGCGAGCAGCAGGCGTATCGGCATCGAAGCTAGTCATGTCGAATACCAGCGTTCCCTGCGAGGACTCACCATTCAGTTTCAGTGTTCCTTCTCGCAACTTTCCGACGACACCGTGCTCGTGTCCCATGCCTACCTTCCCGACCTTGATGTAAACTCGGCTATGTTCCAAGTTTACGTCGCCAGGGGAAACTGCCTGTTGGGTGGGCGGACTCGCCTGGTTGGCCGTTTGTGCGAGACATGGTTTCGTTGCCGATTGGGAAAGTAATGCCACCACTGTTGTTAGCAGCCAAGCTATGGCTCGTGGGAAGGTCATTGTTTGTAAATCCTTTTATTGACTAGAATCCTGTTCGACAAGTTATAAAACACTTTTCGAAGAACGTATAGTTCAACATGCCGAGAACGAAACCACGGTACCACGGTACCACGGTACCAAGAAACCACGGTACTCTCTGACGACATGGCTAGCAAAAGCAAAGGTGGCCCTGTACTACGTGGTAGTTTTTGGTCTGCCGATCGCCCAGTAACTTTATTGTCTATGAAAATTGCGGTAATGCATTTCGATTGAGGGCAATGCCAGTTGGCGAATTCGCGTTTTGAGCAATTTCCTTCGGTGTTCCAACTCCGAGGACTTTTCCTCCCTCTTTGCCTCCGCCCGGCCCCATGTCGATTACCCAGTCGCAACATCGCACCAAATCCATGTGGTGCTCAACAACAATCACTGTGTTCCCCTTGTCTACCAAACTCTGCAATACAGCGATCAACCGAACCACATCGTCGCTGTGCAATCCCGTCGTGGGTTCATCGAGCAAATAAAGCGTCTTGCCTGTGCCCGGCTTGGACAGTTCGCTCGCAAGCTTGATCCGTTGCGATTCCCCGCCGCTGAGTGTCGTCGATGGTTGCCCGAGAGCAATGTATCCCAACCCAACTTGAACCAAACACTGAAGCGGCGAAGCTATTTTGGGGAAGGCTTCGAAGAACTCTGCAGACTCTGCGATGCTCAACTCCAAACAGTCGGCGATGGACTTCCCCTTGAATTGAACCGCGAGAGTCGCTCGATTGAATCGGCGCCCACGGCATTGCGGGCACGCGACATAAACATCAGCCAAGAAACTCATCTCAAGCTTTTGACGTCCTTGTCCACCGCAAGATTCACAGCGACCTGAGCCCGAATTGAAACTAAAACGGCTCGCATTAAAGCCGCGTTGCTTGGCATCACGCGTTTTGGCATACACCTTTCGAATCTCGTCCCAAAAATCGCAAAAGGTGGCGGGAATACTGCGTGGCGATCGCCCGATTGGCGACTGATCGATCTCGATTAGTTTGTCGACTCCTTCCAACCCCGAAACGCTCGCGATATGTTTTGGGAGGGCAATTCCTTTGAGCGAATTTTGCAATACGACGAACAAGGAATCATGGATAAGCGTACTCTTTCCGCTTCCGCTGACTCCCGTGACACCAATCAATCGCCCGAGCGGGAATTCAACCTGAACGTTTTGCAAATTGTGTTTCGTCACTCCGGAAAGCTTCAACGTAGGATGCCCAGCGCTCGACTCGCGACACCGACTCGTGGGAATCCACTTGTTTCTGTGCAAGTACTGTGCAGTCAACGAGGAATGATTGTGTTGGAAGGAATCGGGAGTCCCTACTGCGACCACTTGGCCACCCATATTTCCAGCTCCTGGCCCGATATCGACCAATAGGTCCGCAGCCATCATTATCTCTTCGTCATGCTCAACGACAACAACCGTATTGCCTCGCTTTTGTAACGATCGAATGGATTCGAGGAGACGCTGGGTGTCGCTGGGGTGTAAACCCACCGAGGGCTCATCCAAGACATAGCAAACGCCTATGAGACCCGTTCCGATGCTGGTTGCTAATCGCACTCGTTGTAACTCACCTCCACTGAGTGTATTCGCAGGGCGATTGAGCGTCAGATAACTCAACCCAACCTCCTCCAAGAAATGCAATCGCGTTGAGATCTCTTGCAAAATGGGTTTGCCTATCTTGGATTGGCGCTCGTTGAGTTGTAATCTGGCGAACCAATCTCTTGCATTATCCAACGGCATCGCCGTGATGTCTGCGATCGAAAGACCGCTCAGCCGAATGGCTAACGACTCTTTTCGCAATCGCTGGCCGCCGCAGGCAACGCAAATCGCGTCGGGGTCGTCGCGCACATAACCAAAACCGTGGCAAGTTGGGCATGCACCATATTGGCTATTGAAGCTAAATGTACGAGGCTCGATCTCGAGCAGACTTATCCCGCAGGCAACACATGCGAATCGTGTCGAATAAAGCTGATCGATCGAAGCCGTCGTATCTGGCAAAACAGCCGATGTTTCCACGAGACCATTGCTAAGTCGCAAGGAAACGGAAACCGCTTGTTCAATCCGCTCGCGGCTGTCATCGCGAATCATGATCCGATCGACGACCGCAGAAATAGAATGCTCTTTTCGAACTGCCAATGCCGGCAGGGATTCGATCTCATAGAGCTCTCCGTCGACGCGAACGCGGAGCAAGCCTGCTTTCGAAATACGATCGAAGACGTCCGCGTGCGAGCCCTTTTTGCCGATGACCACGGGAGCGAACAACGTCAACTTTGTCCCGTGCGGCAACCCGGCAATGGTTTCAATAATCTGACTGGGAGGTTGGCGATCGATGGGTTGGCCGCATTCATGACAGGCAGGTGTCGCGATGCGAGCCATCAGTAAACGCAAGTAGTCGTAGATTTCTGTAACGGTCCCGACGGTGCTGCGCGGGCTCAATGCTCCTTGTTGTTGATCGATGCACAGAGCCGGTTGGAGACCGCGAATCGAGTCGACGTCCGGGCGCTCGATCTGATCCAAGAATTGTCTCGCGTAGCTGGACAAGCTCTCCATATATTGCCGCTGGCCCTCGGCAAACAAGGTGTCAAAGGCAAGCGAGCTTTTGCCGCTACCGCTGACGCCCGTAATTACGGTCAAATTGCCCCGAGGGATATCAAGGTCGATGTTCTTAAGATTGTGCGTTCTGGCCCCGCGGATTTCGATGTTGCGAGTTGCCGCAAGATTTGGCTTAACCAAGTTAACACTCAGCTTGGACGACGCTCGTTTGGCCATTATCGATTTAGACCGGCTTCATACAACATGTAGAGCTTTGGCTCAAACAACGAATTGACTGGTGAAACAACTCGTTCGGTGTCGCTCGGAAACACTCTCAAGGACGGCAACAATTCATCGGACAGGTAACGCCTGGGAACGCTCGCGAGCTTGAAGAGGCTTGGGTCCATGTCGCTCGATCCCTTGACCGCAAGGTGGAACCCCCATTCGCCGAATGAATTGAGATGTGTTTGATAGGAAGCGACTCGGAAGTCGGCTGCTTCCATCGTTTCGGCAACACACCAAAACGCTTCGCGCGTGATGAACGGAGAACCGCTCTGGGTGACAAATGCTCCATCGTCAGCAAGCACCCTGTGCATTAAACCATAGAATTCTTTGCAGTAAAGTTTGTTAAGTACTTCGTTGTGCGGATCTGGCAGGTCGGCAATGATGCAATCGTACCAATCCCCGCTTTTGCTAAGTCTGCCATAAGCTTCTCGAACATAATTGAATGCGTCTTCATGAATCAAATGAACGCGAGGGTCAGCGAGACTCTCTCCATTGAGTTTGCGTAGCGGATTAGCTCTTGCGCTCAAAGCAGTCATGCTTGGGTCGATATCGACCAAGTCAATGGACTCCACCGATTGGAACTTCAAGATCTCTCGAATCGCCAACCCGTCGCCCCCTCCAAGAACAAGAATCCTTCGAGGTGTTTTTCCAATACTCATGACTGGATGAACGAGCGATTCGTGGTATCGATACTCATCGGAACCTGCAAATTGTAGGTGCCCGTCGAGGTAGAGTCGCACTTCGCCATTGCGAGGGTGGCTTGTCAAAACGATACGTTGATAGGGAGTTTGTTCCGAATAGATAATCTCGTTCGCAAACAATTGGCCTTCGGCGAAAGTGGTTATCCACGAGGATGCTAGCAATCCGGAGAAAAGTAGGGCAATCACCAAGATCGCATATTTCAAAAATCGGCGAATCGCGGGATGTGTTCTTCCTAGCATCGCTATCGCGATGATGGCGACGGAGATGTTGAGGAGTCCGATCGCAAAGGAAGAGCGAAATAATCCTAGGCTTGGCAAAAGCAATAGAGGGAACGCAATCGATCCGATCAACGCACCGATGTAGTCCAAGCTCAGCACATGCGCCAACGATTCGGAAAAACTGTTCGATCGAGAGAGAATGCGTGTTAGCAATGGAATCTCAAGCCCGACCAGCGTTCCAATCGCCAAGATGAGGCTATACATGACGGGCTTGTACAAAGCGTAGTACGGAAAGACGACAAACAACAAAGCTGCGGATATGCCACCGACCAACGCCACTGCAATTTCTATCTGGATGAACCGCTCTACAAGATGCTCGTGGATGAATTTCGTAAGATAGGAGCCGATCCCCATCGCGAACATAAACAATCCGATGGTGATCGAAAACTGAGCGATGCTATTTCCTAGCAGATAGCTTGAGACAGCAGCAATGATCAATTCATACGCGATACCACAGAGAGCCACGATCAATACGGACAGAAGCAACCATCCGGTTTGATAGGTCGTTAGCGTTTGCCCCGTCGATTGGGAATGCGTCGACGGGAATTGGGGCGAGGACAACGCGTCGCTACTTGCCAAAGCTAAAACTCTTGGAGCCGGTGCGGGCACGAGCAGACGAACTTGAGGAGCTAGACGGTCTCGAGCTGCGGACAGAACTTACAGCAGACTTATGATAGTTTGAGGGACTCATAGGTGTGTTGTTAAAGTTCGGCTTTGCTGACGACATCCCTCCAGAATAAAAACTGCCCTGGCGTCCCATCATGGAACCCAACATGTAGCCCATCATCATGTTGCCCGGGCTAAAGCCGTAACCATGCGGGCGATGATAGCCGTTGTTGTCCGAGGCTACGAGTCGGTTGTTGGCCGGATCGATTGTCACCGTAAACTCTTTCGACTCGCTGAAGTCTTGAACCATGTTTTGATTCGAGTCTTTGAAACCAATGATCTCGCCCCCTGGAGACATACTGACCCCGACGACTGAGTTCATGGCTTTCATTTCATTTAGTTTTGCGGCGTACTTATTTAGGAAATCTCCCTCCTTGGCAGGGTCTTGTTTTTCTGGCTCGATTGCTTCAATCTCAGCGGTACTCGTTATTTCTGCGTTGGCATCGGTTGGAGATGCAGTGGCTTCGGCCGGTGCCGCACCCTCGGCATTGGGTTTGGCACCTTCATCTAAAACGGCCACAAGGGCTCCGACGACCTTGTTCAAGTCGACGACATCCTCGGTTTGCGAATCGCAACCGATGTTGCAAGCCAAAGCAATGGCGACAGAAGCTATTTTTGCAAACGGAACTTTCATAGGATCAACTCCGATTGAAGATGTGGTTGAAGTGCGTTTCGGAACGTTCGGCGAGACTGTTGTTTTGTCTGATTTGTCACGCTAGTCAGGACAGGCTAGCAGCCTGCCCTACGGGCTACCAGCGCTAACCGCCTATTCTACGAGCTACCGGCCAATAGTACACCTAGGCCGGCGACATTAAGAATAGCGAACGAACGCAAGTTGTGCAAAACCGAATCAAGAAACGCTTGAATTTCGGCCTTGATGGGGGGCGTCCATCGGGAGATGGCCCCTATTGCTACCCACTTCTCATCGACTCTAATTGTAGACGCCGCACATCGGATTAAGGCCACCAGAGGCCACTTGAGGCCCTCGAGACCACAATCGGTAGCCGAAACACCGCCCGGGGGCTACCCAGTTCGAAATTGGCGATAGCGGAGATTCGCCTTCACAACAAGTTAACCAGAGAAACGATATTAGGGATGCCTCGAAGCCATCGATTGACAAGTGTCGAGGTCACGGCCTTGATGAAATGGGTCGATCCTTTCGTTGCAACACTTCTCGTCATCGTATTGTTGGCAACGCTTTTGCCGTGTAGCGGACCGTCGGCAGATTTCTTCAAAACCCTTGCGAATTTTGCGATTTTATTATTATTCTTCTTGCATGGAGCCAAATTATCGCGAGAAGCAATTTTGGGTGGGTTGCTGAATTGGCGGCTTCATCTAACGACCCTATCGGTCACATTTGCCTTGTTTCCATTGCTGGGTCTGGTTTTGATAAGGCTCCCGTCACTTGACCCGGCGTTAACGGCCGGAGTCCTATACCTGACGTTGTTGCCATCGACGGTACAGTCGTCGATCGCCTTCACATCGATTGCCAAAGGGAATGTTCCAGCTGCGGTTTGTGCAGCAACCCTGTCGAGTATCCTTGGGATGTTCATCACACCCTTGCTCGTTGCCCTATTGATGCAAACGGGTGGCACGCAATCCCAAGGATCCATGGTAGCCATATGGAAGATCGCCGGGCAACTTCTACTGCCGTTCGTGCTAGGGCATCTTGCAAGGCCTTGGATTGGTGCTTGGGTGGCCAGACATAAGGTATTGGTTGGCTGGGTGGATCGCGGTTCGATTTTGCTATTCGTCTACACTGCATTCAGCGAAGCAGTGATCGGCGGTCTTTGGACAAAATGCTCGGCGATGGGTTTGCTGGGGCAATTCGTCATCGGCAGTGTTCTTCTGTCGTTCGTTCTTGTGACCTGTTGGTGGCTAGGCGGTAGACTCGGACTCTCCCGAGAAGATGCGATCGTGCTTTTGTTTTGCGGATCGAAAAAGAGCTTGGTGTCAGGCATTCCTATGGCTGGAGTACTATTCCCACCGGCAGAGGTTGGGCTGATTATTCTCCCGGCGATGATTTTCCATCAGATTCAATTGATCGTATGTGCCGTCATTGCAAGGCGAATGGGCGAACCGAAAACGAAAAAGAGCCCGCTGTCACCACCTGATTAGGGAGGCAAAAGCGGGCCCTTTCAACCGTGAAAGTTGGGCCTAACCTAATGCGAATAGGTCTGTCGGTTTTCGTCCGAGGATACTCGGTCTTTTGACGCCACTAAGATCACGGTACCTCCTTGTTAAGGGAGTGCCGGTGCTAAACATGCTTGTTCAACACTGCAACCTTCAGTTCCACCGAAGGATCAAACCATTTTTTGGTTCAATAACAAATTACAAATGCAACTGTCGTGCCAAGGCTCAAGAATATTGCCTTCTGGTCTGAGCTGACTTCGAATCCTCGGTCTTTTCAATAGAATCGAATGTTTGAGACAATGACGACACATACAAGTTTGTAAAGTTTTCAAATGCAAGCAAACGATTTTACAAAGGGTTGCTATTTTTTTCCTCGGAGCCTCACGCTGTTAGGTTAAGTAAATGCTATCACTCTTTAAACGTTGAGCATGAAACGTCGGTGCAGATTGGTATGATTATTTCGAATGGAGCAATTGCGCTACTTGACAAACAACGCGCAGCGCACCTACGTTGATTATTGGTTGGAAATGGAAGGACTGAATGCGAGCGCATGCAGGTTTTGGATGACATCAAGAATTGCGCTTGGTTGAACGAGAGTTCGTCAGTCTTTTCAGCTAAGTGCTTGCCAAATATTGTCAGGCACCTAGCACGTGGTTTTATCGATTTCGGAAAGCCAATTTCAAGGAGTGGATCAATGATTGATTCTGGATTTCAAGATGTTTTGGGTCAAGCCGAAAAGATGTTGAGGGATAGCCCGTTCCAAGCATTGCATAGGCTCCGAGTGGAGCAGTCTGGCGATCATGTCATGCTAAGGGGGAACGTCGAAAGTTTTTTTTTGAAGCAGCAAGCTCAAGAAACAGTCCGAACGGCTACGCGAGGAATTGAGATGATAAACGAAGTTCTCGTTGATCCAACTAGGACATCGTAACGCGAGACCTAGTCGTGAATCTCAGTCGTGTGTAATTCAGTCGTAAATACCGGGCGTCGAATCAGATGCTGAAACAGCGTAGGCCAATCATTTGACGAGTCGGCTGGCGTGTAAGACTGTTCAACGCATTCAAACTGCGCAGAGTCCCACTCTTCGAGCCACGCATCCCCTTCGATATCCGCCAAGACTTGCGTCACATATAGATTGGTGATTCTCGGTAATACCAATCGATAGATTTCGGCACCACCTACGACGAATGCTCTGAGTCCTGTTGGTACGCTGTTGACTGCATCGTCGATGGAGTTCGCAATCCGCACGTCTGCAATTTGCAAATCGCGCTGTCGGGACACAACAATCGTGTGTCGTCCCGGTAGTGGTTTTCCGATCGATTCAAATGTTTTCCTACCCATGATGAGCGCGTGACCAAGCGTTAGGCGTTTGAATCTCTGCAAATCGCTTCGCAGTCGCCAAGGCAAGGTATTGTTTCGTCCGATGGTCCGATTTCTTGCTACTGCGATTACCGCATTTAATTCAATTTTATTCATCGACACAAACTATACGATTGATTCTCGTTTCGCCAGCGGGGACGGCTCCCACGGTCAGTGAATATTGGATACATTATGCAGGAGTTGGGCCTCGGTGTTTGGCCCAGGAGTCTTTTGTCACATTCCCAGGAGGTGGAATCGATGTTGAATCGTTATCGTCGAAGTATTGTTCGTTTTCTCGCTATTTCAGGTTTCTCACTCGCATTCCCTGGAATGGTTTGGTCGCAAACAACCGCGACACAGGCTAGCCAGACGAGGGTGCCGGCTGCAAATTCGGGTTCCGCAGCTCCACAAAACATAGCAACAGCAACTCAAATCCAATTGGAGCATGCCGCCCTAACCCGTTTGATCGATTCCATAGAACCCTACTACAAAAAGAAGGATGTCAAAGGAACTGCTGTCCTATCTGGTTCGACAACGATGATGGCCATGGGTAAATCGTGGTCGGATCGATTTCGGAATTTCCACCCTGATGTCGTTTTCACTCGGGGGACCGATGGGACAGATGCAGGCATCAAGTCGTTATCCGAGGACGCAACAGTCATCGCTGGCGCAAGCCGCCCATTGACGGACGCAGACATCGCAATGCTCAAAAAAGGGAAATGCAAGGACCCGTTGTCCATCATCGTGGCCCTCGATCCGCTCGCGATGTACGTTCATAAGGACAATCCGATTCGTAATATCACTCCAGAACAATTGGAGTCCGTATTCCGAGCGGCAGGTGGTCAAGGGAAGCATGCGGCAACTTGGGGTGATGTGGGTGTAACCGGCGAGTTTGCTTCTAAACCTATTCGTATTCACGGTCGAAGCGAAATCAGTGGAACCGCAGCCTTTATCAAACAACTTATTCTTGGCAACTCTCCCATGGCCAAGGAGGCACAAATACACAATACCAATGAGGAAGTATGCACCGCCATCGGAGCTGACATTGCTGGAGTGGGTATCTGTGGTTTCGGTGAAGCGACGGATCTAGTTCGACCCGTCGGTCTAATCCTAAATGGCGTTCAGGTGCCAGCTTCCGAGCAGAGCTTTCTCGCGGGACAGTACCCTTTCGTACGTCCATTGCTCCTCGTCGTAGACAAGGCTCAAATGGCCATCGACGGTGGTTTAAGAGAAAGCGTTCTTCGTTATATCTTGAGCCGAGACGGACAACTGGAAGCCATTCGAGCAGGATTCTTTCCAATCGACCCAGCCTTTATTCGACAGCAACTGGACCAGATTAGTGGCCCACAGATGCGTTGAAAATCCTCCCGTGCACACCCAATACTCAACACTCAAAAAATAAAACCATCATGAAGCATTCCATACTCGTACTGATCGTGCTCGCAACGTGCCTCAAAAGCACCCAATGTTTCGGGCAAACAAACTGGCTCAACGTAGCCCCAAGCGCATTGCCAAAAATAAATTACGGAGGACAGGCTGGTTTTCCCACCACAGCGCCGGCTCCTCCCACAACAAACTACAATACCTCTGGAGCAGCTTTGCCCAGTAGCTCTGGTATTCCAAGTAACACTGGCTTTTCCAGCAACGTGGGCTATCCTACGACTACGGGATACGGACCGTCGCTGGTTGCCAATCGCAAAGATTGGAAACTCGGTGTCTATGTCCAAAGTACCGATGTGGGGGCCGTCGTCACACAAGTCGCTCCAGGTAGTGCGAGTCAACAATCCGGTATTGAACCCAACGATGTCATCGTCGCAGTCGGGGGAAATCGAATTGGAAGTTTCGACAATCGAATCGTAGACCTCGCTGATGAAATCCGTCAAAATACGGACCCAACGGGG
>CAMBSL010000087.1 GCA_945870455.1 Pirellula staleyi DSM 6068 | reverse complement strand
GTGCGACAGTTTTGCTGCAAATTCAAGTACCCCGGAGGAGTTCATCTTGCGAACCAACTCTCCAGCTATCCAAATCTCCAGCACGTCAGCTTTCCAGTTCTCGCGAGTGGTCACTCACTTTCTAGAGGTTGCCATCGCGGATTCGGCGTTTGCTCCGTCGTCTATCCCGTTCGTTGAGTTCAACGCGCTCAAACGATCGGGTTGCAAGATCAAGAGCAGCTCTCGCTGTGCCTTAACGCTGGTGGAATTACTGGTAGTGATTTCGATCATCGGATTGTTAGCTGGCCTGCTGATTCCTGCGGTTCAGGCAGCCCGAGAAGCGGCTCGACGAATGCAATGTCATTCGAATCTAAAGCAACTTGGTCTTGCTGCAATGAACTTCGAGTCATCGTATCGCTATCTGCCAGGCCCAACCATGAACGCCCATCCCAAGACCGTTAGTTATCAACGTGATGCTGGTCTTTTCGTAAATATGCTCCCTTTTTTCGAGCAAAATGCACTTTATGAATCAATCGATAAGAACGTGCCAAGCAATTCGCTACCGAATAAATCAAAAATTGAGAAATCACCCTCACTGTTAAAATGCCCGAGTGCGATGGAGTCCGAATTGCTCGTTGATCTATCCGATCGCTTTTCGGGTCCATCTGTCGCGGGGCTACAAGCTCAAGCATGCGATTATTCTGGAAATGATGGTGCTTACATCTCGGGAAAAGCGCATTTCGGCACGATTCGACTACGCGTAGGTTCCGTTGTTCGAGAACGTCGCCTCAGCGAGGTAAGCGATGGCACATCGAATACATTTTTGTTTTGGGAGAGCGTGGGAGAACGTATTTGGTTCTCTAGGCAGGTGAGTATTCCTATGAACGAAGGGGCATCGGCAACTTTCACCTATTTGATCGAATTGGATCCATCCAGCGCCCTTCAGTCAACCACACGTGCCTCTACAAAGTCGTACCTGTATTCCTGGTCTGGATTTCGTATTGGAACGGTAGTTGGCGGTGCTATCAATGAATCCAACCAGATCGGAGAGCCGTTCGGAGAACATACTGGCGTTGTCAACTTTGCGTTTACGGACGGGTCCGTCCGAAGCCTTAGTCAAGATGTCGACGCAGCGGTTGTTGTCGCGCTCGCAACAGCTCAAAACCACGATTCGGTCGATATGGAATGAAAGGGGATAAACGTGACTGAATTGTCTTATCGAGTTTCGCAACCCAAGTGGTTTACGTGGGGTTTGATTCGTCCACTTTTCAGCGTTTTCTTGCTAGCAGCTTCGTTTCTTAAACTGCGTGATTTTGGAACGCCAAATGCGTTATTCGATATCGCACCCTCGTTGGAATTTGGACTAATTCAGATTGAGGTTCTTATCGCACTTTGGTTGCTTTCTGGCTGGAAAACGGTCGCAGCTTGGTTTTGCACTCTTTGTCTGTTCGCAACTTTCGCTGGGGCCTCATTGGCGATGATCGTACAGAGGAAAGCTACGTGCGGATGTTTTGGGAGCGTTGATTTCAATCCGGCATGGGTGTTCGTAATCGACATCGTTGCGATTTCACTGTTGTTGATTGTTGGACGAATAGAAAATCAGCGAGTTGTCGATGACTCGTCCGACCGGCTTGGATTTCGATTCAAACAACCCATTTGGATTTATACCGTAGCCGTTTTGTTCGTCGCCACAACTGCTGGGTTCGGTGGGATGTTTTTTCATTCAGAGATAGGGGCGTGGTATGCTCGGAACTTGCCGATCGGTGTCACTGGCCAAGTACTCGTGACGGAGCCTGCAGTGGTTGCAGCAAGTCCGGGAGTGGAAGGGGAATGGCAAACGTTAAGCTTTGCGGTAGTCAATCGTGGAAAAGAATCGGTTCGGCTAATTGGTGCTGAGCAAAACTGCAAGTGCCGAGCAATCAAGTCCTTGCCAGTCGTCGTTCCTGCTGGAGGGAAAGTCGATATTGATGTCGACGTGAAATTAGGATCAAAGTCATCCTTTGCGTTGTTAACGTCTAGCAAGCAACAGATGAGGATGGTTTGTAGATGGCGAGAAGTCGAATAGTTTTTTGTGTGTTTGTTTGGTTCCTTTTGGGAGAAACTTAGATGAATGTAAAAAAGTTCGCTGGTAAAGCTTTGATGGGATTGGGGTTGTTTCTGATGTTGATTGGAACGACATCCGTGCCCTCCGTATTTGCTGGACCGGTCGTGGTCAATGCATGCGCTGGCACTTGCAACAATTGTGGAAAAGCAGAAAGTCAGACGACGGGCGGACCAATTTGTGTCCGTAAAGACAAAAATAGATCAGTACTGGGTACATGCAAAACTGGTGGCCCGAGAAGTGCATGCAGCCGATGCAAGGGCGATTGCCAAGTGATACAGGTGGGAGGGAATGACACATGTACTTGCTCCCTAAATTAGCTTGATTCAGGAAAAACCTAGAATCACCGTCTTATTGATCTAGTCGGTCACGAACGCGTCGTCACCGACTTTTTGATCTTAAACCATAGTAGGCCTGCAATAATTCATTTTGCCGATTTTGGATTCGGAGTTTGCCTTGTATCTAAAGAGTCATATCTCGACTGTTGGCGTTGCCACAACTTTGATCGTTTGTTGCCTTTGCCAGGCAGTTCCATTGGCCGGGGCTGAATTGGACGAAGCATTGTTAAAGCGGTTTCAAAACGAAGCTCCGAAAGCTTGGAGAAAACAAGTGGAACTCCACAAGAAGTTTTTTTCCACCACGTCTGGCGTGACCATTAGCTCCAATCAAAAGGTTGTTCGTGAGGGTAAGGTTATCCAGATGGATCAATACCAAGAGAAGCGAATCCGCACTAATTACCGGCAAATGAACTCAAAGGAAGTGAACAAAGGGGAGCAAACGCTACATTGCGCTAATCCTCGATATGCATTCGAACTTGCAAGCTCGTCCTCGGGTGAATGGGTAATCATCGGGGTACATCCCTATCAAGTGCCTCCTTCAGATGGAATCGACAACATCGATGCCTACAATCGAATCATGGTGCCGCCTGGGGAAATTCAATCCCCAGAGACGCTTCCGATGCGAGGAGCATCGAATCAAATTGAGTGGTTTAACGATGAAGTGAAAATTCAAGACATCAAGCTCATTTCGGTCAACAATCGTGAATGCTTTGAGGTCAATATAGATTTTCCATTCGTTTTTTTCGAGCAGAAAGGGAATGAGTTGATTCGATCAGTGGAGCGCAGATCAGCGGTGGCTGTATTCGATCCCACAAACAACTGGCTGCTTTACTCTTTCGTTTGGAACCAGGCTCCAAATGTAAAAACGAGTTACACAGCCAGCTACGATGAGAATCTGGGTGGTGCTCCCTTTAGGACCAGTTCACGACACGAAATTCGAAACATTGCCACCAATACAGTTATTGATGACTTTACCTATCAGTCTTCCGTTGAGGTCGCTGCCTTGAGTGAACGCGACTTTACACTTAGCGCGTTTGGATTTCCAGAGCCGACCTTGAATGAACCGCCACCGTATTGGCTGTACTCATCGTTGGGTGGATTGAGTCTGGTTATTATTGGCGGCCTTCTCTATCAGTGGGGAGTCGGGCTACGAAAAAGCTAGTTGTTCATCCAAGCCAAAACGAAATATCTTATGTTGCGTTACAAAAGGCTCGTATCTCGATTCGTTGCTGCCTTGCTTTTCATATTTGCCTGCGGCCTGATTGGATCGACTATCCTTACCCGATCAACTTCACTTGAAATAGAATCATCAGAACTTACCCTCAGCGACTTTCCATATGGAGAGGATAGGATTGTTTCCTTCGGTGTACATAACCCAAGTTTTTTCGGTGTAGCTGAGGTCGTAGGGATTCGTGGAGCTTGCGGTCTGGGCTGCGTTGAAGACGTTGACTTTCAGCCATTTCAGTTGAAGTCCGGCGAGACAAAGAAGATGACCGTGCTGTTCAAGTCTCCAAAGCAACCTGGCCCGATAGAAGCAGCTTTCTCTTTGTACTATACGTCCAGCAATCGGACTCGCTGCAAAGAGCTGTGTATTAGAGGAAACGCTGTCGAGAACGAAAATCCTTGACCGACAAAAATCGTATGCGATTGCAAGCTAGAAGCAGCGCGCCGGATATGGGTCCAGCTCAATTGTATACGAAGTGCGTATACAATCTGCTCGTCATGACAAAGGAAAAAGGGGTCAAGTCTGATTCTGGCTCCCCTCACCCCCCGACCCCCTCTCCCCGGAGTACCAGGGCGAGGGGGAGAATAGACTTATGGGTGTTAGTGTAACCACTAACCACTAACCACTAACCACTAACCACTAACCACTAACCACTAACCACTAACCACTAACAAATGACAAATGACAAATGACCACTACTGGCTCGTTTGCCTTTGATAGATCGCTTGGATCATCGATTCGGTATCTTTGTACTTCTTCGATACCGCTAACGCTTGTTCGATAAGTCGCCGAGCGTCCGGTTCGTTGTGCCCAAGCACTAACAAAGCTTGGAACGTTTCTTCGACAACGCCGGGCGCTTGTACCTCAGCACCCGGTAGTTCACGACGCACGAGCAACGCAAACCTAGGCATCTTGCGACGAAGCGTTGCAATGATCTTCTCCGCAGTGGCCGGCCCCACTCCAGGTAAAGTCGACAGTCCCTTTGCGTCTTGTTGCTCGATCATGATGGCCGTGTCTTGAACCGGGCGAACCATCGCTCGCAACGCTTTCTTAACTCCCACTCCATCGACTGAGCAAAAGAGCTCAAAAAAATCTCGTTCGATGGTCGTTAAGAAACCGACCAGTTTCGGCATCAGCTTTCCACCTTGTGCTGCATTTCCATCAATGTAATGAATCGTGTGCAGAGCGATGCTTTTCCCGATCTCTGCCTGCAAGTGTCGACGCGTGTATTCCGGGATGGCGACTTCATACTCGAATGGCGGAACATTCAGCGTGGCTGTGTCATCAGAGAGGGTCAGCAGTTGACCGGTAACCTTGGTAATCAATGTGTCTTCCTTGCGTTTTTGAGTAGTTGAGCAACTGGCCCCGTTGCGAAATGATGGCACAGGGCGATGGCCAGTGCATCGGCCACGTCGGGTGGATCGGGCGGTTCTTTGAGAAACAATTGTTGTTGGATCGCGAGTTGCATTTGCGATTTGGGTGCTCGGCCATTGCCCGTTAAAAGTTTTTTCACCTTGGTCGGTTCGTAAGAATGAACTGTCTTGCCTGAATTGGCCGCTGCCAAACACAAAACACCTCTGGCATGCCCCATCAAAATGGCGGTTCTTGGCCGTTCATAGTGAGAATACAACTGCTCGATCGCGACGAAATTGATTGGATAACTCTCGAGCACCTCCATAACGCCTGCGTAGAGTTCTTTCAGCCGTTCGGATAAAGGTTGATCGCGACGAATCCGGATGACTCCTGCCTCGATCAATTCAACTTTCAAATGGCTACGAATGACTCCATACCCGGTGATTGCCAGACCTGGATCCAAACCCAAAATAATTTGGCCACTATGGGGAGACGGATTCGTCATTTTTCTGGGCATCCCTTTCCGATAATAAGCAAACCACTTCCTCGGAATTGCGCATCAACAGATAGGGACCAGCGACAGCAGGCACGTTCCATGTGATCCCATCGAGGACTTGCAGCTCGGCAATTGTGGTTCCATCTTGGATCGAAACCAAAGCGATCCGACCATCTTCGGAGCTGACCAATACATGGTCATTAACGAGGATCGCTTGCCCCTGCCCGTATCTCTTGCCTCTCCAAATTCGCGATCCATCGGATGGATTGACGCATTCAAGTACGCCATCGCTCAACGCATACAGGAACCCCTTGTACGAAATCGAACTTGTGAATTTTGTTTTGAGGATCCGCGTATTGCTCCAAATCGTGTTTGTTTGCCAGAATGCCTTGTCGTAGGCGTTATCCGGCGTTTTACCGGTGAAGACCGTCTCGAATAGTTTTGAACCAAGCGCGTAGCCCTTTCCGAGAAGTACTCTGCGATCGTCGATGGCTACCGGTTGCGATGCACAAGCATCACCATTCGATTTGCTTGGCCAAGGTGTCGTCCAGAGAACGTCTCCGTTGGCAGGATTATGCCCTGTTGCACAACCCTCGTTGACGCTCACGATCTGACGAACACCGGAAAGTGTAAGCAACATGGGCGAGGCATAGGCAAGTTGGGATTCCCCGCCAGTCCAAAGCACATTGCCCGTTTCCAAGTCAAATGCAATCAGCGACTTGATATTGGGGTCATCTAGTTTTCCGCCAAATGGCACGACCACTTGATTGTCCACAATAAGTGGCGACCCGCTTCGTCCCCAAGAGATACCTTTTTCGGACGTTGCTTGATCGATACCTGCGAGTTGGAGAAGGTCTTTTTGCCAAACGACTTTTCCAGTCTCAAGTTCAGCGCAAAGCACGATACCTGTGGCCGTTTGAGCAAACACTTTGGCTTGGTGGATGGTTGGCGTTGAGCGAGGCCCCACACCGCCAACCGCTTGAAAGTGTTTCCCCGGAAGCGAAATCCGCCAGTGAACATCGCCTGAAGTGAGCCCAAATGCGGTGATGCACTCCTGTTCATCCATTTGTTCAAGCGTTATCGCCAGCCCATCGCCAACGGCACAACTAGCCCAACCCGCACCGATCGGTTTCCGCCAAATGACTCTTGGCAGCCTCTCCTTCCACGCGACAGAAAATTCGTCGTTTTGCACAACACCATCGCGAGCGTTGCCCAAAAACTGCGAGGATTGAAATCGCATGGCGTCTGGAACCAATTTGGGCGCAGACTGCAAAGTTTCATTCGAGCGTGACTTACTTGACCAGGACCGCACTCGAAAGACAGGCACGGTCTCGCCAGTGACCCCAACGTACTCAAAGAGAGCCAAGGCGCTGCCCGCCAGGGCAAAAGGCATTATCGCAAACGCAAGATGCTGTAAGCGTGTTCTTGCAAACCGCAACCAAAGTCCGGCAAAGCCAATGATTATTGAAGCCAGCAGGAGTGCCCCGCCTGCTAGATTGGCGAATTGATGATCGATCTCGAACAAAAACCACCGAGCCACCGGAACTAACGCGAGGGCCAGCAGCGAGATCGAAAGCAAAATGGACAACCATTTCGGTCGTCCATTTTTTTGCTGATTTCGTTGCCGAGAATGTTCTTCGGCACTCATTTACTTGGTGTTTGTTGTTGAAGCGCTACGACGTAATCCTTGGCAATGTTTAGAATTTCTTGATTGTAGAAATTGGAATAGTATACGGAGCTTCGTTCCGCTTTGGCTTCCAATTGTTCCTCTTCTACTTTTTCAGAATTGAGTTCTTTTCGGAGCGCCAAGTAATCCGATTCTTTGAGCGAAATGGTCTTCTCGTCCTTTTGACGAACATAGGCATCAATCTTGGCCAACTGCTTTTCGAACTCGGAGTTTTTCGCGATCCGATCGTTGGTTGCTTGTTGCAGTGCTACCTTAACCGCACTGTCGACCATCCGATAGTTCTTGTGCGGACGCGCGTTCACTTTGTCCATTGGTATCGCGTAGTCCAAATCGCTTTCGGATACATCCAGTTTGGCGGTCAAGGAAGGAACGATAACGTCCGAGGAGACACCCTCAAGTTGCGTTGACCGACCGTCGGGCAGATAAAACTGTTGGATGGTGAGTTTGAGTGCACCGTAGGACTTAGCGACCTGGGGACCCATGATGTACGGTCCCAGGTCGAGCAATGTCTGAACCGTACCTTTGCCGTGGGTCTTGGGATCGCCCACGATAATTCCTCGTCCGTAATCTTGAATCGCTCCTGCGAAGATCTCGCTCGCACTTGCGCTGAATTGGCTTACTTTGACGATCAAGGGCCCATCCCATGCGGTACCGCGTTCATCGTCGTCGAGTTGCTCGACCTTGCCACCAGGCGTCTTTACTTGAACCACTGTCCCTTGATCGATGAACAGTCCCGTCGCTGAAACCGCTTCTGGTAACGAGCCGCCACCGTTCTTGCTCAGATCCAAGACGACTGCGTCTACTTTGGATTCGCGGAAGTTCTTGAGAATAACCTTCAAATCTCGAGTGGTGCTACGAAAGTCTTGCTTTCGATTCTTTGCTCCGTCCATATCCAAGTAGAAACTGGGTAGCTTGATGTAGCCGAACCGGTAGGGCGAACCATCTGTTTTGGTCCCTTGTTCGATGATTTCGGATTGTGCGGCGGATTCCTCCAATTTGATTACCGCTCGGGTAATCTCGTATATCTGAATGTCCCCGCCGGCCTTGGGTCGAATATGCAATTTGACTCGACTGCCTGGCTCTCCACGGATCATCTTGACGACATCCTTGAGCTTCATGTCGAGCGTTTCGACGGGAGGCGAGTTGTCGTCTTGGCCAACCGCCACAATTTTATCGCCAATTTTGATTCGGCCATCCAAGTCCGCTGCTCCACCAGGGACGAGTGTCTCGACGACAGTCGTGCCGTCGTCAGGACGCAACGTGGCACCGATGCCTTTCAACTCCAACTTGAGATGAGTATTGAACTCTTCTTGTTCCTGTGGCGCCATGTAGGTCGTGTGCGGATCGAGCACATTGGTCAGCGACGTGAGGTACAGCTCAAGCAGTTCGTCAACATCCATTTGGGATCGGATGTTGTAGACAGTACGATAACGCTTGTGCAGTATGTCTCGAATTTCATCGTCGTTTTTCCCATCAGCCCGGAGCGACAGGAAATTCAACTTAATGGTCCTACGCCACCGGTCGGTGGTCTCAGCGATATCTTTTGGGAATCCGATTTCTTTGGCATCCGAGGAAATCCGCTCATCGATAGTGAAATCGTGTATGGCATCGATTTGCTGGTGAATGATTGGGACGACTTGTTCGAGGCGAACCAAAAAACGTTTGTATGCGAGGTACGCGAAACTGATGTCGTTCTTGGTAAAAAGGTCATCGAGCGACGTTTCGTATTGTTTGAATTCGGCGATGTCGGATGCGAGGAAGTAGGCCTTGAGCGGATCGATGTTCTTGATGAACATATCGAAGGCGTGAGACGACATTTCATCGTTGAACTTCGGATGCAGGATGTGCCCTTGCTCAATGAGCTGTCGCACGGCTCGAACAATTGACTTCGTGGCTGGAGGCGGTGCCTCAAGCTGCGCAACTCGAGCGAGCTCATCTCCGAAGAGTGGAGCCGGAACCGATGACATCCATAAACCAGAAGCCGAAAAGCAAACTGAGGCACAAAGTGTGCCGAGAAACGATTTGCGAGCCAATCTCTTTTGATTGCTTTGAATTCGAGAATGCATGGTTGATTTCTTGCTTGTGATGGATGCTCAATTTGGAAAAACAGAAGACGCCTGATCGGGTTTCCCAACATGCCAAGGGGCTCGCCAGAAATCTACCAACCGACTTACTTTATCACAAGTTAATGGTAGGGAATTGGCAATGGGGAATCAACACGGATCTAAATTGATCCTAAATCCATGCTTCCGACCCTGCCCCCGGTGGTAAGTCGTCGGCTAGGACATCACAATGGCAATGTCTGAGACCCGTTCCAACGATCCATTTTGTGAGGTGACAGTTCAACTCAGTAAAGTCTCCGGCCGTCGGAAATCCCCTGAATAATTGTTTTTTAATTTGCAGTGCTGCGATTTGCAGCGAACCTATTTCTCGGAAAAGCTCAGTCGAGCGATTCCATTTCCTGAATGGATCAGCCGTGAGCGAAGAACGCAAAGAAAAACTGAAGTCCATTCTGTACGCGATTCGGGATTTGGAAGAGTTCTCGGCTGAGGGAGCCAAGCTGAAATGCCATGACTCCAGCCCGTCGTATGTCACTCGTGTCATTAATCTTCTGACCCGCGACGGGCTATTGAATCGGGTCGAAATCGACAAGCAAGAGCGGTATCGATGGGTTCGAAACTCAACCGTTTCCGCAGACCATTGGATTGAGCGACAAGTCTTTGGAGAACAAATCAAACTTTCGCCGGAACAAGACCGTCCGCGTGAACAATTGCTTCGCGACGGGCCCTCAAAACTAACCGACTCGCAATTGATCGCGATCCTGATCCGAGTCGGAATCGTTGGGGAATCCGCCATCCAAGCTGGGCGAATCATCGCCAACCGATTTCCTTCAGATCGATTGGCAGCCCTGCCGGATTCCAGTTTACCGGAGTTGCGAAACATTAGTAAAACGATTCGAAAGGACAGTTATGCTCAAATCATGGCCGGAATCGAACTTGGGAGACGAATCTCGCAACTTCGCGACGAAGTCCCGGTTGTGGTCGAGCGAATTCGTGGTTCGGAGGATGCGATTCGTTTCTGCGCGCGAGCCTTTGGCCGACTGGCCGTCGATGGAAAGCAAGAAGAGTTTCACATCGTAACCTTGGACACCCAGCACGGCCCAATCAACACGCATCTCATAACCATTGGAACACTCGATGCTAGTCTTGTTCATCCGAGAGAAGTTTTCCGGGCTGCAATTCGAGACTCTGCATCTGCTATTCTATTAGTTCACAACCATCCCTCTGGAGACCCAACTCCTAGCCGTGAGGACAAAGCGGTCACCGAACGATTGTCTCAAGTCGGAGAGCTGGTTGGAATTCGCGTACTCGATCACATTATCGTAGCCAAAGAACGCTGCCGAAGTGTCATGGCAGAGAGGTAGACCAATGATTTGCAAATTTATCCTTCGCAGATTGAGCTTTCCGGGGATTGTCGTTGCCGTATCACTTGTTTCATTCGGACAAGAAGCCAAGCCCGCCCCAAAAGCCCTACAAGAGTCGTCGCCATCCATCTCAGCCATGATCGATAGCAGTGGGCCCGATTGGGTGGTTTTAGGTAAAGATGATTTTGTAAGAGCCAATTGCGACGAAGACACTTGGGTATGGGACGGATCAACCGTACACGGAACGGGAAAACCCGTCGGCGTGCTTCGGTCTGCCAAGAAATACAAAAATCTTGAGTTTGTTGGCGAATGGCGCCACTTATCGGTCGGTGGCAATTCCGGCTTCTTTCTTTGGACTCCCGAAGATGCGCTCACAGACTTGCCGCGGAACCGGCTACCGGGTGCTGGCATTGAGGTTCAAGTGCTCGACCACGGCTACACGCAACAATACGAAAGCTCGTCAGGCAAAAAGGCAACGTGGTTTTCGACGAACGGCGACATCTTCCCGGTAGGGAAATCAAAGCTCAAGCCGTTTCCGCCGCTTTCACCTGATGGGAGTCGCAGCTTTCCAAAGTCCAACCATAGTTTGGGTTCGCCAGCTTGGAACCATTACTACGTTCGAGCGATCAATGGCGAAGTGCGATTATGGGTCAACGGTCATGAAGTATCCGGTGGCCGCGATGCCAATCCCGCCGAAGGGTACCTTTGTCTCGAGGCCGAAGGTGCTCCAATCGATTTCAAGAATATCAAGATTCGCGAGTTGCCGTAATTTGGCATCGCCACAAGCCGCTCGACTAGGTAACGATTTACAACCTCCCAACACTAGATTTGCACTAAAAAATGAAGATCAAAACGTTTCGATTTCGATTGCAAGGGATAGCGCTCGCGTTTTCCATCGGTGGCCTTGGATTTGCTTCGTGCAAGGTAGAAGCACAGGATTCAAAGCAACCCATCCGATGGAAGATGTATTCGATCAATGATCAATCTCCATTCGAAGCCTGCGGTGCCGCAGATTTCAACGGCGATGGCAAAGTCGACATCTTTTGCGGCGATTCATGGTACGAAGCCCCGAATTGGACTAAACACAAGGTGAGGGATGTTGCAGCCAGTGCCAATCCGCATTACCACGAGGACTTCTGTGACTCGCCACTGGATGTCAATGGCGACGGACGCATGGATATTGTCACTTGCAACTATTTCGGCAAACGCGTGGGCTGGGTAGAGAACTCAGGTGGTGATGCCACACAGCCTTGGAAAGAACATGAAATCGATCTTCCGGGCAACATGGAAGCAGGCGAATTGGTCGATCTCAATGGCGACGGCAAACTTGATTTTCTCCCCAACACGGGCAACGTCGTCGTATGGTATGAGCTAACACAACAAAAGCCCAAGGTCGTTTGGACAAAGCATGATCTTGGCAAAATCGGCGCAGGGCATGGGGTGGGGGCCGGTGACGTCAACGGCGACGGACGGATCGACATCATCACACCCAAGGGTTGGTACGAACGCCCGGCCGACGCATCCTCGGACGACTGGCCCTTTCATCCAGAATTTGAATTGGGAGCGACTGGGATTTTCATTCATGGTCGAGACGTTGATGGCGATAAACTGTCGGACATCGTTTGGGGGATGGGACATGGCTTCGGTTTGAATTGGCTCAAGCAATCCGTGTCAGCGGATGGTAAGCGAGCGTGGGAGAAGTTCGAAATCGATGGCACGTTTTCACAGGTGCATACCCTGATGTTCGCGAACTTGGACGGTGAAGGTGAGCCGGAGTTGATCACTGGAAAACGCGTTTACGCTCACGAAGTCGAACCCGGCGATACACAGGCGCCGGTTGTGTTCTCATTCCAATACAATCGGACTTCCGGCAAATGGCGAAAGGAAACCATTTTCCGAGGTGAACCAGCACCCAACGCGCCACCGAAGGCCCAAGACCGTTGGGCCTTAAAAGACTTTCCTCGTGGCAGCGCAGGAACGGGGCTTCAAATGGCAGCAGTTGATTTCGATGGGGACGGCGATATTGACTTGGTCTGTCCCGGGAAATCCGGACTCTATCTGTTTGAAAACCTCGGGCGTCCATAATCTAGCCGACCAAACTTTGCTTCTCATGACACAAGGTCATGAGGGGCAATCGCAGCCTGCTTCGCGGCATGCTTGCAATTTCATCGGGAGTGCGAGGCTCCTGCCGAGCTTGCAGCCCGCTTGGTGCGTAAATAGCTCGGCAGGAGCCTCGCCCTCCCATTATCCGTGCAAAGCTGATTGACGCCGGACGGTACGGCAGCAAGAATGATTCTTGGTCCAAACTTCACATTGCGAACCGTTTGTTCAGGTCGTGAATTGAATTACCTATGTAGAATTATCCTGTTTGCTACCTCGATTGCGTTGATGGCCACATTGACGCTTTCGTACGCTCAATGGCAGCAAGGTTTTCGGGGGCAGGGTTTTCGGGGGCAGGGTTTTCAGGGGCAGGGTGTCCGGGAGCAGAGAATTCCGGATCGGAGTGAGTTCCCGACTTGGGAAAACGAACGTCGGTTCAAAGCGGATGTCTTCACCTTCGCAAGAATCAAGTACACATCGTTGGCTGGCGGGCGAGGCAATCGCTGGCAAAACGATTTCCCGGATAGCGACTGGAATTTCTCGTTTCGGCTCCAGCAACTGACCAGCATGAAAGTCGACCCGAACGGCAAGGTTCTTGAGCTGACCGACCCGGATCTGTTTCATTATCCATTCCTATTCATGAATGGCGTGGGTTCCCTCGAGTTCAGCCTTGAAGAAGCATCCGCCTTGCGGCGACACTTAATCAACGGAGGTTTCTTGATGGTGGATGACTTTTGGGGTGAAGCGGAGTGGGCCCGAATGAAAGATCAAATGAACATGGTCTTTCCAGATCGCGAGCCCATTGACTTGCCTCTGTCGCACTCCATTTTCCACATCGTCTATGACATGAAGATTAAGCCGCAAGTCCCAGATATTCGAACGTGGCGAACTGGATCCATGTTCGAATCCAACCACGGCGGTTCACCCGGCGACAAGCTCCCGCATTTTCAAGCGTACCACGACGACAACAACCGAATCGTTGCACTTCTATGCCACAACAATGATCTTGGGGATGGATGGGAACGCGAAGGGGAGAACTCGGATTATTTCGAGACTTTTTCGGTACCCTTCTCGTATCCTATGGGCATCAATATTATTACGTACGCAATGTCGCACTAAGATTGACTATTTAGTTGGTTTTGGGCTTTGATCGACAAGTTTCAACGTTTGATCGATCAGGATTTCGCCGGTCTGTTCGCCTAGCGAGGTGCGGCTTATATATTCATAGCGGGGAAAACTAGCGAAATCGACTTTTGTCAGAATGTAGCCAAACGCATCGTTGGTCAGACCGAATACAAGATTGTGCTGACCGTTCATCTTCCGCTTGAGATAGAAACCGATGTTCGGTAGCGCCTCGCCAGGAATGGTAACAATTTGCGCATTTCCCAAATTGACTAAATTAATCCGCGTCGTGATGGTGTGATCGGCATTGCGTGGATACTTGAGCGGCGAACCTTGAATCACCGCCCACAGCACCTCGTTGTCGACGGGAAATGTCACATCGCTCGAGGAACAGTAAAGTCGTGGCTCTGGTTGGATGGGTGCATCCTGGACGATGCGGAGTGCTTCGTCCGCCATGGTATGGCCGATGCGCAAACATTCGTCCCAAGTGCGATTATCATTCCAATAGCCCTTCAAAGGATCCTTGGGGCTTTCGAGAATGCGATTATCTGCGGTAACCATGCCACCTTGTGCACCATTCATAAAGATCGCCATTCCGCCGGCAGAAGCTTCTAGCCGATCATACAGAGGGCCGATCAGGTCAGGACTTACCAGTCCCAGTCGCGACCCAAGCACTTCGGGATGGATGGCGTAGTTGACCAGCGTTGCAATGGCCGATCCATTCGGCGAAACGGCTTGAATGACACTCATCCGCCGATCATATAGGTCAGGTGCATAGTAGTTGTACGCAATTTGTCCGCGAGCCTCGCCGGTGGCCACCTTGAGTTGTGCAGGGCGAAGCGCCGAGTGAGCTTCTGCGAGCGCTTCGGCCGTTTTTTTGCAGACAAAATCCATATACTTGAGGTCGCCGGTATGACCACCTTGTCCATCTGGAAACGCATAGCAGTCCGGAGCACTGTGCGTATGCGACGAGCCGATGAGGATGTTCTTCGATGGAATTTGCGGAACCTCGGATCGGACCCGATCGCAAAGGACCGAAGGAAATCCGAGCAAGTCCAAGGCCACGAAGGCGACCGTCGTATCGCCACTGCGAAGCACGACGACTCGTGCGTTGAGCTCGCCGCGTTTTCCGGTCGTTGGTGCGGTCGGCCCCATTCCACCCGAAACAGGCAAAAGGGGATCCGGTGTAATCACTCGCCTTCCAACACCAACCTGCAGTTCGTCGCATGTTCCTCGACTCGATAAGACGGCCAGGACACTCAAGACACAGAGCATTTTGGCTAGTCCATTCATCATCATTCTTTCCTCAGGTCTGTCGGGTTTAACGGTGGAATTTCATTGCACAACGACAGCGCTCGCAACGCTTGCGCTGTACTGATATAAGTGCTGTAGTGTTGGGTGTCACGGTACAACGATTTCATCCACCAACGACCGCTCACTCGCTGATTTTGCTTCAACCAAGCAATCCCATTTTGAATCCGCTGATCCGAACTTGATATGCCCGCTTCCCTCAAGAGAACGATCGCAAAGGCAGTCATATAGGGATCGCTATTGGGAGACTCCGCATCAGGCTCGGACCGTATCATTTCCACCACCTTGGGATCCATTTTGGTGTGCCACTTCATAATGTCGGACATGCGCCTTGTTGACCAGCCGCCGTCAGGCAATTGTTGTCGCCACAGCATCGAGATTGCAGTCTGTCGCTGAGTCTCCGTTACAAGATCTAATGGGAACGAAGCCAGTTGCAATTTGAGTGCAAGTTCATAATCGCTGATCGGTTCGTGATCGCGCAAGTAGGCTTTCATTCGTTCGATTCGAGTAAGGGTGGCCTCATCTTGCACACCGTCGAGCCAGCCTGGAGCCGTGATGATCGCCCTTGCTGCCTGCACGGTCAGTTCAAAGTCTGTCGTGATATAAGGGATTTCCACTTGAGGAATCGTCTTAATGAAACCTTCGTCTGCAAGGCACTCTAGTGTGTTGCGTAGCGAAGCATCTGTTTTGTCCGATAGTTTCTCAGTCACATACTTGTCCCAAGCAGCTAATCCGGAACTGCGCCATACAGATGCAATGCTGGCCCCAAAAAACTTCGCACCATCCCGCATTTCCGGTTTGCCGACTTGTTGCGGGATACTCACCACGAAGTTAGCCAAAACCTCTTCACTGGGCATGCCGAGCCAGGGAGTCAATGGTGAACGCTCGACCATGTAGACGCCAGTCGAGTGACAAGCCACGCAGTTGCGTTCTCGCACCCAATAGTTGGCACCATCGTCAAGGTATTTGCGTGCGGCGTTGATGGAATCCGGCCCAAATGCAGTTACTTTAGGCTCATCCGCTGTTGCCGCAGGGACTTCGATACCTTCCGATTTGTATTGAAACTTTGGAGTGGTTCGAGAAGAACCAGCTTCGTCGTTCGTTGGGCCACACAAGGCTGGGCAATTTCCGTCTGCAAACCCAAGCGAACTTAGGTTTGCGAAAAACATCGGAAGCCAAGCGATTGCTCGGCAAAAATTCATTCTTTTCATAACTTGGATATCCCTTCGTTGCACGACGCTCCGCGTCGTGATCCCTGTGACCCGTGATCCCTGTGACCCGTGATTCGTGCGACGCGGAGCGTTGCACAACGAAGAGCGAACCCAAAAACTAATGCTTAAAGACGCACTCGCCGACCTCATTTTAGCATACTGATGTCTGCAAAGTTCTTCTTGAGTGAGACATAGAGCTGCTGAAAAACAGGAAAGGCCTCGTTGTACTTTTTCTGCGAAGCCTTTTGCGGAGGAACTTTTTCCACCACATGGATTGTGGCCTTGCAAGCTTCCTCGATATTCTTGTAGGCACCATCACCCACTGCTGCCAGCAGAGCAACGCCGTAGGCAGGTCCCTGTTCTGCGTTGATCGAGCAAGCTTTCTGTCCAAAAACATCCGCGAGAATTTGTTTCCAAAGGGTACTCTTTGCACCTCCTCCGCTAACTCGGATCTCTTTCACAGGGACTTGTAGCTCACCAAGAATTGCAAGGCTTTCTCTCAGCGAATAGGCAACTCCCTCCATGACGGATCTTGCCATGTGTCCACGCGAGTGCTTGTTCGTAAGGCCAATAAAACAGCCCCGGGCATTGGGGTCGGCGTGCGGAGTTCGTTCGCCAGCTAGGTAGGGCAAGAAGAAAAGTCCTTCGCTGCCCGAGGCCACTTTTGCCGCTTCCTCGTTGATTATTTTGTAAGGATCAGCACCCTTTTTGTTGGCAAGCTCAACGCATAGTTGGTTCACAAACCACTGGAGTGAACCAGCGGCCGAGAGTGTCACACCCATCATGTGCCACTTGCCGTGGACCGCATGGCAAAAAGTGTGCAAACGACCTTGAGTATCGTATTGCGGTTCGTCGCTATGACAAAACATCACTCCCGATGTGCCTAGGGAAGCGGTCAAGATACCTTGTTTAACAATGCCATTGCCAACGGCACCCGCTGCGCAGTCACCCGCGCCGCCGACGACTTTGCATTCGGTCGAAAGTCCCAGTTCTGCAGCAACCTCGGGCAGCAACGTCCCAGTGACTTGCTCCGATTCGTAAACGGTCGCCAGGATCGACGGATCGATTTCTAACTTGCTGAGCAGTTCTTTTGACCAGGTTCGATTCTTGACGTCGAGCAAGAGCATTCCGCTCGCATCGCTTGCGTCGGTGGCAAATTCGCCGGTCAGTCGCCGTCGGACGTCATCCTTGGGCAAAAGCAAATGGGCTAATGCAGCATAATTTTTTGGCTCATGATTTCTCAACCAAAGTAGCTTGGGTGCCGTAAAGCCAGTCAAGGCGGGATTGGCGACCATGCTGATTAGGGCTTCACGTCCCCCCGCCCGCTTGGTGATTTCATCGCATTCCGCAGCAGTTCGTTGGTCGTTCCACAACAATGCTGGGCGAATCACTTTTCCCTGACGGTTCAGGAATACCGATCCATGCATTTGACCAGAAAGACCGATCGCCTTGACATCCGACTTCTTGGCTTTACTCGTCTTAACCACCGCTTTGATTGTTTTTTTAACAGCCTGCCACCAATCCTCAGGGTCTTGTTCGGTCCAAAGAGGTTTGGGCATATGCACGGGGTATTCGGTGGACGATTCTGCAAGGATTTCGCCTTGCTCGTTCATGATCAAGCTTTTGGTGCCGGAGGTACCAATATCAACGCCAATATAAAGTGCCATGCTACCGCCTCAGGAAGGGATCGAGTATTGAAATGCTGAACGATATGCTACCCAATAGCATCGTTTATGAATTACGAACGGATACTATACTATCGCGATCCCAAGAACAGAATCTCCTAAACCCAACGTCTTCGTCGATGCCTCAATCCAATCTATGCCCGTTTCGTACGCTTTTGTTGACCATAGGCTTGTTATTTGCCTGGGGATGCAGTTCTCAAGAGCCCAAAGCCGACGTCAGCAATTCTCCTGTCGCAAACAAAGATCGTCCGCCGCTCAAAATAGGGTTGATTGATGCCCCCGAACTGGAACGCGAATTGAAAGTGCGTTGGCAAGCGGCCTCGGACCAACCCATTCAGATCGAAAATGTGCCTGCGCACGACATCGCTGGCCGCAGCCTTTTCGCGGCAGACGTGGTCATTTTCCCAGGCAATTTAATGGGGGATCTCATTCATAAAGGTGTTATTGGCAAACTTCCTTCGCAAGCCATGGCGAAAAGTGATTCTCAGAACTCTCCCGCCCGATGGCAAGGGATCGCGTCCTACGGCGGACATGTGTACGCTCAACCGCTCGGCGCAACCAACCTAGCTGCCATCGTGCGACGAGCGGATATTCAACCGCTCATCGAACTCGATGGGTTGCTCACGGAGGCTCGCGGGCTAAACGCGAACTCGGAACGTCAGTGGACCCAATTCCTGAAATCGATCGAAGTGGATCGCTCGGAACTCTCACAGGCCACCAACGAATCGCTCGATGCAAAGTTATCGAACTTGAGCCACCGCGAACAGGATTGGCTAGTGGAACGATTTCTGTGGATTGCTGCGACCACCGACGCGAGACGAAAAGGACTGTTCGATTTAGCCAAGATGGATGCTCGCTTGAATCAACCTGAATTCGCATTTGCAGCAAAAGTACTAGCAAGGCTGGTGAGATCCTTTCCGGAAACACTGCTGGATGAACCGCCTGCGGCCTGGAACTCGGTAACCGATCCTTCGACCGACAAAACCTCGTTTGCCATTGGTTGGCCGAAATCTCATGCTAACGAAAATACGGAATCGAATTCCGCAACCCAGGAGAGAGCGAAAGTCGCACCGTTAGTCTGGAATGCGAATCATGGGCTCGTTGCATCCGTAGGCAAGAATACTCGCCAAACATCCGTATCCTGCAAGTTTTTGCTGTGGCTTTGCGAACCGGAGCAACGCGAAGCTTTTCGATCCATTAGCCCTCGAATCGAACTGTTTCCAACACAAATAGACAGGGATATGGCTCGTGAAGACTACCGAGAGTTTCAACTCGCCAATAGCCGTGACAAACGCAAAGAAGGTATGGAACTCTCTTTACGGCTAGCAAATGCAGATCAATATAGAGCACTCCTGGCTGACAGTTTGATCGCAGCCATCCGATCCCCCGATCAGTCAACGGAACTTATGGCTCAATGTTCGCAAAGCTGGAACGAATTGACGACCAAGCTCGGCAAAGAAACGCAGCGGATTTCCGAGGAACAATCGATGGGTTATCAAAAATAGGCCGGTTATCAAAATAGGGTCATCGCCAAACCACTTCGCAAGCAACCACTCCAACAAAAGCCAATCTAGTGACGCCACTTAGGCAAATCATCCTCCAGTCCCAACACAAGCGTTCGTTTTCCGGACATCATCCGTGGATTCTCGCCAATTCGATTATCGAACCCGCCTCGACACCGCGAGTCGGTGAACAAGTCGACTTGATCAACTACGACAGTAAGTGGATTGGGCGTGGTTTGTATAATCCGAATAGCCGCATTCGCGTACGGCTCTACACTTGGGATTCCGAGGAACTCATTACCAACGAACTCATCTCGCGGAGAATTGACCGTGCTATCCAACTGCGCAGTCGGCTTTCGAATGGTTCGCACCGCCAAGCCTTGCGCATTGTGTTTAGCGAAGCGGACCAATTGAGCGGCTTGGTTGTCGACAAATACGCCGAGCATCTTGTCGTGCAATTGACGGCAGCCGCTCTGGTTCCCTTTCTCGACACAATCGTCGATCGCTTGTTTCATCACTACCGGCCTCTGAGTATTTCATTGCAGATCGACGAGCGAACTGCCAAGAGCGAAGGGATGGAAATCGAGCAACGATTCTTAGTTGGACATGCACCTGAGGACTCTGTGCTGATCGAAGAGAATGATTTGCAATGGATGGTGGATGTCGTCGGAGGACAGAAGACGGGTTACTATTTGGATCAACGCGAAAACCGACTTGCGGCGGCCCGTTGGACACAACCCAACGCTCGCGTTTTGGACATTTGTTGTTACGTAGGCGGATTTGCACTGACGATCGCCAAGCACTGCACAACGCGAGAAATTATCGCAGTGGACAGCAGCGACAAGGCACTGCAGAGTGCCCAACAACACGCCCAACTCAATCAGCTTGAGAATCGAGTGACCTGGGAGCAGAATGATTTTTTCGATGCCTTGTCCAATCGCTTGGATGCAAGTGAAAAATTCGACACAATCGTATTGGACCCACCGAGATTGGCGGGCTCTCGAGATCATATTCAACGCGCATTGAGCGCGTATCATCGCCTCAACTATT
Organism: Pirellula staleyi DSM 6068; assembly: GCA_945870455.1. Lineage (GTDB taxonomy): Bacteria > Planctomycetota > Planctomycetia > Pirellulales > Pirellulaceae > JBKCUI01. Next base: position 1,104 of record CAMBSL010000087.1, on the reverse strand, counting down.
TGGCCGTTCGAATGCTGAATCCAGGCGGAACACTTGTGACATGCAGTTGCTCGGGGCGAGTCTCTCGCGATGATTTCCGCGATATGTTGCGTGGGGTAGGTACCCGAACCCGACGCGAGATACAAGTCTTAGAGGAACGAGGGGCTGCACCCGATCACCCTAGCTGCATGAGTTGTCCGGAAACAGACTACTTGAAATGCATCATCGCGCGTATTCTTTGAACGCTGAGTTGCCTGCAGTTGCTGGTTTAGGATCGGTCGATCCATAGTGGGATAGGCTGCCAGCCTGTCAAGTTGGAAATAAGAGGCTAAGCACATCGGTATGAGTCTTCGAGTGAAACAAACTGCTAGCCGAAGGGCGCTAGCCCCGGTTCTCGACGAATGTCGAGCAATTGGAAAACCGGGGCTATCGCCCAACGGCTAATTGGGTTGAAAAACAGTTGCGGATGTGCTTAGAAAACTATTCCACTTCTGTAATCAATCATCTCTTGTTCGAACGATCCTTATAAAGGTCCGAGAACTTTTTTCCGGACTCGGCAAGAGCGTGCCCCTTCTTTCTAGCTCCCCTTCTCCTCGGTACTCCGAGGAGAAGGGGTTGGGGGATGAGGAGCCACGCACTGGACAAGCCATTACTAGTCATCACAACGCCTCGTTGGGCCAGGCACGAATCGAACCTTTCGATCGACCAGATACAAGTTGGGAAAGAGAATCCGAGTCCTCGTTGAGCACTGACAATCAGAACGGTTGCGTTCATCGAGGACGAGGAGCGACGCCACCACGAGCAACCGAGCCGACCGAGTCTTTCGGTGCATCGTCTTGTTCTCGCTCCGATGGCCATGTCCGCGAACGGTACAGTGGACATGTCACCGCAGGACGATCTCGGCGATCCACTCCACATCGCTTACCAGCGTACCGGATGCAACATACGTCTGCAACAATCCGTTAATAGCTCCCCGGTTGGCTCGTCCAACCGGAAGCGTAGATTCGCAGGCTAACTCGCACCGCTATCCACTGGTTGCTCCCCGGTCGGCTCGCCCGACCGGAAGCAAAGTTTCGTTAGCTACGGGAGGCTGCTTCACCGGCCGCACGAGGCGGCCGGGGTCGT
>CAMBSL010000086.1 GCA_945870455.1 Pirellula staleyi DSM 6068 | reverse complement strand
CCTCCGAGGAACAACGTGTCCAAAGCTACGTGTATCGATGCTTGGATATTACTTGCTTTCGTAGCTCTTTTCGCCTAGTCTGGCCACTTGGCGGTTTCACATTACCTACCATTCGTAACGCTCTCCATGGAAAGTACGATGATGCGTCGAAACTATCTATTTGTTTTTGTTGCAAGCTCATTCCTAGCCGGTGTTGATTGGATCTATGCGAGTCGGGCCTCAGGGCAATCGCCCGCTTTGATCGCTTCTGTGGCTTTGGACAAAGGCACGTTAGAACTGTATGCGACGACCAACAAGCCATTTGGCTTGGATGGCCGAGATAGCCTGTACCGCTTCGGTGAGCCGCCGCAGTTTGCCGCTTTGGTCAATTCGCTCAACTTTGGACCCTGGAAGAAAACGACGTTGCGAGGCGGTACCGATGAATACGTACTGGGCTTTCTTTACAAGAATAATGATGGTCAGCGACCAGCCGCTCAAATGAAGATGATTACTTCTTATCGCGCAACACTGCCTGACAATAGCGAGGCGGCTTATTGGCCAACAGGTGATGATTCGCCCTTTAACGAGATTTCGAACTATGAGTGGGATTACCAGTTAGCCCCGCTAGTGATCGAAGTTCCCAAGCGGACTTCTAGCCTTGCCAAATTAGAAGGTGCAATCGTCAGCCAACCTCAGGATGTTACGACTGTTTCCATGAGCAAAGAAGACATAAAAAATAAAGCGGCTTCCTACGGTCGGCAAGTTGTCGTACTCTCAGGCGGGGCGAAGAAAGACGCTGATGGCTTGACCTACGATTTCGTCGTTTGCAGAGCGCCCAAGAAGCTTAAGAAAGGAAAAGAATCTGTTAAAACGGGTGGACGAGACAAGAACTCCCGTGGACGCGACTCCAGCATTACATTTTCGGGCATTGCGGTTACGGGTGAGAGGGTTTCTCCCAATGGGCAGTTCTTCGTCGTGATTGACGACAGTACGCGTCGCAAACTTGTCTCGGACCTTAAGTCGAAAAGAGGAGTCAAGCCAGCAGAAGATATCGTGGAGGAGGCTGCCTATGGAGTTTTGGCCGATCCAGGCGCGAGCTTCACAGCGATTAAGGTAAATTTCCAGCGAGAAAAAGTTGAGTTTGATGCCATAGAAGTTACGGATCGCGAGTCGACTGGCGATCCGGTCTTCCAAACATTTGTATTAAGCGACATACCGTTAGGGCAAGCGTCGTCGGTGGACATGATCAATGGCTATGTTGCCAAACTGCCTGTCGAGACCTTGGAACTTGAGTCACCGATGAAGCCAAGAAAGTGGCAAGACGCGACTGGCAAATTTAACATTACTGCAAAAGTTATGAGTATCGAAGATGGCAAGGTAGCTCTTCAAAAAGAAGACGGTTCGATCGTCAACGTTCCTATCGAAAAGCTTAGCGAACCAGATCGCAAGTACTTGGAATCGGCTACCAACAAATAGAGGTCCATCCGGCTTTCCAGTGGATTTGGTAGAATCCGAATTTTGGAAATAGCCGAATGCAAGACAAAGAACTTTACCAAACGATTCTAGGGCTAAAGCATGACGAACCTTCCTGAGCCTCCAACGGGAATTTAGTTTCGGCGCATCGGTCGCCCAAACGTGTGTCAAACCGCTGGCACGGGATGAAGCACTCACTGACACAGTAAAGGCGTCAACGAGAAAGTTGCGCGCAGCCACGTCGGGGGCGACGTAAAAACGGATTTGTTTACACGAGTAGAGTCAAAAGTGAATAACGTTGAGTGAAGTCCCTAGTCATCGAGCGGTCCCGACACTACTTTTTGAACATTGTTCGGCCATAAGCATGTTTTCGCTTTAGCGACAACCACATTTCCCAATCGGAATTTGATGGATTCCCTGTAGGTGATGATTGGCTGGCTTGGTCTTGTGCTAGTCGTCAAACCCTTATCGTCATGCAAGACCGTTGCGAAGCTTACGTCCTGCTCCGGCGTGTGAAACCGTTGCGAGTTGGTCCCCGATCTTGCTTTTGCAAAAACGCGATACTTTGCCTGAATGCGGTGATGTCTGAAGACTGCCCGGAAACGGGCATTTTGTACGATTTCGTTCATGTTCCGCGTCGACTTGCGGGTTCAAACGCCACTTCGCCCCTCGTAAACTCCGTTAGCGAGCCAGTGGGTTGCAGCCATCGCATAGTTAGTTGTGCCGAACACTTGTTGCAAGTCACTGTACCGGGCGAGGTAGACCTTGGGCTTGAAGAATGGGTTCGGCGCAAGCCCTTGTGCCAGCCCGTTTCGCTGCCAGTGGAGGAAAGCCTTCTGCGGGTCGTTGTCTGGCGCCTGGGCCACCTTGGGGTACCATTCGGGATAAAGCTCCAAGCGTTCATACGGGCAGTTTCGCTCGGGTCGATCCCCTTCACGAACACGAACTGGTTCGGTGCTTGCCCAGGTTTGAAAATGTTTTTTGACGGTACCAAATTTCAGCAGCCTGGCTGCGGTTGCCAGGCTGCCCGATCGAGCCCTGATGCCTAACCTCGCTAATTTTCAATTCAACGATTCACCGGAAGTAGGCGTACCGAGCGAGTTAAAATAGCGAATCCAGTTGGTGCCTCGGGCAGAGTCTCGCCAAGTAATGGCGAAGCCACCATTGGAAATGGCTATGACGGCACTCGGCGTCAAACTGGTGCTAAAGCGAATGTTGGCTTTAAAGTCCCGTGCGACATAAGATCCTTCCGTTGTCATGACCGAGTAGCGAATGCCGCCGTTAGCCGATGGATGATCGTTACGCCAAGAAATCGCGTAGCCGCCGTTGACCAAGCCTGCGGCACGCTGTCGGGAATGAGTGCCAGCAACGGCCGACGAGCCAATTTCCACGTCGCGACGAATCGTATTGCCCGTTCGATTTAGAAAGTCTGCATACAAGCGAATGGGACCTGCGAAAGTGCGCACCGACTTGAGTAACATCGAGGCGCCATTAGCCCCCGACACACGCGACTGCGAGATCACAGTGCCATGTATACTGGTTTGCGCTACGACTACACTGATTTGGGTTAACCCCAGAATCAATCCACCCAAAACTACTGCCGACCTAAACATATTGATTTTCCTTAAACAAAGAACTAGTATTGACACCTCACCTCAATTTTTATGCGTGACTTGCCTCACAATCAACCGATCACGAGTTAAAGAAGGTAGAATCCGCTATTAGCGGTTTTCGGTTTTGTTCCTATTTGGGTGAGTTAATGAAAGAGTTTGTTACTCCAGAAGGTCAAGCGATCATTCAGCGGCGACAAGCGAAGGGATTTCCATCTCAAAAATCTCTGACTGATCACAGCCGGAAGCTTTCAAGCGAGCTGCGCAAATCGACCACCAGCTATCTTCATGTTTCCCTAGACAGGATTAAGGAAGCGGAACAGTCCAAAGACGTGGGACTGTGGGTGGTTGAGAGTATAGCAACGCTACTGGAGTGCGATGTCCGAGATCTACTACCCAAGTATGGCTTAATTGGCTGTCAACTAGACTTCGCCGAGCAGCATAGTAAGTGTAAACCGGGTGGAATCCTAAAGTTCTCTAGCATTGCCATCGATCTGGCATGCGGTTGGGAGAACATAGCAGCGGCAGTTGAACTTTCGAGGGCCAAACACACTCAATTCCAACTCCTGATGCTGACTCCCGATCCCGGCCAGTTACCGCCTGATGCCCCTGGAGAAGTTCGAGCCTGGTCCCAAGGCGCTGCGGCGCACTATCAACTAATTCAAGGCGTTTTGCGTACGTTCCGTCCTAACAAGCATGTATCTATGGAGTTTAAGCATTATGCCAGCTTGCCCACGGTTCACGGCATGAGAGTTGACTACTACACCATTGCCCCCAGGTACTATGTCTCAGAATGTAGTCACCGCCCAGGGGAACTTGAAATCTATGAATGGGGCGAAGGAAAATACATGATCGCCGACCGAATGCCGAATCGAACCTACAGTGGTTATCGACAATTGATGGATCGGTTTGATCAACGGTTTCAAGAACTCTGGGATAGATTACCCACTAATTTGCGTTTCGACTCCATGGACTATGAAACATAAATGGCTATTGGAAAGCCCATGCCTAGCCTAGATTGACAATCCAAACTGCAAAGGAATCGAACCCAGTCTAACAGTTTCGAAGACTGTCATGCGAACCATCAGCCTCTCGTTGGAGATCGAATGTTCGCAACGGTCGAGCAGTACGGCAAAGTGGTTGGTGTGAATTTTCAACTTTCCGGAAATTTGGCTCGTCGACTACGCAGGCTGCCCCCGCGTTTTGCAGGGCGAAAGGAGGGTGAGTCCTGTGCTTCTTCTCGGTTGTTTAACGCGCTCCGGTCACCCAAACGTCACCCAAACTGATGCTAGTTGGTAGACGGCTGAAATTGCTTCCGCTTGTCCAATTTCGAGGATGTGTAAAGCACTTTTTCGGCGAGCGTCGATCGGCACGAAGACAACCGTAGCGTCCTAAGCACATCCGCAACTGTTTTTCAACCCAATTAGCCGTTGGGCGATAGCCCCGGTTTTCCAATTGCTCGACATTCGTCGAGAACCGGGGCTATCGCCCAATGGCTATTAGTTTGTTTCACTCGAAGACTCATACCGTTGTGCTAGTAGCTTGATCGGCTGACTAAAGTTGCATCGACCAAGAACTGGAACTTGCCAGCTTTGCTTTTTCTTACCAAGCTCCAACTTCATCAAGCATTCCCTGAAAAGATCGATCGCGTTAAACTAATCCGATGGCAGCGATCCTAGGTATTTCGGCGTTCTATCATGATTCCGCCGCCGCGTTGGTGGTAGATGGTGAAATTGTCGCTGCAGCGCAAGAAGAGCGTTTCAGCCGGCGGAAACACGATCCTCGTTTTCCAATGCACGCCGTCGATTTTTGTTTGCGCCGTGCCGGAATTACGGATCGGCAACTCGATTACGTTGGCTTTTATGACAAACCGTTGACGAAATTCGAGCGGTTGCTCCAAACGTATCTTGCCTTCACGCCTGCCGGATACGCTTCCTTTCGACAAGCCCTGCCGCTGTGGTTGAAACAGAAACTGCACGTCCCCCGCGAGATTCGGAATGCGTTGCCCGGTTATAAGCGACGCATTGTCTTTCTCGACCATCATCAGTCGCATGCTGCAAGCGCTTTTTTGCCTTCACCTTTTGACGATGCAGCCATCCTCACCATGGATGGAGTTGGCGAATGGTCGACGACTTGCGTTGGGCACGGTCAGGGGAACAAACTGACGCTGCACCAAGAAATTCGCTTTCCGCATTCGCTCGGTTTGCTTTACTCTGCGTTCACTTACTACACCGGATTTCGAGTGAACAGCGGCGAATACAAACTCATGGGACTAGCACCTTACGGCCAGCCACGGTTTGTAGAGCAGATAGTGTCGCACTTGCTCGATCTGAAGCCCGACGGATCGATGCGGATGGACAAGAGCTACTTCAACTATTGTCAAGGTTTGACAATGACGGGGCCAAAATTCCATCGTTTGTTCGGCGGCGCACCGCGACAGCCTGAATCACCCGTCACGCAGCGCGAGATGGATTTGGCCGCCTCCGTTCAAGCCGTTACCGAAGACGTCATGTTGCGAATGGCTCGGCACGCGCAACGAATGACGGGTTCCAAGAATCTGGTGCTGGCTGGAGGTGTCGCCTTGAATTGCGTGGGCAATGGTCGCATTTTGCGGGAAGGGCCGTTTGACAAAATTTGGATTCAGCCCGCTGCTGGCGATGCGGGGGGAGCATTGGGGACAGCACTCTTTATCTGGCACCAATTGCTGGACCGACCGCGAACGGTTCGGCTCGAGGACAGCCAGCAGGGTTCGTTCCTTGGCCCGGATTTTTCCGATGCAGATGTTTGTTTGATGCTGGAACAACAGCAAGCTGTATATCGTTGCTTTGAATCCGATGACCTGCTGTGTGATGAGGTCGCGAAAAGGATCGCCTCTGAAGAAATTGTTGGCTGGTTTCAAGGGCGGATGGAATTCGGCCCTCGAGCGTTAGGTGCCCGCAGCATCTTGGCCGATGCGCGTAGCCCTCGGATGCAGTCGGTGATGAATCTCAAAATTAAGTTCCGAGAGTCGTTCCGCCCTTTCGCACCGATCGTTCTCAAAGAGTACGTCGATCAGTACTTTGAAATGCAGCCAGGAGTTGACAGCCCTTACATGTTGCTCGTTGCGCCGGTGCGTCCAGAGAGGCGACTTGCGATAGACGAATCCGCGAATCACTTTTTTGGGATCGAGAAATTGAATATGCCTCGATCCGAAATTCCTGCGGTGACGCATGTTGACTATTCCGCCCGAATCCAAACAGTCGATGCGGTTCGCAATCCACTGTTGCACAAATTGTTGAGTCGCTTCCATCAATTGACCGATTGTCCGGTGATGATTAACACGAGCTTCAACGTTCGCAGCGAGCCGATTGTTTGCACGCCGCTAGATGCCTACCGTTGCTTTATGATGACCGACATGGACACGTTGGTGCTTGGAAAGCAATTGTTGCTCAAGTCCGAGCAGCCACCGGCGCACGATCCAGACGCGAGAAGCAATTACTTGAAACAATTCGAATTAGACTAAAGGACTTCGAGCGAAACAAACTGATAGCCGAAGGGCGATAGCCCCGGTTCCCGACGAATGTTGAGCAATTGGAAAACCGGGGCTATCGAGCAACGGCTAATTGGGTTGAAAAACATATACCGATGTGCTTAGAAAGCAGCAAAGCAATGAGCCTAATCGAAATCAACTGGTCGCCCAGCTTGCGACAACTTCGCCAATTTGGTGTTCTGTGCTTGATTGCCGTTCCGTTGATCGGGTGGCTTTGGGACGCGAGCCCGGCGGTTCTCGGGATGCTCGTGGGTGTTGGTGGTGCGATGGCTACGGTGGGTTGGATACGACCTCGCTGGCTTCGCCCCGTCTTTGTCGGCTTGATGATCGCTGCCGCTCCCATTGGCATGATTTTGGGCGAGTTGTCGATGTTGCTGATCTACTTTGGTGTATTTTTGCCTATCGGAATCTTGTTTCGACTGCTCCGCCGCGACGCTTTGCAACTTAGAATGAATCGAAATCAGGAAACGTATTGGCAATCCAAAACCGACCCCCAAGAGTTGGCGAGCTACTATCGACGGTTCTGAGTACTCATTTCGAAAAGCAACATGTCCGATCCCGAAAAGAAGAGCGAGTTCGAAAAGGCTGGCGACGAGCCACCCTTGACCCTGATTCAAGAGTTCGCGCAATTCATTCTTGAGAACAAAGCATGGTGGTTGATTCCAATTCTGCTCTCGCTCGGATTGATTGGGGTGATCGTCATGCTAAGTTCAACCGGCGCCGCGCCTTTCATTTACACGTTGTTTTGAGCATGAGTATGTCGGACAAATTGTATTTTGCTTATGGGTCGAATTTGAACCTCCAGGACTTAGACGCGTGGTGTCGTTGAAATGGATTTCGGCAGTCGTTATTGAGTTATTACTCCAACGCTCGATTGCCGAACTACGACCTCGCTTTCACCCTTTATGCGGCAACACGAAAAGGTGGGGTGCTGGATCTCAAGCCGAGTGTAGGGCGTTTGGTTCCAGGCGTGCTCTTTGAAGTTGGCGATGAAGGCTGGAAAGCGCTCGACAAAAAAGAAGGTGTACCGACTGCATATGAGCGTTTGGCGGTAACGGTGATTAACGAATCGGAACAGTCCGTTGAGGCAATCACATATCAAGTTTGTGCAAGCGAAAAACGCTCGTTTGTCATTCCGGACGAATCCTATGTCGAGATCGTTCGGCAAGGTTTGAGGGCATGGGGCTATGATGATGCAATCTTGTTAGCTGCCGCGAGGTGAGCGCTATCGCGAAAAGCCCGTCTCACGAATATGATGTGTACGTCAAGTTGAGTCGCGGTTTTTTTCATTTCGGCAACTATTTTCGAATACGACAAAAGAATGGCACAAGCAATTGTTGACCCAGAGCAACTTCGAAATTTTGCGATGCAGCTCAAACGCTTTTCCGGATTGCTCGGTGACGCTTCGACCAAGCTCTCGCAACAAATGCAGCAGTTGGCGATTTCCTGGCGCGACCAAGAGCACATGAAATTCTCGGCCGAATTCGAACAAGAAATGAAACAACTTGGCCGACTGATCGATGCAAGTGAACGCCATGTTCCCTATTTGATGCGCAAGGCTGAATTGATCGAGGAGTACCAACGCGGCCATGGCTGAAGCAAACGTCAAGAGCTTAGAAGCAATCGAGGCGTTCATCGAATCGGTCGCCAAATTGCGCCACGATACAGGCAAGCAAACAGACGACATCCGCCAACAATTGCAACGCGTCTCGGCATGGCTCGAGAAAGAGCTGCCAGACTATTGGAGCAACGAAAAGCGAATCGCCGAGAAGAAATGGATCGAGGCTCGCCAAGACTTGCTTCGCTGCGAAGCCACCACACGAGCGGAGGATGATTCTCCCTGTTCGATCCAAAAAAAGGTGCTTCGAAAAGCCACCGAACGAAAGGCGCTTTGCGAAGAACGATCGCGTTCACTTCCTCAATATGCGTTGGAGTGGAATCGGTTCGTACAAGAATTCTCGACCAACGTGAGGCAACTCGACGATCTTTCGGAATCCAGTTTGCTCAACGCATGGAATCGGCTTCAAGCGATTCTGGAATCGCTCAAGAAATACGCGAATCTCTAACCTTGCGGAAAAACCCTAGCATAAAGGTAACGATCCCCTAGGATAAACCCAGCGGCATTCGATTCATGTCCGAAGGACGGAGTTTTCGATAAACCGGACGCTAGCGCGTTGCGGCTGATGTCGCTAGCGAGTTCCGGCTAATTAGAGCGGTGCGAACGTTGTCAGAGCCTCGCTTGCAGCTTGCTCTAGGTCTTTTTCGCTACCGATATGTAGTCGTTCGATCATAGGCATCGATCGAAACCAGATTTCTTGGCGTCGCACGAATTGTCGCGTGTGCGCCTTGACTTTTTCGATCATGGATGGCCGGTCAACCAATCCGCTCAAGAACTCGATGGGTTCTTTGTAACCCACCGCTTGCGATGCCGTCCTGCCGAGTTGTCCATGCTTGGTCATCAGCGTCTCGACCTCATCTAAGAGGCCGCGCTCAAACATCTCATCAACGCGTCGGTTTACCCGCTGATGCAATGCAGAGCGTTCCCAAGCCAACACGAAACTCTTGCAGCCTCGGGGCTGGGCCATTCGCTCAAACTGATTTTGCCAGTGACTCAAGGGGCGACCGGTAATTTTGGCCACTTCCAATGCCCGAGTCATTCTGCGAACATCACCAGCAAGAATCTTAAACGCCGAGAGAGGATCGACTTGTTCGAGTCGGCGTCTCAACGATTCAATGCCAAACTCAGCGACGTCTGCCGCCACCGCAGCGCGAAACTCCCAGTCGGCGGGCGGGCCGAGAAACATGCCGCACATCAGGGTCTTAAGATAGAGTGGAGTGCCTCCTACCAAAAGGACTTTTCGGCCTCGGGATCGAATCTCATCTGCTTTCGCGTGTGCATCCATCACGAACTGAGAGACACTGTAATCGCATGTCGGCTCGATCACATCGATGAGGTGATGCGGCACCCGTTCGCGTTGATCGCACGTGGGCTTGGCGGTCCCTATGTCCATTCCACGATAGACCGCCATCGAATCCACAGAGATAATTTCAGCATCGATTGCCGATGCCAAGTCTATCGCCACGCTGCTCTTGCCAGACGCGGTTGGTCCCGTCAACAACCAAACATCTTCTATCGGAGGTTTGATCCAATCCGCGAAGGATGAAGTTGAAGTAGGCATGATTTGGAAGGTAACGGCGGTTACGCGTAGGTTTGAGAATGAGTCAATGCGGGTCGGAACGACTCCCTTAGAATAACCGATGGATTGCGTTTTCGTTCACCATGATTGCCGAAGGTTTGGTCATTTCATTCGCCAAAACAAGCGTTTGGCGTTTTCGGTTGTGATTTTGTCTAGATCCTTTACTCCGATACCCAATGTTTCCGCCAAGCATTTCGCAGTATAGACGACTTGCGATGGTTCATTCGGTCGCTTTGAGCGATGGGGTTCCGGGCTCAAATAGGGACTATCGGTTTCAACCAAAATTCGATCCAGTGGAACCGTTTTAGCTGTCTCTCTCAACGCTTGGGACTTTTTGTAGGTGAGCATTCCAGCAAAACTGATGAATAATCCGTGTTCTAGGCACTTCTGGGCCGTCTCGGTGCTCCCCGAAAACGAGTGCATTACACCTCGAAGAGGGCCGAAGGTCGCCTGCCTTTCAATCGCCGCAAGCATTTCCGATTCACAAGTTCGCATATGAATGATCAATGGGAGTTGGCATTCGCGACTCAATTCCCAATGTTGATCAAAATTGGCCTGTTGAATGGGAAACGGGCAATCGTCCCAGTGCAAATCTAATCCCGTTTCACCCAACGCACACACACGGGGGTGACGGGTCCATTCGCGTATTTCGTCCCAATGCCGGTATTCCGCCAAATGCGCATAGTTCGGATGAATACCCACCGATGCCCAAACGTTTTCTCGAGCTTCTGCGATTTTAATCGCGGAGTCGGAGGTGGCCGCATCGACCGCTACGCAGATCATATTCGACACGCCGGCTTGGTGTGCTCGCTGCAATACCTCGTCGAGTTGCGTTGAAAGCGATTCGTCCACCAGATGGACGTGTGTATCGGTCCAGCCCATGGATGTGGCCCGTTTCTATGTAAAAAAGAATCGCGTTAAGTGGTAGAAAATAGGGGCTGAAAAACAGAGGGTGTCGATTCGATCCAAAACTCCCGCATGCCCCATGACCAAAGTACCATAATCATGAACGCCGCGATCGCGCTTGATGGCGCTCATCGTCATGCCACCAGCGAAACCAAGCGAGGCAACCACAATGCTCATGAATGCGGCTTCCCAAGGCGTAAAAGGTGTAACCCAATAGAGCATTGCTCCCACAATTCCGGTCGAAAGGGCTCCCCCCAAAAAACCATCCCAGGTACGTGAACTGCTCACTTCCTTGGCAATCTCATTCCTACGACCCATTCGGCTCCATATCCACTGAAACACATCCGAAACTTGGGAGATCAAGACAAAGAAAAAGAGCAACCCAGCGTTGCTGCCACCCCATTTCTTGCCGTTGGATTCGAATAAATGTAAATCGAGCAATGCCGGCGCAAACGACAGGCAGTAAACGCAGATCAACAGCCCAGCTTGGATTTGTGCTGAGCGTTCGAGAAATCGCTTATGATCGCCCGCCATGGCGATGCGAGCGGGAATGAACAGCGACGCATAGACCGGAATCATGATGCTGTAGATCCCGTAGAAATCAATCGTCTTGCCGTTCCAGTATTGAAGCCCAGAGTCGGAAAGGCCAATCAACACGTATTGCAGTGGAGTAAAAACGACCAAGCTCCAAAAGAGGGCTCGGTGGTCACCTCGCCGCGTCGGAGTCATCGTGATGAATTCGCGAAACGCCCAAAAAGACACCAGCCCAAACAACACAATCGTTCCAACACGATTCAAAAATAGACCGGCAATCAAGATGGCAAACATTAGCCACCAAGCCCATAATCGCAGAACAAATCGCTGCACCAGCGCTGGGTTGAGCGAGTGACTCGCCTTGTGGGTTAAATAGTGTGCGATCGACGACGAGATTGCCAGAATGATTAACACAACGCTTGCCAAAATCAGCGTCGGCATGTTTAGCCACGCACGTTGAGCGACTGTCTGCCCGATCTGGACTGCAGTCTGAGCTGGATCGGAAATGAGCGGCACATCGGCCTGGGCAAAAATAGAATTGAGGAATAGCATCTGACCAATTGGGACTGTGGTTCGAACTTCGTTGCTATATTATCACGATTTCGCAACTTGCCGAGATCGAATGTCATTCGTTTTTGCAGGACTCGATGCTCTCCCTTGGTTTTTTTCGATTGGATTTCCTATGTTGATTCGGCTTGGCACACGCCAAAGTGCACTCGCCCTTTGGCAAGCAGAGTACATTTCCAACGCATTGCGTTCCTTGGGACATCAAGTGGAGTTGGTGAAAATCACAACTTCCGGTGATGTTTCGACGACTCCGCTTGGGCAATCGGGCGGGCAAGGAGTCTTTGCCAAGGAAATTCAACGAGCCTTGCTTGACAACCGCTGTGATTTAGCAGTTCACAGCCTAAAAGACCTACCGACCGAAGTCATTCCTGCACTTGCTCTGGCGGCTGTGCCCGAGCGTGAGGACGTTGCCGATTGTTTGATTTCCGGCGGATTGCCCCTTAGTGAATTGCCTAGTGGAGCAAGGATTGGGACCGGTTCCCCGCGTCGAAAAGCGCAGATTTTGCACTCAAGGCCCGATCTCGCGGTGATCGATATTCGTGGAAATGTAGACACTCGGATTCGAAAACTCGACGAAGGCCAATTCGAAGGGATCCTGCTGGCATATGCGGGTCTACATCGACTTGGGCTTACATCCCGGATCACGCAAAAACTGACAAACGAACTTATGTTGCCCGCCGTGGGCCAAGCTGCCTTGGGGCTTGAAACGCGTTCAGACGATTCGGAAACCATCCGAGCGGTACAGCAACTCGACCATCCTGCGACGCATGCAGCGGTTTTGGCCGAACGCACATTGCTTCGGTCGATGAGAGCTGGTTGCTTGGCACCGTTAGCAGCCAACGCTATCGTGCATGCCGAATCGATGCAAATTGAGGCACGCGTTTTTTCGGCGGACGGCCAGAAAGTGATTGAAGCCAAGCAAAGCATGGAATTCGCGCGTGAGTTGGGCAGTTTGGAGCTTTTTGCAATCGCGGAAAAACTTGGCGTTAAAGCGGCCGAACAGCTAACAACTCTGGGTGCATCCAAGTTGATCGAGGAGTCTCGAATTCAATGATGTTGGGGTCAGCCCTGAATCGGGGGGCGATACGGGTGGAATCACGACGACCGACTGGAAGTCACGATCTGGCGACGAGGTCGTTTCCATAACGGTGGTTGGAATTGCATTTCCCACAGCGTATCAAAAGACGGATTTGGAAGTTCTGCTTGAGGCAATGTATCGCAACGATGATGCCGAATATGGATCGAACGGGGGAGGCAACGGAACAGGCGGTACGCAAGGCAACACAGGTATCGGCAACTACAGTGGTGCGGGTTCGTCGGGAGACAGTGTATGGTGGGCTGCAGTCAAGGGAGTAGGTCAAGGCGCTTGCAATCTCGTCAATGGAGTGCAGGATGCGGCCGTTGGACTTAAGAATATCGGTATTGCCATTCCGAATACGATCGCCGGCTCAATCGATTACGTCACTGGTGCAACGGACCCACATTATCAGATCAGGGTCCCTTACATCACGAGACCCGATTGGAGCCGGAACCTCGTCACGGAGGAGGGCGGAACGGTCGGCGGGTGGAACGACAGCCATGGATGGAGCAAATGGTTGGCGGGCGAAGGAGCAATGTCACTATTGACAGCCGGTGCTTCGAAAGCAGCTTCTGCGGTCGACGACGCAGGGCAATGCGCAAATTGGTTTGCCAAATTCGTCAACGGCGGATGTTTTGTTGCGGGAACCTTCGTCACCGTTTGCGAGATGCCATACTCATAAGCGCACACGACAGCCAGTCGGTTTTTGGGCTCGCGTCGGCCTAGGCGGTCGCGTTGTATTCCGCTGCCGTGATGTTGAGTCTTTCGCCTGGTCGAACTCGCCGTGCCATTACTCGATCCCCAATGCGTTGAAGTTCGCTTCGGGGTAAACCTGCTCGACGTAGGCCGCTTCGGGTACTTGCAAGACGCGATCGCCAACCACCTCTTGCCCGTGTTTGACCCAGAGGTAATCCCAGCCACGCTTCGCAACGCCAGAGATGTTGCCAACCGTAAGGTTGATTTCGTTGGGACGCGCCGCGAAGTGATAAGTCACATCAACCCAGTTCTGTTCGTCCTCGCCGCCCTCACCACCCAGGAACAAGGCCTCGCCCTGCGCAAAGATCGACCAGGGACTTGAATTGACGCGGCCGGTCATCGCAACCATAGCGAGCAGATAAGCTGTCGATACGAATTCAAACTTCTTGCGGACAGAGAACTCGAATGCAGGAACGGTCACGTTGACGCCGGCAACGCCCGAGTCGCTCACGACAATTGCACCGCGATAGTTGGGAGCGATCTTGCCCGGCGCGGCATAGATTCCACGAGTGAAGAGCGATTGATTGAGATGCGTTGACGCGCCGGTGGTATTGAACGAGACAGGATCAAGCTTGGTTCTATTGATTGACGCCGTGACGAGCGCGTGCTTGTCGTTGATGTACTCGCCATCAATCTGTAGATAGGGGATCAGGTCTCGCAGGGTGGCTCGATAGGGGGCCAGCGCCGCGCTCGCAGCGGCTGCCGGATCAACCGATCCGCCATTGCCTCACCCACTCCATGGGATAAATATTTTCTCAATTCTGTGTAGAATTTTCTTGCAAAGCAGAGACCAATCCGCTAGAAACACATGCAACATCTTTCATGCTTTACGTCCAGGCAGACCGAAGGAGTTCATTTTGTGCAAAAAAAGCAACGGCTCAACGGCTCAACGACTCAACGGCTCGACGGCTCGACGCGTGCTTTTCTCAATATGACCGACGTTTGAGCCACTCTTTTTGTTCCACTAAGTCTTCAATCAGACTTGCCTTTACGCTCGTTGAGTTGTTGGTGGTCATATCAATTGTTGGAGTTTTAGCTGGCTTACTTATTCCTGCAGTTCAAGCAGCGCGTGAAGCTGCGCGTCGAATGCACTGCCAGTCAAATCTAAAGCAGTTAGGCCTAGCTGCAATCAACTTCGAATCGGCGCATCGGCACCTGCCGGGCCCCACAATGAATGCACAACCTGCGTCAGGGCAGTATAGAAGTGACGTTGGCCTGTTTGTTAACATGCTGCCGTACTTAGAGCAAAACGCCCTTTATGAGTCGTTCATCAAGTCGGTGCCTAGTAACTCTCAACCGAACAGTCTGAACATCGAGCACTCCCTGGTCGTCCTAAAATGCCCGAGCACGTTAGACTCAGAGTTACTTACGGATTTGTCTGATCGCTTTTCAGGGCCTGCGGTAACTGGGTTGAAAGCGAAAGCATGTGACTACTCAGGAAACGACGGCGCGTACGTCAATAGCAAGCCGTATTTTGGAACAGTTCGATTGCGAGTAGGGAATCTCGTTAAGGAGCGCAGGCTGGGTGAGGTCACGGACGGTACATCCAACACGTTGCTTTTTTGGGAAAGTGTTGGTGATGGAATTCGGCTATCTAAGCAATCGGTTGTTTCGATTAATGTTGGGGCAACCGATTCGTTCAGCTATTTGATAGATAACAACCCATCAAACGCCCTTCAGTCTACAACTCGAGCATCAACCAAGTCCTACTTATTCGCTTGGTCGGGATTTCGTGTGGGAACTGTGATACCGGATGGCAGTCGCTCGATGAACGTCTCGAACAAATACGGCGAGCCATTTTCGGCGCATGTGGGACTTGTCAATTTCGCATTTACGGATGGGTCGGTCAGAAGCATAAGCGAGAATGTCGATGCCACAACAGTCGTTGCCCTTGCGACAGCTCAAAACTCGGATATTCCAGTAGGAGAGTAAGCCCCATGGAATCAAACGGACCTACCCCTACAAAACGTAATGTGAGCATCGCTATAGCTCTAGTGCTTCTGGGCGCTTGCGCTACCAAAGTTTGGGCGATGGCTTGGGGAGCCAGCCCAGTGACTCGTTTGGAAAGTTTATTCAATGTCCTCATTATCCAATTTGAATTAGTACTTGCTTTATGGCTTTTGTCCCAAAAGCGACTACCTGTTTCGCTTGCAGCGAGTGCTATTTTCTTCTTGTTCGCCTCGGCTTCGAACGTGCGTGCAATTTGGCTAAGTAAATCGAGCTGTGGATGCTTCGGAAATATTGAAATTCCCCCAGGCGTAACTCTTGTCCTGAACATCGTATTGCTTTTGGCTATTGCATATGCGTTTAGAACCTCAGGGGCGAGCTTCATCTCCTTACTCAGAGTCGGAAAAATTGGCTGGACCATTCCACTTTGCTTTTGCATCTTTGTTGTTTCGGTACTCTTTCAACTCGGAAGAATTCATTTCGCTCCAAAGGTTCTTGCGATTCCCGAGGTAGTAGATCTTGGCGTAATCGAGTTGGGTATGAGTATGGAAGTGACCATACCGTTAAAGAACATTGCTGCAAAGCAGATAAACATTTGGGGCGGAAGAACGAACTGTTCCTGCGCTTCGGTCGAAGGCTTGCCTGCGGTCGTTCCGAAGGATTCTGAAAAAGAAGTACGAATAGTTGTAACTCCAAGCAATCTCAAAGAGATCAATGTTAGGGCGTTGTTTTACGTTGAATCTGTCATCAGTGATTATTCAGTGTCGATTATCGCGAAAGTAACCGAACCGAATCAACACAAGTAACATCGATTTATCTCACTTCGGCCATGCCAGCGTGGCCGAATGTGATTTACGACTCGCTGGCTACTAGGAGATTAGTTATGTTGGCAAGAATTGGATCGAATCTAAGTTTAGTAATCGCGACCCTGCTATTTGCTAGCAGTACGCTGAGTACGATTGGTGTCGCAGGCCCAGTCGCGGTCCCGGCGTGTGACGATGCCTGTTGCGTAACTAAAAATGTAGCGTGCAAAACGGCTGTCGCGCCATGCAGTTCCTGTGGCAACACAAAGAAATGCAATAAGGGAAGCGGCATAGCACAATGTGAGACTTTCTAGCTGTTTAATTTGTCGAGGCTGGCTCTGGGTCGCTGCTTGCGATCCAGAGTTTTGTGAAGAACGTAAAAGGAATCTCATGGGAAATGTAAAACGCACATTTGTTGGGTTTGTTGTTGCGTACTCAATATTGCCAATTTGCGCACATGCGCAACAGAGCCTCGGTTCGCTTACCGACCTCGTTCGTGATTTCTCGGCAGCGCACATTGAGTCACTTAAAAACATCCGTTGCGCTGTGGAAAGCACTGATCCTAATGGTGTGAAGTTTCACGGTCAAATTGCAATAATGAATGGCGTATTGCCATACAAATTCCCTCCTCGCGGTGCGTTCTTGTTTAGTCGATCCCCTGCCGCAGATTCGCCAAATGACAATAATTCCGTCAGCATGAAAATTGGAAACTCTCAATACTCTTTCAAGTTAAAGAAGCAAAGTCAGAGTCAGAGCTACTCGTTAGTTGATGTAGTCATTCCGACTGATGACCCAAATCGCGAGGATTTGGCAAGGGATAAGATCTTTTTTTCGTTTTCATCTACAGATGCGGAGGCCATTTGGTCACCGATTAGGGTATTCGATTTAGCGAGCATAGACATGCTTTCCGGTGATCGCGGAATCCAAATTGTAAACTTTCAATATTCTCCCACTGAACGGCGTGCTATTGTTGACTTTGATTTCCCGAAAGAACATCCGTTCAAGCACGAATGGGCTCGCGTTATATTTGGCGATAGAGGTGAAGTGTTAGAGTATGAAATCAGAAATCGATCTCGACCTGATATACTCGATACATATTTCGTTAAAATTAATTACCAGCAATTGGACCAAGCGCTTGACGGCTCGAACTACGCGAATGAGGCGGCGCTGTTTCCATCTGAGTTTCGAGTTCGATCGTTGACGAAACGCAACGGTCAACTACTTTCCGAATCTCCCGAAGTGTCGGTTCGACTAAGCAATTTTGAGTACGACAAGATTGACCTAGGACAATTCACGCTCACGCAATATGGCATCCCTGAACCGGAAGGAACTACTGTGCTCAAACGTCCTGTCCCCTATTGGCTATTGGGAACTATCGCGGGTGGCGTTTTTGTGGTAATTGGAATATATCTCCGGAGAAAGGCAGATGGAGCGACATTGGAATGACCAGTATTCTGACTCGCATAGTACTTGTCATGCTTCTTGCGACTTTAGTACTCTTTGCCATTTCAACAAGCCGAGGTCTGTTAGGTAGGCCTACTCTTTTACCGAAGTTTAGCCCAGAGATGTTTGAGCTTTCGGATTATCCTTGTGGCGAAAGGTCAAGACACGTGTTCGAGATCACTAATACAAATTCCTTTCCAATACGCATCGTCGGCATTGGCGGCAATTGCGGGCCGGGAGGGTGCGTCGAGCCGGTCGACTTTCGACCATTTGAATTGGCTGCCAAGCAAAGAGCGACAGTGACCGTTGAGTTCAAGTCACCGATGAACCCCGGACCAATCGAGGTATCCCTAACAGTGCATTTTTCGTCGGATCGAGTCCGGAGCACAGAGGTTCACTTCAGCGGCAACTCGGTCGAGCTCGTACCACCGGTAAATTGATTTGTAACGTGTGGCTTTTTTCGAACCGTTTTGCTTAATGTTAAAGTCGTCGGGCTTGAATGGTTTGCGACGCCTCTTGCGATCACGATTTATCTCGGCCATCAGTGCCATGATCGTGCTGGCGACATTCCAATCGTGCTGACGTTTGGCCTCTGCCATCAGCACAAGTTGGCGAAGCGTTAAGGGACCTGGATCGACTCCGACGATGCCAGCGAGTCTGACGATGAGTCGCTCAATGTCGGCACAGCGAGCTTGCGTTCGAGATCTTCGACGAGCTTGTCGACCAAGTTCGGATCGTCCAGTCGCTTCTCGATCGCACTGATCCCCCGAGTCTCGATCAGCTTCTGTTTCTCGGCCGCCTTCTGATAATCCCATGGGGCGATAATCCCATGGGGCCATCGTCCCATGGGGCCATCCATCTATGCTTGTCGACCGATTTTGTTTTTGCTAAATTTGAAGCTTAGTTTTGTGGCGTTGCATTTTCGTTAGGCATTCTCGCAAAGGGGCTCTGTCCATGGCTAGGCAGAATCGTCGCGATATCTTTGATCCGAATGAAGTTGGCTGTTTTCATGCCGTGCAGAGGACCGTTCGTCGGACTTGGCTCTGTGGCTCCGACCCCGTGTCTGGCAAATCCTTCGAACATCGGCGGACTTGGATCCAGAATCGCCTGCAAGAACTCGCAGCGAGCTTTGGGATCGACTGTTTGTCCTTCGCCGTGATGGTAAACCACATTCACGTCATTTTACGCAACCGCCCAGATATCGTTGCTGGCTGGTCTGACGAGGAAGTTGCTAAGCGTTGGTGGCAGTTGTTTCCGCTTCGGAAGAACAAGGACAAGAGTCCTGCTGTTCCAACGGAGAGTGAGCTCAAACTGTGGATGACTCCCGCTCGCAACAAGCAATTGCGGAGTCGTTTGAGCGACATTTCTTGGTGGATGCGTGCCTTGGCCGAGCCGATTGCTCGACGCAGTAACATCGAGGATAAATGCACGGGTCGATTCTGGGAGGGGCGATACAAATGCCAGAAATTAGCTGATGAAACGGCGATTTTGGCTTGTTCTGCGTATGTGGATTTGAACCCCGTGCGAGCGGGAGTTGCAGAGGCACCTGAGAAGAGCCAATACACTTCGGTGTACGAACGTGTTGCGGCGCAGAAGGGCGTTCAAAAGGAGCGGGCTCGAGCGAAGCTCCGTAAGCGGCGTGGAGGCCGAACGAATTCTGTACGTGCAGGCGAGGGGCAGACGTGCTTCGTGCGACGCGACGCTTGGTTGACACCGTTGACGATCAACGAACGATCGTCCGCATACAAAGGAGCCATGCCAAGTAAGAGCGGGAAGCGGGCCAGCGACAAAGGCTTTCTTGGAATGAGTGTCGAGTTGTACTTGAAGCTACTGGATTGGACAGGCAGGCAGATACGTCGAGACCATAAGAAGGGTCACATTCCTGCTGATTTGGCGCCGATCATGGAGCGAGTTGGTTTGTCGGGCGAGTTATGGTGCGACTTGGTAAAGCGATTCGGCAAGATTTTTAAACGCGTGGGGGCAAGCCGGAGTCGTTGGCACGAGAAGCGAGTCTTCGCGGGCGAACCGGCTATCGCAAGGGCAGCTCGCCGTTGCCGAGCGCTGGCTAGCGATTAACTTGTCGGGAAGTCTGCGAGAAACGAACTTTGGTTGATACCGACGTTAGTGCTTCGTTGTCATTTCAGTTCGTTCTGCGGAGAGACGATCATCTGAAGGCAGTTTCTTTTCGAAATGCGATACCTGAAGTCGCATAGTTCTCATATAGCAATGGTGTTGATACGAAGAGAAAGGCCGTGAAAATATAGCTGGGTGGCCCCTTGAGTTCTTGCAAGTTGATCGAGGAGGCTCGAATTCAATGATGTTGAGGTCAGAATCATCCGCCCGCTGTTTAGCGACAAGTGTTTTTCCCTAGTCGCATTGCCTCAACAGGAGAGGTTACCGAAATCTCGAAGGTAGTATCGCCTGCCAAGGAAGGCATCCGCGTTTCGATCACTGAACGATCCAGGTTGATCTGGCTCAATGCCTTAGACATGGATCTACGCCCGGTTGCGAGCCCGGTCTTGAAGATTGCTGGTTCGCGATTGCAAATCCGCAAGGTCCAGTTTTTGCAAATCCTCTACATTGCTCAAGGCCAGCCCCAAGATTCCCTCAAGGGTTCGAATCAGCTTAATCTCGCCCTTAATCTCACCTTTGATCTCACCTTTGATCTCACCTTCTCGGTGTGCTGCGTTGAGCGCCCATTGTTGATCTCGCAGCGCCTTTTCTCGTGCGTCGTACATCTTTTTGTCCTCCGTTATCTCGGTTATTCTCGCGAGCGTAATAGTCGCTAAACGCATCTCCGCTTCTGGAAACAGTGCTAACAACGCCTCCGGTTCGTATTCATGGGCGTGCAAAAACCAATACAGCCAGCGATCTCGCTTGCAACGCTGCTTCCGCCCGGACGAGCCGAACGGAGAGCCAATGCTAAAAGGATGATTATCCTTTCATTCAAGCTTTTGTAGCTGCCAATTGCTGCCTCCATCGGGACAAGCCCGGATGGAAGGCTGCTTTCCACGTGGGCTTGTCCCCGTGGGAGCCACAATTGACAGCTACCCACCGGACACCAAAACTCGAATCGGTTGTTTTCCCTTTCGGCTCTCCGTCCGGCTTGTCCGGGCGGGAGTAACGTGAAAACGCCAACACTATCAAATCGGCGATTAATTTGCTTGGCATTGGAATGCCCCCAACTGATGACTCCACCGATCGTTTCGGCTGTCTTGTTCTTGTTAGCATCCCACGAAGACGTAAGGTTGCCAATGTAGACGAGTTGAAGCTCACCGGGGCCTTACAAAGTGCAATAGCCTCCTTAAAACCGACGGAATCGATCCCAGTCGATTTTTAGTTTCCGCATTTTTGCCCGCAATGTGTGTGGGTTGACGCCAAGAAGTTTCGCAGCTCCGCGCCCTCCTTCGATTTGACCACCCGTCACTGCCAAGGCACGTTCGATGTGGCGAACGATTGCGGAATCCAGTGAATCCACAGGCGCGTCCTCCTCGTCGCTGCCCGATTCGGAATGGACTGCAACCGTTGTCGCCACCATCGACTCTGGAATCACTTCGTAAAATGTAGGCTCGTCGGACGGTTGCGGTTGAAACACAGGCTGAATAAAGGTATTCCCAAGCGACTTGCCAACGTCCAAATGCGAGCCGCCTCCAAGAAGCACCGCTCGATCGATGACTGCTTGCAATTCACGTATATTGCCTGGCCAGCGATAGTCCATCAACAGCTTGACGTCCGCTTGGGATTGGCACGGCGAGAGAGAAGGTCAGCGTGATCTCTTTTGTCTTGGATGGACATCTGACTGAAGACGTTGGCAAAGCGCTCGATCGAGCAGGCATCGCGGTTCTCGTTGGTCACCATTGGGCTCAACCCTCTCTCAGGCGTTTTGGAGTTGAAACGACAGTGCGCCCATCGTTCTCGATCTTCAACACCCACGACGAGCTTAGTCGCTTGGTCGCGGTTGTCAGATCGCTCGCTAGGAAGTGACCTTAGCCCAGATGATCCAGCCCGTC
>CAMBSL010000085.1 GCA_945870455.1 Pirellula staleyi DSM 6068 | reverse complement strand
GTCAACGTTGCCTCGCTCCATTGTGCGTTGTCAATGTTTCCCTGGGCCTCATCCAGAAGCACTTGAATTTCGCGTGGCGCGGGCATCAAGATCCCTTCGGTCGGCAACTGATTCACGCGAGGAAAACGACCTTGCGCAACCACAGGCTTGCCAGCAACGCATGTTAGCGAGATAGCGACCAGGCAGACTGAACCGAGGCGTACCATGATTTTGGAGAACTGCATTGTGGAACCCATCCGTTGGTTTTGCATTTTCTTGCGTCCGAATAATTTCTTGGAATGACGAAACAATCGATTACTATTCGTAAGTTTAACCTGTTCGCCCCCTTTATGCATTCCCGAACGCCCAGAGAAGGCGGAAAGCGTATACTAAGGGTCACCTGTCTACTCCCCACCTGGAATTTCAAATGACCATCCCAAGTTGTTCCCGACTGACCGCTATGATTTTCTTTTGGTCTGCGGCAATACCATCTCTGACTCCATCGTCGCCGACCATTGCAGAGGATATGGAATTGAAAACGATGCGACAGCTGCCCATACACGAAGTTCCAGACCGATTCCATCGGATTCCTTCGGCAGAAACCTGGAACCCAAACGAAGTTGCTCTCATCATCTGCGATGTCTGGGACTCACATCACTGCGTCAATGCGGTTCGACGCGTGAAAGAGTTAGCCCCTCGGATTGATGCGTTGGCGAAATCCTTGCGATACCAAGGTGCGACGATTATTCATGCACCTAGCGATTGCATGCCGTTCTACGAGTCACATCCAGCCAGGGCGCGAGCAAAAGCAGTTCCAACTGCGAGCAATCTACCTAGTGATTTGAACCGTTGGTGCGATCGAATTCCAAGCGAAGAATCAGCCGCTTATCCGATCGATCAGTCCGAAGGGGGTGAGGACGACGATCTTGTTGAACATGCTCAGTGGGCTCAAACATTGGCTGCCGAAGGACGAAACCCAAAACTCCCGTGGCGCCAACAAATCCAAACCATCGATATCCAAGCAAATCGTGACTTTATTAGCGACTCAGGCAATGAAGTCTGGAATATTCTTGAGGCCAACCAAATCAAGCATGTTCTGATTTGCGGTGTCCATACCAATATGTGTGTCCTCGGACGCCCCTTTGGGTTGAGGCAACTTGCAAATCATGGCAAACATGTCGCCTTGATCCGTGACTTGACGGACACCATGTATGATCCCTTGAAGTGGCCATACGTAAATCACTTCAGCGGCACGGATCTGGTTATCGATCATGTCGAACGCTACGTTTGTTCAACGCTCACGAGCGATCAATTGTTCGGATCTGCAGATTTGCGATCGAATCCAAAGCTTGCGACACCCTTTCGTTTCTCCAACGATCAACGCCCGCACCTGGCGATCCTGATGGCAGAAGACGAATACCAAACAGCGACCACGTTGCCAACATTTGCCGCAACCTATCTTCAACCCGATCTGCGAGTCTCCTTCATTTTCGGCGATAGCCAAGATAAATCGAAGGTCCCAGGGATAGAAGCCATCGACGACGCGGACGCATTGCTGGTGAGCGTTCGTCGTCGTCCGATGAAAAAAAACGATTTGGATCGCGTTCGGAATTTTGTCGCTTCGGGTAGACCCATCGTGGGAATTCGAACTGCCAGCCATGCATTTTGCTTACGAAATGGAAAACCCGTGGATGGATTGGAGCAATGGCCCGAATACGATGCCTACACGCATGGCGGGAGTTACACAAACCATTACGCCAACGATCTTGTTGCAACGATTCGTGACCGGGACGCCTCCAAAGCGGTCTTCACGAGCAAAGGCTCGTTGTACCAAGTAAGCCCACTCAAATCGGGAACTCGCGTTCTTTGGAACGGCAAGGTGGAGGGGCAGGCTGAGGAACCGGTGGCTTGGACATTCGTTCGCGCAGACGGCGGTAGTAGCTTCTATACTTCGCTCGGACATCCGACCGATTTCGATGAACCAGCATTTTGCCTGCTGCTTGCCAACGCCATCCGAGGTGCATGTAACTTGGAACCGATCACCGCCCCACAGTTAGCCTTTCAAAGCGATCGCTATTCAAAGGGTCATGGTAAGCAACGTTAGAATCATTCGACCAATAACTGTCTGATCGCGGTGTGGGATAGGCGTCTAGCGTTTCTAGCCTATCAATGTCAGCTTGACAGGCTGGAAACCTATCCCACTAATGGTTCACCCTGCTACGAACGAGGTTTTCATTGAGAGGCGTATGTTATCAATCCATCGGAGTGGTTGAGTGGCTGGAACTGCCGGATGCCACCCTTGAATCGGATCGGGATGCGGTCGTGCAAGTCGAAATGGCAGGCATGTGTGGATCGGACTTGCACCCTTTGTTTGGTCGCGAGAAAGGACTCGATCCAGGTACGGTCATGGGGCATGAATTTGTTGGGAAAATTGTTGCGATTGGCTCGTCTGTCCGTGCCTTCAGCGTCGGTGACCGAGTATATTCGCCGTTTTCAACGAGCTGCGGGAACTGCTTTTATTGTTTGGGGGGACTTACAAGTCGATGCACCCTCGGTCAGCCGATCGGTTGGCGAAAACAGGGTCAAGGTCTGCATGGAGCGCAAGCGGAATTGATCCGTGTCCCGCTTGCCGATGGCACGCTTGTGCGGGTCCCTGTGGGCCTCAGCGCCGAGTCCGCATTGCTTCTAGGCGATAACTTTAGCACAGGTTATTTTTGTGCCGAGATGGCGAATATTGCACCGAACGGAGTGACCGCTGTCATCGGTTGTGGTTCGGTTGGTCTGCTTTCCATTATGTCCGCTCAATTTCAAGGTGCACGAAACATTGTGGCCATAGACCCAGTGGAGGAACGCCGGCACAAAGCCATGGAACTTGGGGTCGTCGCATTCGAGCCTGGCTCAGCAGCACTCGACTGGCTGATGCAAAACACGTCGGGCCGAGGAGCGGACAGCGTCATGGAATTGGTCGGGTTACCGGACGCTCAACGACTTGCATACGAAATCATTCGACCGGGCGGAACCATGTCGGTGATCGGTTGTCACTCAAGCCCAGCGTTTGCGTTTGCCCCATCGGAAGCATACGACAAGAATCTATCCTATCGAACGGGGAGGTGTCCGGCCCGTTACTACATGGGGCTATTGTCGGAACGAGTTGTTCAACAAAAGTGGAACATCGGCGCGATGATTACGCATCGCTTTCAACCCAGCGATTGCAAAAGGGCGTACGACATTTTCGCCAATCAAAAACAGGGTTGCATCAAGAGCGTTTTTGAATTCACTTGAACGTACACGGAGGGCATAACTAGCGAAGTCCTAAAAAAGCAGAGCACTCAAAGAACGCCTCCGTCTTCCGAAATGAAATTCGTAAATTGACAACACTTTCGTTGCCGCGAGTTCGATGCAATGTTCTTGCTGGTGCCATTACATGAAGTCGATGTATAACAATATGTTTTCGGTCGGTACAGCCATCGTTAGACGACCCAAAGTCGCGCTGTCACAAGGAGGCACGTATCGTTGAGACGCTCTGGCATTCCGCCCTACGGCGCTTATAGTTGGTTGTTAGATCCCACATCCATCCGGAGGCGAATGTCCTATGAGCCAAGCTAGCGAAACCCAGCCGCAATATTCGGTTAAGGGCGATCTGAAGCGCGACGATCTTAATGTTCTGGTTTTCAACTTTACAACTCCACAAGAGGAGAAACACCCCCCGAAAAAATTCATAGTGTCCGTTGATTTGAAGAATGGTCAAAAGCTTTTTTGTTCCGGCTTCGATGGAGCCAGTGCCTGTTGTCATTCTAGAGAAAGACCTTTGTCAGCTGATGCTTACCGCTCATGGCCGAATAGCTCCTGGCGTGGATGGAGGCGTTGCGGGCGTTTATCGGATGCCATCGTACGATGACGCAGTCAGTTTGTACTTTTACAAACAACAGTGGCATATTCATCACGAAAGCTGGAAAAAAACGGTAGTTGCGACCGTTAAATCCGGTGTCGCGACTCCATTCGGTGATGCCGAGTTTGCAGAGGTTTTGAAGGAGCTTCACGCAAGTGCGTTGTAGACTCGATTGGACAGATGCGATTCTCGATGTTCAGCGGGAGTACGTCGCAATGGAATTGGGGAGCGAATACTTGCGTATTGCTGTCAAGGAAGACCCAACAATCCTCTGGAGAGATCCACGAGCCGAATTGGTAGATAAGGCAAGCGATAATCTTCAGGAAACGTATTTGGTTCGCCTCTACGCAGTGTTCGAGAACGGACTGAGGAATTTTTGGATCAATTCCATACGCGGAACAGAACCACCAATGAGACAGCTTCTTGATGCCGTGTCGTCGCGTCGCAAAATTCCGTTTCACTTGAGTGAAAACGCCCACTCGGTTCGGATCTTTCGAAACGCGATTGTCCATGAAAACTCAGAAAAAAGTGAGGTCATCGACATTCGGGAAGCTCGGTCCCACCTCTGCACTTTTTTCGCGCGACTTCCATCCAATTGGTAAAAGGCTGATCCGAGCTTTGATGGGTTATTTCAGTCGAAAACTTCAGAGCAGGTGGTATTCGTCGAGAAGTGTTTTTTTACCCACGGATTCTTCGGGAAATCGAGAGCATTCACTGGGACGGTTCTACAACGGCGGCCGAGCGGAGCTTGATGATTGTGACTTGGTTGCCAATTTCGTTGTAGACGACTTCTGTCATTAATTCGCGAATCAACATGACGCCGCGCCCTCGCGGTTTGTCAACCAATTCGTCCGTTGTTGGATCTGCTAAGTTTCGGTGATCGAATCCAGCTCCTTCGTCGGTGATCTCCATCATGACCTTTTCTGGAGTCACACGGAAAACAGTATGCACCTTTTTCGACTCGTCTCGCTGGTTGCCATGCTCGATTGCGTTGACGATCGCTTCCTCAATCGCCATCTGAATACGAAATAAGTCCGAGCCCTCCCAGCCGGATGCCGTGAGGGCATTGAGCAATTCTTCGATCGCTGCGTGCCCAACGTCTAAGTCGCTCGAAAGGACTTTATCAAAATGCCAATGCTCTTGATCAGACGACATACATTAACCACCGGGCTCGATTAGAGTTTGAAGGCTGCGATTGCATCTGCTTCCGTCTTGCGAAGATCTAAAACGCGGTCCAGTCGCGTTATGGTGAAAACTTCCTTGATTTCTGCACGCAAACAGCAAATCTTAAGCCGACCTGCGGCTGCTTTGACTTTCGAATTGAGCGAAATCAGCTTGTTCAATGCGGCGCTCGACATGAATTCGACTGAGTCAAAATTGAGCAAAATCATGTTGCGTTTCTCGACAAGTACAAGCGAATTCAGCTCTTCACCAAGCTGTTCGATACTACCTGAGTCGACGATCTTCTTATCGATGAAGCGAACAACACTGACACCAGAAACATCATCAGTAACGCTAATTCGCCTGTGGGTTGCCATGTAAAATCTCTAATTAGGGGAGGGGGAGTTAAGTTAATCGTGGATGCGTTCGCAAACTCCGACGCTTTTAGATTAAACCACCTGGATCAAAGCAGCAATGAACCCAGCACATGGTTGAACCTAGGAATCTTAAAATTTTTCTTATGGCTTCTTGGTTTGTGGGTTGTTTGCGGGTGTCTGTTGTTGGTTCGGACTCGGCTTGACCTTTGTTTTTAGGCCGGGATATGGGGAATTGGAGTCCTCCATGGACAGAGGTTCGGCGATCTGCAGCCCCATCAAAAGCACGAGCAGAAAGGTGACTCCAAAGTACATGGAATAGTGCATTAGAGATTGGCCAAACTCCAGCTCCATGGATAGCACGGAACCGATTGTGCCGACCGCAAACATGATTAAAACGAAAATCGCAAACTGAATCGAATCGATATCGGCTAGCTTTTTGTTGCCCAGGTACCACGCCAAAAACCAGTAAATGCCCCAACTAATCGCGAAAACCGCAGCACATGAGCCCACACGTGCAAGTCGCTCTCGCCCCGAGTACTCAGCCAGTTCATCATCGTGAAAGAACGTGTACCCAATCCAAGCGAGAGGAAAAGACAATACAAGGACCCCCAAGACCAATAGCCACAACGGGGGCTCTGCGAATCCAACCCGACCAAAAATGGCGAAACCAATCGAAAGCACGAATAGGATCGATGCGACAATCATTTCGTTTTTCGAAAGTTTGAACTCAGCCCTCTTGAGCGGCTTGAGAACTGAGACCCCTTTGGAATCTTTGGGGCCGCTCACCTCCGGTGCATGAACAACAACTTCCTGAGACTTGTCAGGAACGACCAACTCCTTTTTGCATTTCGGGCATGGACCCGTCTTGCCCGCATATTTATCGCTGACGGTAAATCTTGTGAGGCAGCCAGGGCAGGTTACGGGAATAGGCATAGACAAGTTTCTGTTGGTGCGTTGACTAGGTCGCTGGCAGAACGATAGCTTGCTCTATAGTTAAGCAGTCCGCAAGATGACTTGCAAGCAGGCTATCCACTCATTGCGGATCTTTCGCTTACCGGGTTGTTGATTTAATGGTACGACGGACTTCCTAGTCCGTCGAATTCCCTTTTTGCCGGACTTGGAAGTCCGTCGTAACGCCCTTACCCAATAACGACGTCACTAAATCAACAGCCCGTTACGCGTCGGGTTAAGATTTTCACTTTCGCTTTACCACTGGCGTAAGTCGCCGCTCGCCACGGACCATCGTCTTAGACTTGGAACAATCGCTCCAAAGCGAACCCATACGGCCTGTTTTGCCTAACAAGTGAACGCTAGCGAATGTTCTGGATGTACCAACGCCCGCCGAACAGTTTCAAATCGCAAGTGCTCGCGCGAATCTGATGGCTGCACAAACGATCGCGGCAGGCGACTACGATCGAAGCAGCGCAGAAGCCATGGTGGCCAAAATTGCAGTCGACCGGACGGAAAAGCTGTTCAAAGACCGCGCTGGTAGCCAACGTGCCATCGACGATGCGCGTGGTTTGCTGCAGGTGGCATTGTCTGTTCAACGTGCAGCCGAACAACGCAAGAATCAACTCACCGAAGTGCTCGAAACCTTGAATGTCAAAGTCAAGAATGGAACCGCCGACGCGATCCCATTGACTGCCCCTCAATCCGGCATCATTCGAACCGTTTTCGTGAGTGAGGGCCAAGCCGTCACGAGTGGAACTCAGTTGTTCGAGATCCTTGATTTTAGTTCGATGTGGATTCGTGTCCCCGTCTTTGTGGATCAATTGAACAGCATTGTTGCGGATGCTCCTGCAAGAATAACTGGACTCGATGAAACACTCGCAAGACTAGGCTCTTCCGGCCCTGGAACCCAGGAGTTTTTCGCAACCCCAATCGCGGCACCGCCAAGCGCAGACGCGATCGGCACGACAGCCGATCTTTACTTTGCAATCGACAATACGGTCTTGGGCCTGCGACCAGGACAACGCGTCGGTGTTCATCTACAAACATCTAAGGCCTCGGTTGCCATCATCGTTCCGTACGCTTCGATCGTGTACGACATTCACGGCGATACGTGGATCTATCGCTCTCCTGAGAAGAATAAGTTTGTTCGTCAGCGAGTCGACATTCGCTTTGTGGACGGTCCTCGGGCTGTGTTGCATTCGGGTCCCAAGGTTGGTGACTCGATCGTAGTCGATGGTGTTGCGGAACTGTTCGGTACTGAGAACGCGCTGAACGGTGTTCCATTCGTCAAGACGATTCGTTCGAAATCGGTCCTCGGTCTATCGAGTGTACGACTGATCTTCCAGCCGAATACGGATCTCTTGATCGCAAGACAACTTGTGCAAGAACGGCTTGCCACGGTTGCCGCAACATTGCCGATGATCGCTAGACCACCCACCATTCTGCCACCGCTTTCTTCGCTGAGTCGATGCATGAAGATCGGGCTTTGGTCCGACATTGCCACGCAGATGGACATGACGGTCCTAACGAAGTGGACTATTCGCCCGAGGTTGATGTCCGTAGCGGGAGTGGCCAACGTTGCGGTGTGGGGTGAAAAGGATCCGCAGCTTCAGATCGTCGTCAACCCCGATCGACTGCGCGCTCACGGCGTTACGGTCGATATGGTATTGCAAGCGGCACGTGATGCGACCGCCGTTGGATCTGGCGGCTTCATCGACACCGCCAATCAACGTATTGCGATTCGCAATGTGCCGCCTGTCTATTCGCCGGAGCAGCTTGGGCAAACCGTGGTTGCATTTCGTCGAGGCGCACCGCTTCGTATTGCGGATGTCGCGAATGTCATTATCGATCATGCTCCGCCGATAGGCGATGCAGTCATTAATAGCCGCCCGGGCCTCTTGCTCATCGTTGAGAAACAACCATGGGCGAATACGTTGGATGTGACGCGTGGCGTTGAAAAAGCCATGCGGGAACTCAAACCAGCCATGGGCGTTGTTGAGTTTGACACCACGATTTTCAGACCAGCAACGTTCATTGAGAAATCGATTGCGAACTTAAGCTATTCGATGTGGCTTGGTTGCGTCCTTGTCATTGTCGTTTTGATCGCATTCTTGTTCGATTGGCGATCGGCCGTCATCAGCGCAACGGCGATTCCGCTGTCCTTGATCGCGGCGGTCATGGTGCTGTACTACCGTGGCGGCACCGTGAACACGATGGTGTTGGCGGGTCTTGTCATCGCGCTTGGTGAAGTAGTAGACGATGCCATCATCGATGTTGAAAACATCATGCGCCGACTTCGTCTGAACCAGCAACTTGCGGAACCTCGAAGCGCATTTCAGGTCGTCTTGAGCGCCTCGATGGAGGTTCGCAGCGCCGTCGTGTATGCGACTATCATTGTCATCTTGGCTTTCTTGCCAGTCTTCTTTTTGGATGGGCTGGCAGGCTCCTTTTTCAAGCCTTTGGCTTCGTCGTATATTTTGGCGATTCTGGCTTCTTTGGTCGTCGCCCTCACCTTAACGCCGGCCTTGTCGCTAATGCTCTTGCCTGCCGCAGCGAAATTGCGTCATCGCGAGGGTCCCCTGGTCGCTGCGCTAAAGCTAGTTTATCGATGCATTCTTCCCGTATTGATCCGTTTTCCCAAGTCAACATTGGCCGCAACCGCAGCATGTTTCATCGTGA
Organism: Pirellula staleyi DSM 6068; assembly: GCA_945870455.1. GTDB lineage: Bacteria > Planctomycetota > Planctomycetia > Pirellulales > Pirellulaceae > JBKCUI01. Next base: position 12,936 of record CAMBSL010000085.1, on the reverse strand, counting down.
TCGGCTGCACAATGCCTTGGTTGGGCGAAGAGCTTATGCCAAAGTTCAAAGAAACGGACTTTCTAATGCACTGGGTCGAAAAACCAGGTATCGGCATCGATGCGATGAACCGCATCACACAAAGAGCCAGCCAAGAATTGATGGCGGTCCCGGGCGTCCTAAATTTCGGCTCGCACATCGGGCGAGCGACTGTCGCAGATGAAGTCGTTGGACCCAATTTCACTGAGCTTTGGATCAGTGTCAGCGACGGGCCAGGTTACGATGAAACCGTCGCGAAAGTTCAATCGGTTGTCGATGGTTACCCGGGATTGTACCGCGATTTGCTGACCTATTTGACCGAGCGAATCAAAGAAGTGCTCACGGGCACTAGCGCTTCGATTGTGGTTCGTATCTACGGTTCCAACATGGACGAACTTCGATCGATCGCGGCGAATGTGTCATCGCAAATGGCTGACGTGAAGGGGGTGGCAACGCTCAAGATTGAGCCGCAAGTGTTGGTGCCTCAACTTTCGATTAAGATCCGCCCCGAGGCGGTCGCTCAGTTTGGATTGACACCCGGCATTGTGATGCGAGCCGTCAATACGCTAGTCAACGGAACACAAGTTGGAGAGATTTATGAAGATCAAAAGATTTTTTCAGTCATCGTCCGCGGAGAAGACAAGATACACCCTGAGCCAATGGCACTGCGGCAATTGATGATTGACACACCATCGGGGGCACAGGTTTCATTGGGAACAGTCGCAAATGTTGTTATCGTACCGGCCCCGAACGAAATAAAACGCGAGGGAGCATCGCGACGGTTGGATGTCACTTGCAATGCAGTCGATCGGGATTTGGGAAGTGTCGCATTGGATATCGAAAAAGCAGTCCTGGCGAACATCAAGTTTCCTACCGGATATCATCCCGAATTCTTGGGCGAATATGTTGAGGCGAGAGCTTCGCGGCAACGCATCATCTTGTTATCGATCGCATCCGTCATCGCGATTGGGCTGATTCTGTACGTCGACTTTCGATCCTGGCGAGTCGTTGGCTTGATGATAATGACATTGCCATTGACTTTGCTTGGGGGAGTTCTCGGTGTTCATGTTACAGGCGGAATCATTTCGCTCGGATCGCTGGTTGGTTTTGTGACGGTGCTTGGTATTGCGGCTCGAAATGCGATCATGCTGATCAGTCATTATCGCCATCTTATTCATGAAGAAGGCGAACCATGGGGACCTGGCCTTTTGATGCGAGGTGCAGAAGAGCGATTAGCGCCCATTTTGATGACTGTTTTGGCGGCTGGACTATCCTTGTTGCCACTGGTGATTTCAGGCAAATTGCCAGGCCAGGAAATTGAGTTCCCGATGGCTTGGGTGATCTTGCTCGGATTGGCCAGCGCTACGCTGGTGAACTTGTTCGTCTTGCCGGTTGGTTGTGCGATGTTTCTTAAGCAAATCCCTGCAAGCGAGTCAGAGCGTGAAGCCTTGGCGCCCGGCTGAGTTCCAGGCGAGCCGGGACTTGAATATTCGTGTCGAGCGTCGCACCCAATCGACAGCCGAGCCACAATCAATTACAAGAACATGGTATAATGTCGCTGTCAGTCGGGTCGAAATCACAAAGTCAGTGGCGTTAGCGGTTTAGAACTCATTTTTCTTAAGAAGGCAAAAAACATGGGTATAGGTATTGGTCTGCTAGTTTTTCTTGGGATAGTCGTACTTTGCTTGTTTTTTCTTGTTTCCTTGTACAACAACTTGGTTGCGTTGCGAAACAGATATAAGAACGCGTATGCCCAAATCGATGTTCAGCTCAAGCGGCGATACGATCTGATTCCCAATATCGTTGAAACCGCCAAAGCGTTTATGTCTCATGAACGCGACACACTCGAGGCGGTGATTAATGCTCGTAACACAGCCATGTCCGCAGGTCAGAAGGCCGCTGCGAATCCCGGCGATCCGAGCGCGATGCAGAATTTATCGACTGCGGAAGTTGCCTTGGCGGGTTCGATGACCAAGTTTCTGGGACTTGCAGAAGCCTATCCAGAATTGCGTTCGAATCAGAATATGTTAGCAGTTCAAGAAGAGCTGACGAGCACAGAAAACAAAGTTTCTTTTGCAAGACAGGCATTTAATGATGCCGTCGCGACCTACAACACTGCCTGCGAATCGTTCCCCGGTAACGTGATGGCTGGCTTTGGAAAATTCGAAAAAGCCAGCTTCTTTGAGATCACTGCGCCGCAAGAGCGAGAAGTTGTCAAAGTTAAGTTTTGATCGCAATTTGATTCGTAGCGCGATAACTCTTTTGCTTTGACGAGGATTCGTTATGGACTTTTTTGATCATCAAGAGCGGGCTCGCCGAAACACGGTGTTGCTGACGGTCTACTTTGTGATCGCGATCATCCTGATTATCGCGTGTGTTTATTTTGCGGTCCTTGGGATACTGGCCTTCAAAACGGATGGGACAGAGCAATCGATTTCCATCTTTGGCTGGCACCCCGAGTTGCTCGGGAGCGTGGTGGTCGTGGTCGGCATCATCATCGCAACGGGAAGTCTCTTTAAGATCTGGGCGTTGGGTGGGCATGGCGAGACAGTAGCGATCGCTTTGGGAGGTGTCAAAGTCCCTGCGAACACGACGGCACTCGAAGAGCGAATCTTATTAAACGTAGTAGAAGAGATGGCTCTCGCATCGGGGACACCTGTTCCACCGGTTTACATCCTGGAAAATGAATCGGGTATCAACGCTTTCGCAGCGGGGACGAGCCCTCAAAACGCTGTGATCGGTATCACTCGAGGTGCGATCACAACGCTCCGTCGCGATGAGTTACAAGGAGTGATTGCTCACGAGTTCAGCCACATTCTCAACGGCGATATGAGACTAAATTTGCGTTTGATGGGATTGCTAAATGGGATTCTTTTAATCGCTCTGATCGGGTATTTTTTTATTCGATCTTTGAATATGGTTTCCATGCGAGGTTCGTCGCGAAACGATGATAACAAGGGGGCGGCTGGAATGGTTGCGGCTTTGTTCCTACTTGGATCTGCCCTGGTCGTCATTGGGTATATCGGGGTTTTTTTCGCGAACATGATTAAGTCTGCGGTTTCGCGTCAACGCGAGTTCTTAGCGGATGCTTCGGCTGTCCAATTCACTCGCAACCCGAATGGAATTTCCGATGCGTTAAAGCGAATCGGTGGTTGGAAGCAACACGCCCGGCTTACGAGTGCTCGGGCTAGTGAATCGAGTCACATGTTCTTCGGTGAGGGAGTCGCGTCGTTCTTGTTTGCGACTCATCCACCGCTGCCAGTGCGGATCAAGCGAATTGAGCCGAATTTTCAGGGCATCTTTCCAAAGACCGGGCCTGTGACGCATTCGGTTTCGGAACTGATCGATCCAAATTCGCTTTCGATGGCGAGAGCTTCTTTTGCCGGTGGAGCAACAGCCGGTGGAGCAGCAGCCGGTAGAACAGCCATAGCTAGTGGAGCAAGAAATAGTGTGCATCAAGCGGCTCTCGCTGGTGCCGTTCAACATGAACGCCAACCAGAGAATGCGGTAAGTCATATTGGCGAGCCTCGTCCGGAACATCTGGTACATGCACACAACCTAGTCGACGAGTTGGCCCCGATACTAGCGGAAGACATCCGAGATCCGCTTGGAGCTGTCGCGATCATTTACGCGCTGCTGCTCGCTCCGAAGTCAGATCCTGTTCGCGAAAAACAATTGGAGACGATTCAAATCCAAGCCGATCCTCGTGTCACACAAGAGCTCATTCGAGTGCTCGATCCAGTCGGTCGTTTGGACGATGAGCAACGACTTCCGCTTGCATGTTTGGCTCTGCCCGCATTGCATCAAATGTCTCCCAATCAGGTTGCGATTTTTCGAAAAACGGTACTCGCTTTAATCGAGGCGGACCGAATATGGACGGTTTTTGAGTTTGCGATTCAAAGATTCATCACCAAACGGCTCGTGAATCGCTTGGTTGACACCCCACAGTCGAGGAGCGATTCCAAAAGTGAGCTTCCATTCGCCAACGCTTTCCAAGTTGTTCTGTCTGCTCTAGCGTATGTTGGAAGCAATGCGGATGGTCCGGCAAACTCGTTCGCTATCGGTTTGAACCAATCGAAATTAGTCCACAAATCAGCAACTATTTTGCCTCGCGAAAAGTGCACTTTGAAATCGCTAGACGGCGCATTGAACGTACTGGAAAAAGCCAACGGAACCAAGAAACGGGGAATGTTGGAAGCTTTTTCAGCCTGCATTGCTGCCGACGGGAAGGTGGAGCTGTGTGAGTTGGAACTTTTGCGAGTTATTGCCGACGCACTTGGATGCCCGATGCCGCCGATCCTTCAGGAAACACTTGCCTCGAGTTAGGAATTGCAGTTGGGATCCCTAACAGGCGAGCGGCAGACTAAAAACTACAAATCATAACCCGATACTTAGTGAGGGACCTGCGAAATTGTCCGTCGCTTACCGGCGAACGTGGAAGAATGGTGCCAGGAATCCAACGACCCTGAAATCCCGCTGCAGTTCGATTGTATCCCAAACCTGTCCATGCCTTGCTTCCAGTGCTGGACGTGATCCAGGCTCGCTATTGATTTCTTCCAGCCGCTCGCGGCGGGCGTCTTCGGTTGAGTCGATCGTGCTTGTTACGTTGTTTGAGGAATCCTGATGATTCATGGTGTGCTCCATTTGTTCAGTCACATTCGGCAGGTGTGACTCAAGTATTTCTGTTGTCCAGCCGTTGGCCAGTTATTGAATGGCACGGCACGGCAAGGTGGAGCCGCAGGCCAAGCAGCAGCGAACGCCGCAGGCGAGAGCGGACCTCGACGCCGTGGCACGATCAGGACTGCCAACGAGCCAACCATAATCGTTATTGATTCGCGTTAGGGATGTGCAGGGTGCGAAGCAGTCCGGCGTGCCGGACCGAGCGAATGCGGAGCCCGGAGCAGCCCGGCCCGAAGGGCAACGCCCAACTTACTTCTCCTCGACTCGCCACTTTGCAATCTACTGCGGCAGCGGTGCAGCCAGCGGAATCCGTGGAACCAAACAACATTTCCGACGAATCAGGGCTGTTACAAGACGACACCAAACGGATGTGGAATTCTTGCCGTACGATTAACAGGCGCGTGTAGAGTTGAACGAGCTCACGGCTAAACTGCGTTTCTCCTTGACATTGGTGTATTGCAGGTGTAGCGAACACGAAGGCCTTCAGGATTGATTTAAGCAAATCGTTTGAACAGTTGCCTGCTGTTCCCAGCGTTGAGTTGATCATTCACTGGCGTGCTCGTGCTGAACGGACATTGGAGCCTGACACCTTTCAGCGTGTGCTGCTTGAAAAATTGTCGGAATATCCGTCTCAGCAGAAACAGCAGGAATTTCGAGTCGGCGGCGAATTTGGACCGTAAGGATTCCCATGTCGAACACAAGCAGACGTGGCAAGGCTTCCGCTTTCAATCGTCGGACAATCGACACATCGCTCAATTTGCTTGGAATGGGTTCGTATTCAGTCGACTCAGTCCGTATGAAGACTGGACAAAGTTTGAAGCGGAGGCTCTGCGGCTCTGGCGTATCTATCGCGATGTGGGAGAGCCCTCGGAGAATCAACGACTTGGCATTCGGTTCATCGATGTGATTGATGAGGAGACCTTGGAACAGGTTCTATTAGGCTACCCTAACCCCTAGATGTCACCCAGACGTCCGGTGGAGTCGCCAAATCGCTCCAGCCTTTGGATTCCGAGGCGATCAGCCATATCCAGGAAGAGGTTCGTGGCCGGCTTGGAGCCGTATTTCACGTGGCGTCCGGGTGAGAGCGTCCCACCACCGGCGCCGGCCAGCAGGAAGGGCAGATTAGTATGCGTGTGGGAGTTGGCATCAGCGCAGCCGCTGCCGTAGACGATCATGGAGTTGAAGAGCATGGAGTTGCCGTCGGCATCTTTTGTCGCTTGGAGCTTCTCCAGGAACCTGGCGAACTGCTGGACGTACCACAGGTCGATCCTGGCGACTTTTTCGACCCAATCAGGCCGGTTCTGATGGTGCGACAGGTCATGATGCCCTTCGGAGATTCCGATGTGATTGAACGAAAGGTTGCTCCCCTCGTGGGTGACCAGGAAGGACGCGACGCGCGTCGAGTCCGTCTGAAACGCGAGGAAGAGCATGTCGTACATTAGCTGGACATACTCGGTGTAGTCTGATGGAATCCCCGCCGGGGTCTCAATGTCCGGGTTCTGGACCGCGCCGAACCGTTCCGCTCTTTCGATGCGCGACTCGACCTCACGCACGCTGGACAAGTACTGGTCTAGCTTGTCTTTGTCTTGAGGGTTGAGCCGTCGCTGCATGGAGCGCACGTCTTCGAGGACAAAATCGAGGAGAGACCGATGCTCTTGCTGGCGGCGCTGGAGGTTCGCCTGACGTTCGTCGAGTGCTCCATTCCCAAAGAGACGCTCAAAGACCAGGCGCGGATTGCTTTCCGGCGAGACGGGTGTCGTTGGCGAGCTCCAGGACAAGTTGTACTGGTAGGCGCACGAGTAGCCGGAGTCACAGGCCGCAGTCTTGCGCACGGCGTCGCATCCGAGCTCCAGCGAAGCGAAACGCGTGAGTTGACCGATCTTGCTGGCCAACACTTGGTCGATGGAGATTCCGGTGTGGATGTCGGTCGCGCTCTTCCTGAGTCGTACCCCAGTCAGAAACGTACCGTTTGCGCGTGCGTGCGAACCAGTTCCATCAACACCATTTGGACCCGAGTCCGCGGTCTGATGGTCGAGGCCACCGAGCACCTGGATCAGGCCCTTGACCGGTTCCAACGGCTTAAGGGTGCGGTCCACCTGAAATTTCGTTCCCTCACCCTTCGACGACCATGCCGAGGGAATGGCACCGTTGGGGACGTAGACGAAAGCCGTACGCAGCGGTGCGCCCGTCGAGGTCGTGCCCAGACCGCCAACGGGCAACGTGCGGGCGGCGAATTGGACTTTCGGACGTAGTGACGCGAGGAACGGCACGCCGACAGCGACTCCCAACCCGCACAATAAATGACGACGACTGAGCCGACTGCGGGCGGGGGGATTGATCGGATCGGTTTCGTTTGGAATCTTCGAGCTCATTGTTGCTTCCTCGGTTCTGCGCGGTGTCCCGATTCCGCCGTCGATCGGCCTATTGGATTCGGGATCTTCCCCGCTGTGGATTGTTGTCGTCTCTGGAACTGCGACGATTCGACGATACCGGAGAGTAACGCGCCTGCGCGACCATTTTCGCGTTCAATTCTATCCACAATGGTATCAATTGTCTCCACGTCAGGGTAGTCGAGGCCGCGCCCCAACGCATACGTGAGCATTTTCTCGCTCAGGCAGCGAAAGAAGTCGCGGCTATGGTTATCGACGAGGATGCGTTTCAACTCCTGAATGTTCGAGAAGGACTCACCGGTGATGAGTTGCCCGGTCGGATCCACAAGGCCGCCTTGTTCCCGCTCCCGCCATCGACCAAGTGCATCGAAGTTTTCCAGTGCCAATCCCAAGGGATCCATCCGATTATGGCAGGAGCTACACGCGGGCTTGTTTCGGTGCAGTTCCAGGGTTTCCCGCAACGTCGGAGTGCGGCCCGCGAATTCCTTCGAGACCGCATCCAGGGGGGGGATGTTCGGCGGAGGGGGTGGCGGGGGGATTCCGAGGATATTGTCGAGAATGAACAAACCGCGCTTTACGGGAGAGGTCCGGTCCGGGTTCGAGGTCACGGCCAGCACGGTTCCTTGCGTCAGGACACCTCCGCGCGGGCTATTGGGCGGCAGAGCAACGAGGCGCATTTCATTACCTTCGACTCCATCGATCCCATATTGTCTTGCCAAACGCTCGTTCAGGAACGTGTAATCGCTGTCCAGGAGCTCCCGCAAGCTGCGATCCTGGTGGACGATGCGGTCAACGAGCATCTCGGTCTCGCGCCTCATAGCGAGGCGTAATTCGTCGTTGAGCACGTGTTCGCGGAATCTGCGGAACGATTTGAAATACGCCGCGCGCACGTCGTTCCGTTCTTTCGTCTCTTCGTTCGTAAGCGCATCGGAGAATCGACGGTTCAGTTCCTGCAATCTCGCCCGGTTTCGAACCGCGTTGAGATCAGACGGCTGATCGCGGTGAATCGCTTCAAATGAATTGATCGGGACAGTCTCAATGTCGCGAGACTGTAGCCACTGCCCAACAAAGTTCCGAATGAACTCATTCGATCGCGGGTCAGCGAGCATTCGTTTCAATTGGGCTAGAAGATTCTTCCTGAGCGAGTGTTCCGCAGCGTGTTGAAACAACTCGGTGTCTGGCATGGACGACCAGAGGAAGTACGACAGCCGCGAAGCAAGGGCATATTCATCGATGAGCGGATACCGATCTGAAGAACCCTCTTCGGACTCTTCTTCCCGGAAGAGAAACCTCGGGGAAGCCAACACGGCCGCGATCGCGTGGGCGATGCCGGCCTCGAAAGTCCCACCCTCCCGTGAGTATTCGCGCTCAGCCAAGTCCACGAGTCGATTCACCGTTGCTCCGTCAACGGGGCGTCGAAACGCTTTTTTAGCGAAGCCGTGTAGAAGGTCTCGCGCGTACAGCCGTTGCTCGGAAGCGCCCTCTGGAACATCAGTCGGGAAAAAACGGGCATAGTTCGCGGGCCGAACCCAGAATTGTCGCTCCAGAGGTCCTTGCACCACAACCGAATTGATCCTGATCTCAAGATATCTGAGTTGCTCTTCACCCGGCGTCAGTGGCTCGACGGTGAAAGCCAACTCATGTTCTCCTGCACTCCAATCGAGATCAAGTTGATGGTGGAACGGCATTTTCTCTTGTCGACTAAATTCCTTTTGGAACAATTCCTGACCGTCCACCTTGAATGCCAACCGGCATTTGTTGTAGTCAGGTCCGCCCAGCGTCGCGCCTGCCATTAAGTCAAGCACCAGTTTGTACCGGCCGGGGTGCTCCGCTTGGAACGTACTCGTTGCCAATGCCGACTTGTAATACGAGAGCGACAATGACCCTTCATCGGCCGGTTCATGGCGGACGTTGGTTTCATACTCGACTGCGATGGCTCCATGAAACCCTTGTCCTACGATCTTCGTCTCCGCGACAACTCGCGGAACCATCGGCACAGCCTGCGAGACGATAGACTTCGCGGCGACGAGGTACTTCTCCATCAGCAAAGGTGACAGGGTGAGGACATCCGCGATGTTGTCAAATCCATGCCCCGAATCGTCCGGTGAAAACTCGGCCTGCGTATCGTAATCGACACCCATCAAGTCACGAATTGTGTTCCGATATTCAATACGATTCAGCCGATGCACGGTGACGCTGCCGGGATCGGAGTTCGTCGGCTCGATGCCAAACGGGCCGTACTTGATCCATTCCTCCATTAAACGCCGCTCGGCGTCGGATGGCCGAGTGTTGCCTGTCGGGGGCATGGTACCGGCCTGCACGTTCTTGAGCACAGCCCACCAGAGCCGTCCGTCCCGAAGTCGAGCTGGATCCCACGCGGACTCTTCGAGTGCTAGGCCACCCTCCTTTGTGCCGTTGTCATGGCACGACACGCAGTACTCATCGAGGATGGGCTGGATACGTTCGCGGAATTGCTCATCGACCCGATCTGCCCCACCTGCGACCGCAGGCATTAGGGCCAGGAATCCGAGAAGTAGGACGGCAGCCTCGCGCATCGAGAGGACGGTCTTCCGGTCCGGACGTGCAAGCTGAGCGTCCCTCGAACCTGCCGAAACATCCATGAGCCCGGTCCCAAATGATTCCGGCTTTCCGATTGCGTCAATCATGCGGGTTTTCGCTTGTAGAGACTGTTGAGATGGTGGTCAACGCGGGCAGGGAGACGTGGCAATAATACAGTGAACGCGATCGTCGCCATACCGCAGCGCCGGCAACCGCGAGTAGTGCGAGCGCGCTCGCCAGCATGGTACCCGAGTCCCCACCCTCTGTAAAGCCGTAGTTGTGTCGTCCGAGGCGAAGCACGAAATTGACACCGTACCAGGACATCAATACAGTCATGAAGCAGGCGACCGAAGCGGTCGCAAGTCCGAACGTGCTGATCCAACCGGCAAATCGGCCGTGCAGGGGCACAAGATAGACTAAGAGAGTGATCAGGGCCAATATCTCCTTGGGGTCCCAGTGCCAGTACCCGCCCCATGCTTTGTGAGCCCAAGCGCTACCCACGATTGTGCCCGCTGCGAGGAGCAGGACGCCGACCTGCATGGCGCGATAAATGAAGTTGGCCAAGGTCTCGATCCTCGCGAAATTCTCCTTCGCTTGAACCGCCAGCAAACTCATCACGGTCAACGCGCCCCCGACCAGACCTACGAAACACCCGTTGTACGACGAATGGGCAATTGCCCAAGGCCCCTGGACTGCTCCCGTCGTACCAGCGATTATTCCCATCGAGCCGACTGCCGCTAAAATGACGCCGAGGACGCACGCACGCCACGGAGACCGATTTGCGAACTCACCTGCCAGGCTGAAACCGCCCACGATCGTCAAAACACCGCCGATGGACGCAAGGCCCGAGCTCAAGTAATAGAACAACTCGGGATGAACAACCGAGAGCGGCAAGAGCCGATACTGCGTGTCCATTCCGATGCTGCCGAGCACGTAGAGAGGAATCCCGGGCAACAATGGCCAAGCGAGTTCAAGGTAGGTGGGGGAGCGGCGGTAGGTCGCCGTGAGGTAGTGACCCACCGCCAGCAACCCAAGCCCCAGCGCGAGAGCAAATGCCGCGTAACTCGAGACAATCGTCAGGACATGGGCCGGAAGCCAAAGTTTCGTCTGTAGCACCGGCTCGACCGCGCGGATGTTCGGATCAAGGATTGACACGTTCTCGGCCAGGAAGGTCGCCAGCAAGGCGATACCACTCGCTGCCAGCGCGGAGTACTTTTTCCGCCAAAAAAGCTCGAATACCAAGCCCAGGGCCGACGTTGCAAGGGCGACCCAAAAGACCGTTTCGTATATGGTCGTGACCGGTCCCCAGCGGGTTATGCGATACCTGACCAGGAAGCCATACAGTTCGAGTGCGATCCCGGCGAGGAGTCCCGCAATCCCCAGACAGTAGAGCGCGGCGCCCAGCTTCCCGGCCGCCGTACGCAGACTCGCCGTGATCCCGAGACTCAAAAGGATTAGCACAAGAGCGACGCCATGGGCAATTGGCGCCATGGAGAACGGAGCAAATCGATTCAAGCGTGTCTCGCGCGCCATTGTCGACGGTTCGGGGTAGTACCTGGAGCTCCAGCCGCCAAGGTCGCGAGCGGCGGAGATCAGCGCAACCGCGATGGGCTCAGGGACATTGCCGGGCTCCGCGCGCGCCGCAGCTTCCAGGTTTCGATAACTCTCGCGCAGCGCCAAAACCTGTGTAAACGGCAACCCGGCGTCTGACAACTCTGATTCGTCGCTCTCGAGGATGACACCCAACGGAATCCAGGGCGAACCATCCAACCATCGCAAGAAATTCCCATCGAAAATTTCGTCTTCACCGGGCAGAGCCCAGTCCTTGCTTTGAATGCCCTCGAGATACTCGACAAGGGTGTTGGCGACGTTATTTCCCAGCGGAGACAAGGACTGATCGGACTTCATCCCTTTCTCGAAAATTTCGGTCGAATACTTGAGGTACATCTCGTTGGAGGGGCGCGGAGTCACCAGAAGGGCGAGTGGATTGCTCGCGGGACTATCATGCTCGCGGATTGCCTTGTAGTGAAAAAATCGCTCACCGACCTCAGTAGCCTTCTCCTCGATCAGCGTCAGTTTCAGGGCAACCCCCATCCCGGCAGTGCGAGCCCGCTCTTTCTTGTCCAGGATCTCGCCGACCCACTGCGGGAACGTGAGTGTGTGACCTTCGAGCTGGAGTTGGGTGTTCTCGAGCACGCGCGGCGAGAGCCACTTGTGATCCTGGCCGACCTTGGCGGCTAAGGCATGGAGGCTGTTCGCCGTCGTGCTCGCCTCGCTCACCTGTCGCGCCGCTGTACGCAAATCGGCCTCGGTCAGCACCGGCTGCGCGCCAAGCGTTTGGAGCGACCTTCCGACTGCGGGCGTTTCCTTGTCGGCCAACGATCGGACCCGGGCCCGTAACGAAGCCTGCAGGAGCAGTCGATTCAACGGTGGGTACTCGACCAGGATGAAATCCTGTTCATCCCAAAAATCAGGCCGGGCCGACCAGTCCAGGAGGGCCGCCACAGGTTCCCAGCGCGAAATAGTTTTGCGTTCGGGGTCGAGGAGCTTGATGGTGGATCGACCGTGAATCAGATTTACCTTTTCAGTGGCCATACTATCGAAGGGCTTCATGCGGCCCCGATGCATAACCGGCAGGTCACCGAGTATGGCGTAAGCGCGCCCGGAGCCGATGCTCACCTCATGAACGTATCTGCTGTCGATGCGAGCGCTCACCAGCACCGCAGTCGAGGCAATCGCCAAGGCGAGGCCAAAGAAGAACCACTTGATCGTTAAGCAACTCATAAAGGGAACTCTCGGGGCAGAATAACCGTAGACAAGCAAACCTGTTCCGCTTCGCTTCAAATAACAATCTGTAAAATTCCGTGTAATTTAAGCGTAATATAATCTTCAGTCCATACCACTCGGATACTTTGGCCTGACTTGCCCAGACGCGTCGAAATCTGTGTCGGTCGGAAAATTATTCACCGTGTTTTTGAAGTGACTTTTTGAAAACGTCCCTGTTTGGAAAGTCGAAACGTGATGGAATGAGAACTCGGCATCTGACAAGTGTGAAAACCGGCGATAACATCCCAGGCTTTGTTGATCCGACAATACTTTAAGCAGGAAAATGGAAGACGCATATTGCACTGGGCGGTGGTGGAATCGCATCGAACGGCTACCGGGCCGAGGCAGCGGGTGGTGCTGAAGCCAACGGATCATGCACTGCGTGTCGACAACTCGAATAGTCGTATAATCAAGAAGCACTTGACCTACGAAACGAAAAGCTTGGACGGGTATTCATACGGAA
>CAMBSL010000084.1 GCA_945870455.1 Pirellula staleyi DSM 6068 | reverse complement strand
CATTCTCTTGATGAGCGGCGTCAATTGCTTGACGGTCATGGTCGGCGGTCGAATTCAATTGGTGCTGACTGTTCTCAAAGTTGCAGGGATTGCATTTGTGGTTATTGGTGTTTTTTCCGCATCCGGTACAGCCACTTGGAGCCACCTTCGACAACCCGTAGACACACCTGTTTGGAGCGGTTGGACGCTGTTTGGTACCGCTATGTTGGCCGCACTATGGGGATACGATGGTTGGAATAATATGCCGATGGCTGCCGGTGAAGTACGAAACCCGGGACGGAACATACCGCGAGCTTTAGTTCTTGGAATGGTTGTCGTCATGTTGATTTACTGCCTCCTGAACTTGTGCTACTTCTACGCCTTGCCGTTTGAAGAGATTCGCTCATCGAACTCAACACAGTATCGCGATTCACTTCCCGTGGCAAGCAAAGCGGCCGGTACATTTTTTGGCGATTTCGGCGGTCGTTTCATAGCCCTGGTGTTCGTCGTTTCTGCCTGTGGTGCCTTGAACGGTTCTATTCTCGCTAACGCACGCGTTCCTTTTGCAATGGCTCGCGACGGCCTTTTTTTCAGTCGGCTAGGCCAGCTCAACACCGAAACGCGGGCACCCGTTGCTTGCTTGGTCGTTCAAGCCATTTGGGCTTCTGTGCTAGCGCTCTCTGGCACTTTTGATCAACTGACGGATTGCTTGCTGTTCGCTGCGTGGATTTTTTATGCGCTGGTCACCTCATCGATATTTGTGCTTCGGCGGAACTTTCCCGAAGCCGATCGGCCGTATCGAACCCTCGGATATCCAGTCGTACCGCTGGTGTTTATTTGCGTGGCCGTATGGCTCATCATCAACACACTCGTCACCAAACGGGTCGAATCCGTAGCCGGCCTGATACTCATTGCCGCCGGCATTCCGCTCTACCTCTATTTCAAGCGATCAACCTCAACGCCAGCGTTATGATAATGGCGTCAGCTACCAGCTTACGAAAAATCATGAGTGGCAAATTAGCCGACCGAGCCTCCCTGCGTCCACCTTTGCTTGCGAAATGCAAAGTGGCACGGCCTCTACGGCTCAAACAGGTTAATTACCAGTTTCTTATGGTTCTTTCAGAACCAGCCAGCAAAAGATGCAGGCACACTACACGCCTTGCCGTTCGCAGACAAGCTTTTGCCTGGATTCTAGGGGACGGTATATGGAATATGCCTACAACTTTGGCTTTGATCGGCCATGTCTTTCTAGTTGACAGCGGGCCGCAGTTGGGGCTACACTGAAGCTTGGTTTGTCAATTTCTACACTTTAGGTGGAGTTTTCCCAGATGAAAAATTCGTGGATTGTTGGTTTGTTTGCGTTCGTGGTTGCATTTGCCACCGTCAGTATCGCGGCTGATTCCAAAGTCGCTGTCGATAAGTTGAAGTGCTTCATTTCCGGTACTGCGGTAAAGGAAGACAAGACGAGCGATTGGAAAGACGGCAAGGTTTACTTCTGCTGTGGCAATTGCCTCAAGAAGTTTGATGACAACAAAAAGGACTTTGCTGCAAAGGCAAATCATCAACTGATCGCTTCCAAGCAAGTTGAACAAAAGGCATGCCCATTCTCGGGTGGTGAAATCAAGAAAGATTTCGCAGTCGAATTCAAAGGTGCAACCGTTGCTTTCTGCTGCAACAACTGCAAAGGCAAGGCTGAAAAGATGTCCGACGACGATAAGGTCGCAAATCTCTTCGGCGAAGATGCTTACGCCAAGGCTAAGTTCGCGAAAGTTGAAGCCAAGAAATAATTCGAATACGTTCGAATACGTTCGAATACGTTCGAAGACTCCGAGAACCCTGCCAGTTGAGCGGGGTTTTCTTTTTTACCTAAGCGGTTTTTCGAAAAAATGATTGCAGTATCCAGCCTGAAAATCGTCGTTGTCGGTGGTGGGATCATCGGACTCTCGACCGCGCTGGCTTGTCTACGAAGAGGGGCCGATGTCACAATCATTGACCGGCTCGCGTCGGGTGGCGACAACTGCTCCCGTGGAAATGCAGGGATGATTGTCCCAAGTCACTTTGTTCCGCTGGCTGCCCCTGGAATCTTCGGCCAGGCGATGAAGTGGATGCTCGATCCAGAATCCCCGTTCCATGTCAAGCCACGGCTCAGTTGGGACTTAATGAAGTGGGGTCTGCGATTTTACTTGGCATCGACCGCGAATCAAGTCAAAGAGGCTAGTCCGCTTCTACGCGATCTCAATTTTGCATCTCGAGATCTGTATGTGCGATGGAACGACGAAGGTATCCAATGTTCGCTCGCCAAAAAGGGACTTTTGATGCTTTGCTGTACCGAGAAAGCACTCGAAGAAGAGGCTCATCTAGCCCAACGAGCTCGCGATCTTGGCGTTCCCGCTCAAGTCCTCAACGCGGACGAAACGAGCGTCTTGGATCCGAACGTTACGTTGACGATCGCAGGGAGCGTTTACTATCCCAAGGATTGTCACCTCGATCCCTCTCAGTTGCTCGAGTCCTTGCGAAATGAGATCACGAAACTAGGTGGCGTATTCAAAACCGATTGCTTAGTTAAGAGTTGGAAAGCAGGCAGCAACTCCATTTACGCAATCGAGACCAATCAGGGTGACATCGAAGCGGATGAGTTTGTTCTTTGCGGTGGCGTCTGGTCCGAAGGGCTCGTTCATTCTCTGAAAATTCAGTTGCCGTTGCAGCCGGGTAAAGGTTACTCGCTAACTCTTCCCAACCCGATTGAACTTCCAAACGTATGTTCGATCCTATGCGAGGCAAAAGTTGCAATAACTCCGATGGGTAGTGCGTTGCGATTCGGTGGAACGATGCAGATCGGAGAACTGAATCAATCCATCGATCCACGCCGCGTCGATGGCATCGTCAAAAGTGTGCCAAAATTCATGCCCAGGTTTCGCGTCCAGCATTTCGAAGGCATCCAGCCGTGGTGCGGGCTTAGGCCTGTTTCTCCAGACGGTTTACCCTACCTCGGAAGAACAAAGGCCTGGAAGAATCTGACCATCGCGACTGGACATGCGATGATGGGATTGAGCCTTGGCCCAATCACCGGGGAGCTTGTCAGCCAAATACTCCATGGGATACCGACCAAGATTCCCTTGGACCGCCTCTCCCCGGACCGTTACTCAGTCTAATTTTTCGGTTCGAACGTGCCTTGCTTGCCTTCTTTGCCTTGCAGCAATAGCTGATCGCCGGCGGCAACGCCTGATCGGATTTCGATGAGATCCCCTTCTTGGCGTCCCAACGCAACAACTTGTTCTTTTATTTTCCCGTCAACAATCTTCCAGACCTTATCGACGCCCGCAAAACGCACCAACGTGGACAATGGAATCGCGATCCCTTTGGCATCCGGCTCGACTGCAATAACACCCTCTGCAAACAGACCACTTCGAAGCGATCCGTCCGAATTATCGATGCTGGCTTCGAACACCAAGGAACGGCTTATCGGGTCTAGGCTTGGGCTGATCCTGGAAATGGCAACCTCGCGCACTTGATCGCTTAGATCGAATCGCAAGTCAATCGCCTGGCCAATTCGCAAATTTTGAGCGTAGCGTTCTGGTACGCTCCCTCGAAAGCGAAGTGTGGTGGTTTTGGCGATAGTCATCAGCGGTTGGCCTGCCTGAACATAAGTGCCCGTCGAGACGTATCGCGACTCCACAACTCCGTCATAGGGAGCGAGAATGGTCGCTTCCGATAGTCGCTGGTGCGCCAAATCTCGCTGAGCCGACTGAACTGAGATCATCGCGATCTTTTCTCTCACGCCGTTTTGGGCGGATGAGTGACGAGCCGAAGCTACCCGTTCCAACGATTCGGCAACTTCCAGATCGGCCGCGCTTACTGCGTTGCGATCCGAGAGTGGACGAATTCGCGACACCGCCTGTTTGGCTTCATCCCAAACCGCTCTGGCTTCGCGGACGGGCGGCGCATTGTCTGGATTTAGGTTTTCGAGGGGATCACCTGGCTTCAGGCCCACGGCCGACCTTGCCTGCAACAACTGCGCGTCCATTTGTTGGGCTTGCAGCGTGAATTCGATGGTATCCAACTGAACCAGCAGTGCATCCATGGGTACGATGTCCCCCAAATCGACGGGAACACTCGCGACCTGTCCAGAAACCTTAGAACCCACGGTTGTGACTTCGTCCGCGATCAAGGTCCCCTGGCACTTGATCAATTTGGGCCAAATGATTTCGCCAATTTCGAGGGCAGTTCCTTGAATCACTGGTTCTTTTGGCGGTTCGGAGGATTGGACGGTTTCCGATTTTTTGCATCCGTGTCCACTCGCGAGCGCAACGGCGAAGGCTAAGACGAACCCTGCGCGAAACGCGGGTGGCTTGAAAGGCGAAGGCATATGCATCAAAGAGATCGTGTCGTTTGCGATTGATGGAGGGAGTGGATGGTGGGAGGCATTCTCGTTAATTGCCCAACCCCATTGTGATTGCGGCGGCCAGAAACATCAATGATGACGAGTAATTCCACCCAATCCCCCCAGTCTGCCACGATTGTCTTCCCCGTTCCTTTCTTAACAGGTATTGTCTCGCCACGGGCAACTCCCCACCCGGGTTCCACCCTCCCCAAACACGAAATCCACGGACCGTACGCAAGCAATGACGTTCGCACCCCCCCTCCACAAATTGATGTTCACCATGAGTGCAGCCACTGGCTGGTCGCTCACGTTGAGTCTTTTGTTGAGTTTTTTGGGTTGCGGTGCTACCAAGTCCTTTACGGCGACTGAGCAACTTTTGATGTCCGACGCCGTTGACTCGACCCTTTCTAAAATGGACTTCCGAGCACTATCCGGGCACAAGGTGTTTCTGGATACAACGTATGTCGTGGGGGCAGGAAAAGTTATTCCGGGCGTTGCAATGCCTGCAAATCTTGTGAATTCAGACTATGTGATCAGCGGCTTGAGGCAGCAATTGACCGCCGCAGGTTGCATGTTGGTCGATACGCGTGAACTTGCGGAAGTCATCTGTGAGGCAAGATGTGGCGCATTGGGAACGGACGGTCACAGTGTTACCTACGGGATCCCCGCGAACAATTTTTTGAACAGCGCATCGAGTGTCATACCAGGAACTCCGACGTTACCTTCTATCCCGGAACTATCGGTTGCCAAAAGGGAAATGAAGAGTGCCGCAGCTAAGGTCGCAGTCTTTGCATACGATCGGGAAACCCGCGAACCGTTGTGGCAATCGGGGATCACGCAGGCGGGCAGCAGCGCTCGCGATACGTGGATACTGGGGGTCGGTCCATTGCAGTATGGAAACATCTACAAGGGGACTCGATTCGCGGGAAAACGCATTCGAACGTTCGGTATTAAATCGGATGAGATGCACATTGCACAGCGTTCGAACGGAGTCGACCACCGGAGCAATTATCTGTTCGCCAACAAGCTATTCGGCAGCAAGGCTAGCGATGAAGCACTTGTGAATTCTTCGTCGCCCTCGTCCACGCCCGAGACCAACCCTACTCAGATTCGAGTGAGCGATTCAAAACTCGGATCCGAAAAATTGGTAAAGTAGAGAGCGGATTAGGACGCACGCTGCACCGCCGTCGTGGTTCCTGCGACGCGGAGCGTTGCACAACGAAGACGAGAAGGCCCTTCACCTGCAAAACCCACAAGCATGATTGTTAATGCTTCTTCCGAGACACCGACAGGATCTCTTTTTCAATACCGCCCCTTTCGGCATTATTGGACCTCCCGTGTTTGTTCCATGAGCGCGTATCAAATGCAGGTTGTTGCAACGGGCTGGTCCGTCTACGAACTAACACACGATCCGCTCGACCTTGGATTTGTCGGACTTGTCCAGTTTGGTCCTCGCGTTGCGTTGACGCTATGGGCTGGGGCTGTAGCGGATCGATATGATCGTCGCTGGATCGCTTTTCTTTGCACCTTGGTGCAGATGGTCGCGTGCGCCCTCCTTGCATTTGGAAGTTGGTCGGACATCCTGTCCCGAGAAGCGATCTTCGGATTGATTGCCGTGATTGGGTCAGCCCGTGCGTTTGAAATGCCGACGATGCAATCGTTGCTGCCGAATGTTATTCCCGAATCAGCGTTCCCACGCGGATTAGCGATGTCGACTGCCGCAACTCAAATTGCCATCATTGGGGGCCCTGCATTGGCCGGGCTCATTTTTCTGGCTGGGGTAACAGCCGTTTATGGGGTTGCAGCCGCGTTGTTCATTGTGGCGTGCTCGATGATGCTGACCATGCCAGCTATTCGGATCGCAAACGTCAGAGTTCGTTCAAGCGAATCGCTCCTGGCCGGTATTCACTACATCGCGTCGCAGCCTATCATTCTTGGAGCCATTTCGTTGGACTTGTTCGCGGTGTTGTTCGGAGGGGCAACGGCGATGCTTCCGATTTTTGCGAAGGACATATTGCACGTGGGTCCTGCAGGCCTCGGCCTTTTGCAGTCTGGGCCAGCGATAGGAGCTTTGGCGATGACTTGTTTTTTATCTCGCCATCCACTTCAGCGGAACGTGGGGCGACGTCTGTTTGTTTCTGTTGCGATCTTTGGGGTGGGAACGATTCTTTTCGCCCTTTCAACTTCGTTCTGGTGGTCGTTTGGTATCCTGATTGTGATCGGTGCAGCCGACTGCGTAAGCGTGGTTATTCGTCAATCGCTTGTTCAACTTGAAACACCGGACGACATGCGAGGTCGAGTCAGCGCCGTGAACTCTGTGTTTATTGGGGCGTCGAATCAACTCGGCGAATTCGAATCTGGGGTTATGGCAGCTGGTTTTGGAGTCGTTCCCTCGGTCGTCCTCGGTGGGCTGGGAACGCTGCTTGTCGCCGGACTTTGGTTGCGTCTCTTCCCAGCACTCGTCCATAGGGATCAGCTTTGAAGGTTCGCATTGGCAATTTGCAAACCAACGAAAAGGCCGCTTGGATCGCAGCTGGCCATCCAACCTACGTTTTTCTTTACTCTATCCAGGGCAACCTGCACGATCCCCACTGTCCATGATTTTCATCAACACTAACTTCAAGTATCGACAAGCGAGGACCAATTTGTGAATAGAGCTTTTTCTTGAGCTGTGTTGCAATCCACCAAGCAATTTCTTCGGCAGTTGTGTTGGCAATCGGCAACAACATGCAATCCTCGCGAGGAAAGACCCACCGTTTTTTACGGAATCGCACCGTCACTTCGTCGATTTGCTCGTCCACTTGGATCATCGGATGCATTGTCGGTAGCAGCATATGGTGATCCAGTTGCTTCACCAATTCGGACAATGCGTCGCGGAATGCAATAAAGTCAATGACGTAGCGATTTTCGTCCAGGCTGCCTTCGACTTCTGCTCGCAGCCCGTAGTTGTGTCCGTGCAAGCATTCACAGATATCCCCCGCAAACGTAATGAAATGAGCTGATGAAAAAACCAATTGTTCTTTCTGAAGAAGCACGCGAAACGTTGGTGTATTGGTAATTGCCATTTTATTTTTCGTTTTTGAGACATTTTGGAACGCGAGACTCGATTTGCCTTCGACTCCCTTGAGCCCTAATTTTAAGCGGTCGACAAGTGGCAGCTGAAAATTCGACGAAAATCGTGTATTCTTTATTATGAGTTTTTTGTCCGACCCCCGAAGCGAAAACCAGTATGTCTGATCCTGCGGACGATGGCGTTGAGATGAAGCTGGACCAAGCGTTGCTTGAGTTTATGCGTCGTTTTGATGCTGGAAAAGTAGAAGATCGCGACTCCTTTCTGGCCGAATTCCCCGATCTAGCCCCTCAATTAAGGACTTTGCTCGACGCGGCAGACTGGATCGAAAACATGGCCGGCCCCACCTTGGGAGAATTGGCCCGTTCAGCCTCGAAAAATTACGTTCCGAATGCACGAGCAGATGCAGATAATGCTGAGCCAACTCCTGACGCAATCATGCCGCCAGCACCTTCCGCTTCGAAAAGGGACGGCCAACCGAACCGTCGAACGCAAATTTCCGTCAATGACTCGACTTTGCCCCCGCAAACGAACCAAGCCGATTTCAGTTTAACGAGTTTAACCAACCCCGATAACGCTCAATCGATTCTGCCCTATCGATTTGGAGACTATATCCTCGAACGCGTTCTTGGTCGCGGTGGAATGGGAGTGGTCTACTTGGCATATCAAGTGCAACTGGAGCGCCGTGTTGCCATCAAGATGATCCGATCGGGTTGCTTGGCCAGCGAGGAAGAAGTCAATCGTTTCTACACCGAAGCGAGAAGTGCCGCGAGCTTGACTCATCCGAATATCGTAACTGTCTATCATTGTGGCGAAATCGACGGCCATCACTATTTCTCGATGGACTATGTTCCGGGGACCGACCTCGCAAAGCGAATCGTGTCTGGACCGATGTCGCCGAAAGAAGCCGTTCGATATGTTCGAGATGTAGCCCGCGCGATCGATTATGCCCACGAACAAGGGGTGCTTCATCGAGATCTCAAGCCGGCTAACGTGTTGATCGACGAATCGGATGATGTTGTTGTAACCGATTTTGGTTTGGCCAAACAAATGGACTCCGACAAAGGCCTTACGGCAACCGGTGCAATGCTGGGAACTCCAAGCTACATGTCGCCCGAACAAGCAGCCGGAAACAATGCCGATCAAGGTGCTTCGACCGATGTGTATGCGATAGGGGCTGTCTTGTTCGCTTTGCTGACCGGCAAGCCGCCGTTCCAAGCCGATTCTGTTTTGCAGACGATCATGCAAGTCATCAATCGGCCCGCACCCACCGTTCGACAATTCAATCCGAATATTCACACGGACCTCGACACGATTGTCACGAAATGTTTAGAGAAATCGCCCGCGAGACGTTATGCTTCGGCGGGTGAATTGGCGGACGATCTGGACCGGTTCTACCGTGGAGTCCCGATCCAGGCTCGCCCGCCATCTTTCTTGCGACAAGCCAAACATTGGTTGGCACACGTCCCGCTGGTGGCCGCCATTACTGGAGTTCAAAACGTTGAGCCAACTCGCTCGCAACGCATTGCCCAAAACGTAATGATGGCGGTGGGTTTCGGAGCGATCATGCTCTGGCTCGCTGGCGGGACATTGAGTGAGTACTGGCGGGACACGTCTTTGCCGCGGAGATTGACGATCGCCTCTGGAACGCCTGGTGGCATGTATTATGAATTGGCAGGCAAGTTGGCCGAGCGAATGCAAATCAACAGCGGGCGAGTATCGCAAGTTATTGCAACCGATGGGTCCTTGGAAAACCTCCGTCAGCTCGAGAACAACCAGGCGCACATGGCATTGATGCAAGAGTCGTCCGTGCGTTCGGATCAAGTTGCGGTTGTAGCACCGCTTTTCTATGAAGCCGTTCATTTCTTAGTACCTGGCGACTCAAGCATCCAAAGCATTGATCAATTAGTTGGGAAGCGAATCGTGATGGGTTCTAAAGACTCGGGGACGCGACAGGCGGCAACGCGATTGCTGAAACGTTTCAAAGTGACTTCCGAAAATAGTACGGTTTTGGAAAGCGATTGGACACATATTGACAGTATCGAGAATGTAGACGCAATTATCGCCGTCATCAAAGTTGGACAACAAGGCATAGCGAACCTGCTCAAGGAGAACCGTTTTCGGTTGCTGTCGATCGACAATGCCGCTTCACTGGCTCTTGACGAACCAATGTTTCGATTGTTCGAGATCTCCAATACGGTGTATGGCACATCGAACAAGAAGGCAATCCAAACATTAGCCACAACAGCATTGCTAGTCGTCCGAAAAGACGCTTCAACGCGATTGGTCAATTCATGCCTTGAAGCCGTTTACGAAAAGTCACTCCAGGCAGACGGATTCATTCCGGTCGAACAGGCTGCCAACTGGCAAGGGTTGCCGTACCACGAAGCTGCTCGCAAGTATTTCGCTCGGTTCGAAGGATCCAGATAGTTATGTCTAGACACAAACGCGAACGTTGGTACAGCCTTGATGGCCAAAGTCATAGCCGGTCAACCGCGTATGCTCGCTCGAGTGGAACACGCCGCGTTGTGTCCTTGATCATCTTGCTCGCGCTGGTGCTGGTGCTCATTCAGCAAACATCCGACACCAAGAAAGTGGAGCAGGTTGCTACCGCCATAGGACTCTTGCCTAATCCGAACCAAGGCTCCGATCCGCAATCGATCGATAGCATTTACCATGAACCAACCCTTGTATCTAACCTCGATAATCGCGAATGGATTTACGAATCCATCGCCCTCGAAACAGCGAGTCAAGAGGTCCAGATAAACCGTCTAATTTGGGAGACGCTGCTAAAGCGCGCGTCCCCTTCGACGGTTGCATCGCTCGCCCAAAAATTCTTTGCGAAAACAGTCGAACCCTCTGAGGAGGACAATTCGACAGCGAAGTTGTCCGAATTGCAGTCTTGGTTCACAGACTCGCAAATCCTGCTATCGCAATGGTCGACCATCGAATCGCAAAATGCAGAGGCTCTCTTTCTGGACGAACAGGCCAAGGACCAACAGGCCAAGGTTGACGAATCGCCAATCCCCCGGTTCATCGTCTGGCTGAACACGCATGAAGAGTTGTTCGGGACCGGCGCCGTGGGCGGGTTGCTGGACAAATCGGATGAGATGTTGCGTGGATTAAAGCTTGCATTGGACTCGAAACTTCTCGAGGGAGTGTTCGATTGTGAGCCTTGGTGGCCAAAGGAACATGGCACCGTGATCCGAACGTGGCAAAGGCTTGGTTTGCTTCGCGATTTATTGGCAAACAACCAAACTAGCCTCGCTAGTATTCCCAAGGTGAATGTCCCTCAAATCGTTTCCGAAAGCCATTCGATTCGTGGGCGACCGATTCATCTTGAGGGAACGATTGTTAAGCTGGATCGCAAGCAATCGATCGAGAAATCAGGGTTCGGCCAATGGTCTTATCAAGATGTATGGATCAGGCCCAACGATGCAAGCAATCAACCCGTTTGTGTCTCAGTGCCCGTTTCGAACGTCGACAATAACACGAAAATAGTGGAAGGAACGCAAGTTGTCGTTTGCGGTTTTTTCATCAAGCGGATTGCATACGCTTCCGAACGAGGGGCCGAAGTTGGACCCGTGATACTAGCTGCTTATGTTGGTCCGAGAAACGCAAAGAGTAATCCTCCCGAAGTTCCATGGATCGAGTTCTCGGCTTCTTGGACAAGAAAAGGCCCGTCCTGGTCACCACCCGTTGATTACATGACTCCGTTCGCGATTCTGAGAAAGAGTTTTGCGCTAACACTCCAAGAGCTGGATCAGTCACTCCTGCAATCGGGCTTCCATGGGTCAAACATATCGATGGTGCTCAAGCCACTTTTGGAGCTAGAGAGACTATCTCCAGAAGTCGAACTTTTAACGAAAAGCCAACCAAACTGGCCGATCGCGGACAACGCAGCGCTTGTGCGATTGTCCGGGCTCGTCACGAAAGTTGAACGTCTCAAGGTTGATCGTCAAATTGTGCCGACCCTCGAGCATTCGTTCGTGTATCGATGCCATATTCAGTCCAAGGACGCGACGACTTCATCTGCGACCCAAAACGTGAGCGAACATTCGGTGGTTTGTATGTCCGTTCCGTCGGCGTGGTTGTTGCCCGACGGATCACCGTTGGTTGAGATTCGTCAACCTTGTAGTTTGAGCGGAGTTCGCCTTAAGGGATCGGACACGAATTTCGTTTGGGCACGCACCATTGAGTGGAGAAAAAGTGTTGTCGACGATGCGGATGGTGCTCAGGGCGACGAGGGGCTGATACCGCAGCTCTCTTCACCCGAACGGTTTCTCTTAAATCATGGATGGGATTTAGGGTGGCGAGATTTGATTCATGAAATGGAAACCGAGCCGATCAAGCCACTTTCGCAGCGAGAGTACGAACCCTTTTTTGCGTTGTTGCGTCTCGCGAACGAGGCTCCTTATATTTCGGATAACACCGCGACCGAGAAAAAGAATCAACCTCGCGAGATCACGGACTTGCTGGAGTCGTTGCGACAAACAAAGAAAGGGGCTTCGAAGCCGACACTAGAGCGAATGTCTATGAACATGCGAGTTGTGCGCATTTCCTCGATACGAGTCGTCGATCCCGTTCAGGTCTCTCTTCTTGGAACCAACCGGTACTACCAATTGGACGTGATGGCAGATGTAGGTGATCGCTCGTACGAAATCAAGACGGACAAAGACCCAGTGGTCTATTACAAAGAATACCCGGTCACCTGCGTCTCCATCTCAATTCCCAGTTGGTTGCAGGAATCCGATCGAGCTCAAGGCTCAGCAAGCCAGGCGGGGAACGAAGCAGAAACTGGGACCCAAGTCGAACAGGTCTGGTATCCCCGCATGAAGGCAAGCGGCTCGGGCTGGTTCTATCGTTTTTGGAGTTACAAGACGCAGGAGATCACGCAATCTATGGGCCCCGGCAAACGTCAAGTTGGCCCACTTATTGTACTGGATTCGATGCAGCGTACGGCGCCGGGAGCTGACGATAGTGTTTCTCTCGTAAACCAGATGGCTAACCGAGCGTCTGTCCTCATTGGCGTATTGGGAGTGGTTGGGATTTGGTGGTACGTTCGGAAACGAACAACAAGGCGCAAGACATAGCAAAAACGGACATTTCTCACCAACTGTCTGGCCGGAAAACTCTCTGAGATCTGATACGGGGCTATTTGCATAGCTGTGTGCATACTCGGATCCACTCGTTGCTAGGAGCCGAGTTCGCTGCACGGTTTCACTCGGTTTGACTCAATTCAACTTAACAAACTTGCTGCCCCAGCGACACAAAGTCGTTGGAGCACTTTCGCTCGCCGCGCCTGCGATGGTTGATGCAGGCTGGCGGTATTGGCTAAGTTCGATTGCGAGACAGCAAAAGGATTAAAACGTCCAGATCGCATCGAAGCCACCTGCAAATTGGCTCTTCGACGCGTTGTCATTGAATGGATTGCCGCTACCAGTAAACCAATCGTAACGCATTTCGGGTCGGACGATCAGAGAGTTAGTTGCTTTCCAGTTCAATCCCGTCGAGAGGGAATACAAATCCCCGATGTAAGGCGGCTTGTTTGGGTTCGTTCCGCGATTAAGTCCCAATCGTACTCCATCTTCATCCCGGAACCACTCGAATCGAGTCGCAGATTTCAGTCGCGATGACAACGTGTAGAAAACGTATTGGTCCAGTCCGTACCACGCTGCACCGCTTCCGTTTTCAAAAAACTGATTCTGGGTGCCCAGCCAATGGTGGAAAACGTATTGGGTTCGCTCGCCGAGATCTTGGCTTAGGATCGCGCTGTATCGCGTGCGGTTGGTGAATGCCGTGGTCTGCTGGTTGGCTTCGTTTCCAGTGATGATTCCAAAACTGAGTTTCGTACGAGTCGCATCGCTATTGAGCGTGACACGATTGAGGAAGGAGGCGCTGTCGCTGACTCGATCGAACCCGTTCCAACCGTTTACGAGTCCCGAATCGATAGTCAAGTTATCGGTGGCTGCCCAAGTCCCTACTGCTCCCCAGTGGACGAAGGGACCAGCAAACATGTAGGAGTTGCTTTTGCTGTAGAAGAAATTGACCGGAGCCGGTACCCCTTCGTATCCCACGAGGGTGTAGAAATGTCCTACCTTCAGGTATGCATCTTTATTTCCGAAGGCCGCGTAGGCTTGCGGGATGGCAAGTCCCAAGTCCTGTTTGTTCCACCCGCCGCTACCATCGGGATTGACTTCGAGGCCACTCGATTGAGCCAGTAGGAAATCGCGTCCATAGAGCACATCCATCCGGCCCCCAAGGATGTTCGCGTCCGACTTCTCAACTGCTTTCTCGGCTACGCCGTAGACCTGGTTGAGCATGACACCGTCGTAGTCGGTTTGATTGTAGATGCCGTTAAAGCGGCTTGCTGGAGAATGATTGTTGGCATAGACTCCGCCATTGAGCCACCCGCTAAACTCCCATCCCACAGGCTTGCATAAACCGGATTTCCACTCGTCGCACTGCATTGCAGAATTGGCTTTGGCATCGCACATTGGGAGGGGTTCGCTCGCATCTTGAGCGGTGCAAATCACTGCGGTGTTCGCAGAAAACAACAAGCAAGTGATTGTTTTCCAGTTAAGCTTCATGCTTAGTCTCGTTTTATGTTAAGTGGTTCAATCCAAATTTTCTATGCAATCAATCATGGCAGCTTACCGCTCATTTAATATTATTTCGGTTGGCATGGATGTCAGAATCGAGAAACGAACGACACATGCGGTGCACGCGACCCAGACTACCTAGAGCCTCATAAAGCATTTTTCCGAAGGCAGTATAGTCTTCCTGCTTATGAAAGATTGTCGCGAGAAGATTGCCGCGATTCAAAGCGTGATAGAATCCACCGGCATCATCCGCTCTGAAGTGACCTCGGCATATTTCCTCCTTCAGAATGCTGGCTAACCTGCCCGGAGAGCTTCATGATCGCATTCAAAGAGGCTGACCGCTTTAGGTCTGCGGGTCTGGCTTTGCCACCGAGTCCAGTAAGTTCATGGAAGAGGCTGTCTACAAACCCGTTGCCGCATCCGGCGTAGGAGTAGATTTAAGTGCGAAGGCTAGACCAGCATAGATGCTAAGACCGCAAAGAATGGCCCATACGGTTCGTTCCATTTGTTCCTTGGGCACTAAATCAATCGCACTGGAAGTGCTAAAGAAAACAGCCGCAATGACGGAGTAAATCGTGCCTGCTATTGCTCCGCCAATCAACCCGCCTTGGATACCTTTTAGGATTCTGGTGAACGAAAAGGATGGTGTCGTGCAACCCAATCCAATTCCACTACCAACACATGCCCAAATGAAGCATTGCAACAGCGTAGTCTGAATGAATGGATCGACCTGAAAACCGAGAAATCGAGTAGTGTCCCAGTTGTTTTCGATGCCCAAGGATGCAATCTGCCCGAGAAGAAACCCTCCAAGTCCTGCCGCCAACGCCCCGCCAACGACTCCACCGAGGATCGCTGTGGCATTCGACAAAGCATTGTTCTTGGACGCCCCCAATGCTCCCAGAGCGAGGCCTAGCAAAGCTCCGCATGTCGCGAAGTGAATCGCGTAATTTCCACACAGCATATCGCGGAATGCGACCTTGTAACGAGCCATGTAGGCACCGCTTGGATTCATCGGCACATCTTCGAATTCCAACGGCAACTGGAATGGAGTGGGTTCGGTGGAAATCAACCGCGAACATGCAAAGCTTGAAAGCAGCGCAGCAACCGCCAAGCAACCGATCTTGAACTTCGAGAGCGAATTCTGTTGGATGTTGTTGGCCACGGATTCACTACCTACCTTTTTTCAATCTGGCAAATCTACTTCAAGTCGAAATCAAACGAGTTGTTTCCTTTGGCATCAACCATCGCTCGCAACCCGGACGAATCGGCGTTAGCAAACTTAGCTGGAAGACTATTTTTGGGACCGGTGGAGCCCGTGCCCGTAGTTCCACTACTGGCGGCGGGAGGAGCATATTCTGCTGGCAGATCACCGCTGTTGATTTGTCCCGGAACCAACGCACTTGTCTTGGGTGGCTCTACATCCAACTTGGAGATAGACACTTTGTACTGACCTGGGATCGCGCCATCATTGGGTCGGAACATCGAGAGGGAAAACTTTCCGTCCTTGTCGGTCGAGCCAATGGAATTCCCCTTGCCCTCGGTGAGTTGGAACGTCACGACAGCGCCTTCGACGGGCTTGCCGTTCAGCTTGACAGTCCCGGTTACTGGATAGGTCGTCGGTCGACCAGAGTCGTTTCCAAAACATCCCAAGTTCAGCATCAACGATGCCAGGAGTAAACCCATCACAACGAACTTCGGTTCCCAAGCACAAGAATTATTCGAACGAATCATCACTCAAATCCTAAAACGATGTATCAAACCGCAACTGAAAAACCACGGCAAAGTTACCGCGGAGACATGCACACTATTCAAGAAAAAAGTGCAGGCGACAACAATCGCCTGCACTATTAGGTTGCTCAAAGCAAATTAGTCGTTCGAAACCACTTCGCCGCCCGACTTGGAACCAAATGCACCCCAAACACCGTACAAGCTTGGACCGGAGGTAGGCTGTACGATTCCAGCGTTAATGTTGCCAGTGTCGATGCTTTGGGAAATGAACTGGACAGAACCATCAGCGCGGGACGTGTTAACGCCGCCAGTGTGGAGACTGGTAGGAGGCAATACGAGGTCGACAGCATCCGCACAGCAAGCGTTTGTGTCGGTTGTGCAACCCGGTGCATTCGGCGCCAGAACCGTATTGAATCCAACTCGTTCCGCTTGACCATCCGTCCATAGAGATCCAAACTGTCCTTTGACAGTTACACCCGCATTAAAAAAGGCGCCAGTGCTTCGTGTAAGGCACAAGCCTGGATTGGTGGTCATTCCAGCAACACCCGTTGAAATACCAATTTGATTCCTGAATTGATTGGCAGCTGCGAGCGAAGGATTGAAACTCGCCTTTAGCCTTTCGCTGAGGGTAATCGTATTGCTGGTTCCATCGGTTATTTCACTTAGCTTGATGCCAAGTCTCAAACCGAAAATTCCCCGAGGCGTCGTGCTGTCTCGCGCGTTGACAATGGTGTCTCCGATCGAGAACGCATAATTGTTCTGCTGAGTATTCGTGGGTGCATTAAATACCGGTCCATCTGACGGGCATAGCAAATTGCCTGGCGATACTCGCCAAACCACCCAGTTTTGCCAAGCGGCAGGACCGCCAGGTGCGATTACGCCAAGTGGATTCGTTCCGCTTGGGTCACCCGCTAGGATGTTATTGTAAAGGGCAGTCTGCTCGAAGTAAGGGAGCAAAAAGACAAACGCCGACAGTCTTTCACCGTTGTGCGCACTGCGATTCGTTCCGACGAAACCAAGACCAGTTCCTGTTCCGCCTTTTCTCGGCGGAAAGCGTTTATACGCGCTCTCGTAATTGAGAAGCGACAATCCCAGTTGCTTGAGATTGTTCGTACACTGCATTCGCCGTGCAGCTTCGCGTGCAGCTTGGACCGCTGGCAACAGCAAGCCAACCAAAATACCGATGATGGCAATGACCACCAGTAGCTCGACCAGCGTAAAGCCGGTCCTCTTCTTGGAAAAAACTCGAACCATAATGACATTCTCCAGACTAGAAAAACTCGGATGCATTGCGAGGGCACAACGCAATCTTGGCCCCGTACCCCGGAACGCTCAAACAAAAACGACAAGAATCTTAATTTAAAGGAAAAGTATTTTTAAATCTAGCTGATTTTCGGTTTTTGCGGCTTTATTGACCGTTAAGCCTGACTTAAAAGCGGTTTCATGTAAGTTAGCAACATTGCCGCATCGCAAGGATAACCCCTGCTTATCCAGGAAGCCCCGGGTCTGACCCGTGCGTGACCCTGTCTACTTCTGTTACCCTAATACTGAATTGTCGTTTGGAATAGGAATGGTTGGATGGGTGGATCACCACCATTTTCAATGGGTCGAGCGATCGAGTGGCGAAGTACTGACCAATTCGATCGAGGTTCACAGGGTTGAGTTATCAACTACTTAGCCCGGTAGAGTTGAATACCGTTGGCGTAGGGCTTAGAAAAAACAGGCACAGCAATTCCGTGATTCGCAAAATCGCATCAGTCAACTTAGCCTACTTCGGATATTATCAACGGACGTAAGATGGGTTGCACATGAGGTGCTTCGCTGAGAAGTTGTGAGAGCGTAAAAAGGACTAAGCGTAAAAAGGACAGGCACAAGGCTCGACACAGCCGACAAAAGGTGCAGGCACGCTCCGCCGTGCCGTTCGCAGTCAAGCTTTTGCCAGGATTCCAGGTGGACGGCACATGGAATGTGCCTACTGCCTTGACTTTTGTCGGCTGTGTCTTTTTTGTTTTTTTGTTTTGGTGCCCTAGCGATAGGATGGGACCATCGTCCCGTCCATTCGATCTATTCAGTGGTTCGCTCGGGACAATGGTCCCAAGCTACTTATCTCAGCGGAAGTCTGGCCAGCGGGGTCGGTCGTGTAGGCATAGGTCGTATCAAACAAACGGTTCTGACACCTTTTCTGCCACGTAACAATTATGTCTATTCTTCTTCGTTGTGCCATATTTGCTGGATTAACTTCCCGCCCCACAGCATCGGGGTCATCTGTGGTCGGGGTCATCTGTGGGGTCGGGGTCATCTGTGGGGTCGTCTGTGCGGGGTCATCTGGGGGTCATCTGTGGGGTCAGACCCTGTAAACTGTTTTCTCAGGGTCATCTGTGGGGTCAGACCCTGTAAACTGTTTTCGCAAGGCAATGCCGCACGAAATACTCGCTGAAGAGGCGGCCACAGTTTGCCTTCCAACGAATAGATAACGACGGTCGCCGCCGTACGTCAGCCACGGTTGCGAACGTTGTCCGTTGCAAGACGCACTCTTGGCCGCTGGTCTGTCGGTA
Source organism: Pirellula staleyi DSM 6068 (assembly GCA_945870455.1). Taxonomy (GTDB): domain Bacteria; phylum Planctomycetota; class Planctomycetia; order Pirellulales; family Pirellulaceae; genus JBKCUI01. The sequence continues at coordinate 3,765 of CAMBSL010000084.1, read as the reverse complement.
AAGTAAGAACTGAAAACGGCGGTTGCGGATGCCGCCGACTGTCTGGCTGGGATGGCCCCGAACACCTTCGCCTATTGTTCTTTGTCAAATGTTCTCGGTTTGATATCGCTACCTGCCAGCAACCGAATCAAGTCTTCTGCTAATCTGTCGACCTCAGCTGTAGCCGTATTGGAAAGCACTACCACGCCGGACTTGGACCGCCTATCGATGAGTACCATCGAATGATAGCCGCCCGTTTGGCCATTGTGCCATCGCGTATTCCCATCGCGGGCCACATGCCAACCAAGCCCCATTGCAAAGTCTTCGGAGCGAATTGGCTTTTGATGGATTTTCCATTCTAATTCAATGGCTTTGCCCAGGTCGTTCTCAGGAGGATCTAGATGAGCTTGGATGTAGTTCAGCATATCGTCCACCGTGCTGCGGATGCCACCCGCACCTACGAAGGTGTTCAGGTCCCAATTGGATGCCGGCGTTCCGTTCGCCAGATGCGGAGCAGCCAACCGCGATCGAAGGTCATTGCTCAATTCGGTGACCGTATCTTTCATTTTCAGTGGGACGCAGATCCGGTTCTTTAATAGATCGGAATAGCTTGAATCCGCCTGGCGAGCCAAAAGATTTCCAAGAAGTCCAACCGCATAATTGGAATACAGCATCTGTTCTCCAGGTTGATGTGTGGGGTTGAATTCATTTAAAAATCGATGCATATCGTCGGTTGTGTAGCTAACGTATGGGTTTGCTGGATTGTCCATTCGTAGGTTAGTAGGGAGCCTGGGTAAACCAGAGACATGGGTTGATAAGTGTTGTAATGTGATTGGCTGCTTGGCTTGCGAATCGAGTTTCACCGAATTGGGAAGGTGTTCTTGTATGGGTTGATCCAATCGAACTCGCCCCGAAACCACTGCATCCGCTAGCAGGAGGCCCGTGAACGTTTTGCTGACCGATCCGATTTCATAAACCGTTTGCGAATCAGGGGCGCTCGCTTTGTCTTTCTCGCTCTCGGTGCCGGAACGACGTTTGACGCCATAGCCTTGCGATTGTCGTTCACCTTGGTAGATGATCCCAACGCTCATTCCAACGATTGTTTTACTATCGATGTAGGGCTGGACGAACGCGTTTAGGCGATCCTGAGTCAGCATCTGAGCGAATGTCGAATCAATCAACGCAAACCACGCACAACAACCCAAGGCTAGACCGCACATGCTTCGCCACGACCTACTGAACTTACACATAGCAATTTGACTCCATATTTTTTCCACCGATGAATTTCGGGCAATTGTCAATGATGATTCGAGGCTTTACACCGGGATGCTTTTCAGTTCCCCTTACGCTAACCCATTCAATGTCCAACTCCTTCATCATCTCGCGAAGTTCCGGCAAATAAGCATCGGCTACTTTGCCTCTAGGAGTTTCTTTATGGCGTCCATCAGAATGGGTTCAACTTCGGGCGCGACGTTTGATGAAGTCGCGCCGGTCTCGTAGCCACCTTCGGGGTAGGCGGCAGCGGTGCCTATGTACCCAGGCCCGTAGTTGCCGTAGGCCGCCATCATCACATGTAGGTCTGGCCGCATGGATTTTGCGGCCAATTGATATTCGACAAACAACTCGCCAGGCAGATGCAGCATCCTTGTACCACCGATGCGCAGGCAAGTGATGTCAATCTGGCGACCAGCCTTTACCTGTCGCAGCCACGCGAGTTGGTCGGCAAACGAAATATAGCCCTTGGGCGGTGTTCCCTTCAGCTTGGCAATCAAATCGGCTTCATCGAGATGCGGTGACAACGGAAGACTCACAAAGACACTCTTCCATCCCACGTCCGTTGCGGTGATCGATTGTCTATTTGTCTTTTCGTATGCTTCCCGCATTCCATTGGCCAATCGTGTAGCGAGGATCATCCGATTCGCTTGAGCGCCGTTATTGTATTTGCCAGCGGCGATATTACCGCCGGCGCCGTTGAAGTGCACATGCATGGCCGCGTTGACGTCCTGGCCGCGAATGAAGCGGGCGATACCTGGGAAATCGGGACTAGGAATCCCTAAACGGTAGAAGCTCTGCGGATGACAAGCATAGAAACTGAGCAAGGCGATCGGGTTGTCACCATTCCAAAAGCTAAGTAGAGACACGACAGGATCGATTAGCCCTTCAGGCAATTCAATGAGATTTGCAACTTTACAACTGCTGCCACGCATCGCTCCTACTTTTCCGTCGGGTTTGCGATCCACGCGCCGATTGGATGCGACCTCCTGGACAACCGCCTCGCCGTAGCCGTAATGAGTGAGCGGCTGCGCATTTGGAAGCGCCGTCCGAATTGCGTCCGACGCTCGCTGAATAACCTGCCGATGAAAGTCTCCTTCAAACCGAGTGTATCCCTGAATATTGAGTTCCTTGATGATTTTTTCCGCTGTGAAGTCACAGCCTGGTGCATCGTGTTGATGCAGTGCATGGACGGCGACTCGCTCGGACACCGTGCCCGCTGCTTTGGCGAGTTCGCTGCGAAAGACATCGTGACCTTCGTTGGCAATCCCGATCCAATCCACTGCACACAGCACAATGGGCTGGTCCGCACCCAGGATCACGACTCCACGGCAACGGAGCGTGAGGTCGTCGACGCGTTTGACTGGATCATAAGCCATCGCTGCGCCGAGTGGCGGAGTTGCATCGACATCGAATGTGGCGAGCTTTAAGTTCGCTTGAGCGAGCACCGTTTGCGGAGCAAGCCAAAGTGCCATGACGAGAATCAACGTTTGTTTCATACTTCACGTCCTTTGCCAAAGCGTATTTTTCGTTCAAGACACACCGTGGGTCGAGTCAGAGAGATTGGTTGCTGAATCCTTTGTCCTGTTTCACAGTTATAACGATTGTATCAGCTACTGGTGGCAATATGCGCTTTCGAACCCTTCCGTACAATCTACTCCCGTCGATCGAACGGACATTTCCGCCGATGGTGAACTTGCTGCGTTGGACAGATTGCCTGAATTAGAATAACGACTTTTGGGGTGCGAGCCGCGTTTGCTCGGTGAGCGGCACGCCTGGACCGTTCGGCAGCTCAACAATCGCGGTGCTGGGGACAAGCGACAAGCCCCTAAAAATAGACTAAACTACAGCCGGCTTGACACATTTAGGATTAAGCGGGAACGAACACTGGTCTTTCAGCTAGAATAGAAAGTGAGAGAATATTTCCTTAGGAATCGTTATGACGAACTCAATATGGCCGGATGGTGAGGTTACTGCGGAGCTGCTTGTCAACGTCCGAGGTGGAGAATCGTTGGCGGTCGAGCAGTTGATGGACCGGCATCGAAATTCCCTGCGCCGTATGATCCAATTGCGTCTTGATCAGCGCCTCATGCAGCGGATGGATGTGAGCGACGTTATCCAAGATGTTTTGATGGAAGCAAATCGTCGACTAAAGGACTACTTAGCTAACCCGGTTATTCCGTTTCATTTATGGATCCGGCAAATAGCTAAAGATCGAATTATCGATGCCCACCGGCGTCATCGTGTCTCTGCCAAGCGAAGTATCGATCGCGAACAGCCACAATCGGGCAAGGGACCTCCGGATCAATCGACCATGGAGCTGGCCAACCAGTTTCGCGACCAGGCCTTGACACCGGCTGCTGCTGCGACGCAACGGGAATTAGCCGAACAGATTGAATCGGCTGTTCAGTTGCTTCGCGAAAACGATCGTGAAATCATCCTCATGCGTCATTACGAACAACTCAATAACCAAGAGATTGCGCAGTCTTTGGGATTGACCGAGCCTGCGGCTAG
>CAMBSL010000083.1 GCA_945870455.1 Pirellula staleyi DSM 6068 | reverse complement strand
ACATGGCCAAACGTGGCGATGGGTCAGCACTGCGTGGACTGGGCCGACAAAAGATACAATACATACTAAAAGCCAGAATAGAATAGGCAAAGCTTGTATGCGTCAGCGATCACATGGATGTTTTGGATCTTGTTGTCGGCAAACCGAATCACCATGACGATTTCGAAGCTTTCCGAAACGGATTCCTTTTGCCGAAACGCCAAACTCAATTGGATGAATGCCATTTCTTCATCGATAGCGAAAACTGCGTTCTCACGCTTAACTTCTTCGGCGCATTCGCTAAACGTCTTAAGCCAACGGTAAAGTCCATTGGGTTTGAGCCATCGCCCAGAGAATGGGACTCGTGCATCGGCTTGGCAGTAAACTTCACAGTCCTGCGCTGTAATCGCGTGGATCGAACGCACGTCGACTGAACGGGATGTAACACATCGAATCAATTCATGAACCGTTCGCTTTGGTGAAAGAATGAGGTCGTTCGCACAGACCTGGAGACCATTGCAACAAAGAGATTCCGCTATGTTGTTGATAGTTTCGAGTGCAAGCGTTCGTCCACCTTCTGCTTTGCGAATCAGACGGTCGCAATAGCCAGAGCGTCGAGCTAACTCACCTTGGGTCCAACCTAGTAGATGGCGGAAGTATTTTACTTGCTCACCGCAAACTTGCTCGGTTCGAAGCAAAGTTGACTTTTCACTGTGGTTAATCACGATTGTGAGTCCTTGAACCTTGACCTACGGGTGGGAGGAATCGCTGTGTTGCAGATTTTACCCGAATTTTCAATCGCGATGCCAGCCGCCATGTTTTTTGTTCGGGGAACTTTTGTTGTGGGGAAAATCCATCGCTGAGTCTTTTCTTTGGACATCCATTCCCCGCAAAGGCTCAAAAATCCTTATGATCTAATGATGTGGAAGCGTATTCACTATGCGATGGATGAGATGAAAAAAACCAACATCGTTCCGGTTGCGTTCCGGTTTCATGCAGCTTCTTCAAGTCTTAACAAAGTGGTATTATAGATCGCGAGTTTTGTTGAATGTTTGGCGCAATGAGACAACTTAATCGGTAACGCTGGTCGCAACGTTCCGGTTGCGTTCCCATTTCACTGTCGATCGTTCCTGTGTAGTTCTTGGCACTGCCGAGTTGGCCTGATAGGATTTGGTGACTTTCCTGAGTTCACCACATCTTGAGGCCGACGGATGCGATCAGATCGCGAAAAACGGAACGGAGCTGCAACGAAACCAAGGCGAGCTTTCACTCTCGTCGAATTGCTCGTGGTGATCAGCATCATTGGCGTCTTAGCGGGCTTGCTGTTGCCTGCGGTACAGATGGCGAGAGAGGCAGCTCGACGCGCTCAGTGCCTCAATAATCTCAAAAACATTGGACTTGCGATTCACAATTTCGAGAGTGCACGACGTACTCTCCCAGCAGGAAGTGAAGCACGCAATGGAACAGAGCACGCATGGTCGACTCAAACCCTTCCGTTCCTGGAGCAGTCCAACGTCTATCAAAGATTGGACCTCAAAGCGGTGTGGAACGCACCGAGTAATTTGCAAGTTGCACTAACAAACATCAGTATTTATCGATGCCCAAGTGCCACGAAAGATTTTCCCGGAAAGCAAGACTACGGTGGCATTCAAGGCTCAGCACTCACGCAATTACCGTTCGGCATGGCTGCACATCAAGCATTCGGATGCGGCTCGTTGATTGTCACGTCTACAGCCCAAGCTCAGTCGATAAGGATCAGCGATGTGGTCGATGGTCTATCGACAACGATATGCGTAGGCGAGTCAGTGGATCGCGACTCGCTTCATTCGGGACGTTGGGCATGCGGACGCAACTGTTTCTCACAAAATGCACCCAAGATCAATCGAGGCGGTTTAGGCGATTTGTTGTCTCACCATCCTCAAGGCGTAAACGTTCTGTTCGCGGACGGACATACTCAGCTGCTGAGCGAGTCGATGGACTCTCTCGTTCTGGGTGCACTCTGTACCCGCAACGGTCGCGAAGTTATTGAAGACATATTTTGAGCAACTTGGAGTTGCTGACTAATTACGACGTAGCCAGTTCATGATGAGTTGGTGACGTAGAAAGGCGATGAGAAAACCAGCCAGATGTTCAACTAAGAATCATAGTTAGTTACCTTCAATTTACGTTCAGAACAATTTCATTTCAGAAAACGAGAAAACCATGTTTAACAGACGAGCTCTATTGGTAATGGCAGTATGTGCAGTTCTAACCTCCAGCACAGCATTCGCTGGTGGTGGCGGAACGAAAAAGGATTCAACGATCAGTGTGCGAAATGACACGGGAGCAGTTTCCGCTGCCGCCGTTGACCCCACGCCAGCTTTCCTTGCTCTTCCACCTAATGCAACCCAAGCACAAATCGAAGCTGCGGGTGGCAAAGTGATAAATCCAGGTGCGACTGCCGACTTTAAGGTCAGTGCTGGGACGTATAGGCTGGTGGCATCAAACGGTCTCGTAGCGGGCGATACAAGTGTCACAGTCGGTAAGGGTCAAACGAAGAGATATGCCTTCACAAATGCTGGCGCATTGGTCGCATACTAGGACTTAGGCAAACCAGTTCCGTTTTGTTTTTGACCTTTCGATTACCGGTCCCTGGGCTATTGCATGGGGACCGGTTCTTTAATAAACCGGATCAAGGAATGTTGGAGCAATCAACAGTGTTCGAGAATTCACGTAATTCCGCTTTACTTATTCCGGTCGATCATATCCCGTTGACTACCACACCTTCTGAATTGGCGGATCAACTTCAGTCCGGCGTGGCCGTTGATACTCCATCGCAGTCTGCTGGCTCAGCTGAACCGAAACTCAATCCCCGAAAAAATGCTTCGGGACACTCAAGCTACATCAATACGCTCGCCATTTTGATGGCGACATGCCTCAATGCATTGCCTTGGCTTGTTGACGGCGCGGTTTGGTTGGGTGTGATTGGGGTAATCTTGGCTTTGTGGCTATCAACGCGCGTCGGATTTACCTCAAGCTTGCTCGTAACATGGTTATGGTGCACCTGTTCCGTTGGCATTGCATTTCATTGGTCACCAGCGACGATGGCTTACACACTTTCGTCCGGTATCGGATTAGGAATTCTCGTCGCAGCGCCGCTTATCATGTGGGATGGGCTGAGGATGGCACTCGGGTACTGGATTGCCGCGCGTGTCACGAAAGACATTCGATATCAATGGCTGGCAGCCGCGACATGCGCCATTTTTCTTGAGTACACTATGCCTGGCGTTTTTCCATGGAAGATGGGGTGCGTTTTACTGCCGATCCCGTGGACGATTCAGGCTGTCGATATCTTCGGCCCCAGCTTCTCTACTTTAGTCGTCTTTGCCATTGCAGGAATGATACAAATTTCCGCCCGAGCGATTTGGATCGCTTGCCGTTTTGAGAAGAATGGCCGCGACACTCACGCCCGACTTTCAACCATTTTGCTTTCGCCAGCACTCGTCTTCCTAACTCTCAACTTCGTCTACAATGGTCTAGCGTGGAGCTACTGGCAATCGCAAAGCGAGAGTGCAAAAAAAGTTCGCCTGGGATTAATCCAAGTGGACCCAAGTTACAAAGAGAGCCCGGCAAGACTTCAGGAGTTTACCGCATCAATCGGCAATCAAGTCGATTTGATTTGTTGGCCGGAGTCGAGCGGTGGCAATTATGAACTGCAACTCGACAATTTCAGCGACTCCGATCGCGTTTTTCGAATGTCTCGCAGCCCGGCTCGTGGTCTTCGTCCTTGGCCCAACCCAAAGTGCGAGGTCTTGCTCGCCGGTAAGAACTACGTGGGAGACCCTGACCAACCGGAGCAACTCTTTGTAACTGCAATGTTGGTTGATTGCAGTGAATCCATCGTCGCAAGATACAACAAGCGCTTTTTGATGCCTTTTGGAGAATATGTTCCGTGCAAAGATTTTGTGCCTGGCCTAACAGAGTTGTTTGATATGGATGAACAGATCCAACCAGGATCATCTTGCAGTTCGCTCGCAAGTTTAACTGGGGCTCGAATTGGCACTCTGCTTTGTTACGAAGACATGGTGCCTAAGGCGTCACGAGATGCAGTGGCTCAGAATGCAAATCTTCTGATTTCGCTGATAAACGGCTCAGCCTTCGAAAGCCGTTTCACGATATCACAGCATCGACAATTAGCTCAAATGCGAGCTTTAGAGAGCCGGAGGTATTTTGCGAGATGCGCATCGACAGGTGAGACGTGCATTGTCAATCCTTTAGGTGAAATTGAATCGCGATTGCCGGTCCAAACCAACGGAGTTCTCATCGGAGACGTCAAATTGATCGAGGGTCGAACGATCTACAGTCGCTTTCCGTGGTGCCTGCCGATAGTGGGATTTGGTTTGCTTGCAATTGCATTTCGATTCAATTCAAAGAGCTTGTTCGCCAAGAAGATCGAATGATTTGCTAAGTCATTCGCGAGACTTGCTCGCACGGCGCACCCAACGAGCTCGGGAGGTCATGGAATGTCGAAAAAAACGAGTTCACCGCTGAGAATTACTTATCTTCCTTGTTTTTCGGCGTCTCGCGTTTCTGTAGAACAAGCAAGCGTTCCTCCGTTTCTCCCGCGTTCACTCGGTATGTGACACCGTTTGAATCTTCTTCGATTCCATGCGGCAAGTCATATTTCGGGTGCGAGACGAAGATCAACTCCTCCCCTTCAACTGGAACATCTCGCAACGTCACCATCCCCTCTTTATCGGAGATTTGGCAGTATCGATTGGTATCATCGTGAGTACTTGAATACGTATCGCCCTTGAGCGAGCATTCAACGTAGTCGATCGAACGCCGAGTCGATGCGATCCACCCCTGAGCATACTTACCCTTTTTGTTGGGCCATGTTGAAACTGTTGCGCCGACTATTTTCTCGCCATTCGCCGATGATAGTTCGATACGTACATCCCCAGTTTGCTCCATTTCGAATGCGACATCGAGTTCCGGTTGATCCTTGCGTAAGTCAATCATCCGGCCCTCTACTTCCCCCGCCTCTGCCGATCGAATGAGCCAACCTCCGCAGCTCGCGATCACTTGCACTTGTGCTGGCCCAGGGACCGATTTGAACTCAAACGTGGTAAAATTAATTTTGGTCTCGAATCGGTGCGGATAATGGTGCGCTTAGGACAACAACCTACCCTAGATGGGGCGGGGCTGCAATTTAACGGTACGCCACTCTTGACTGCCTGTCGGGACACAGCCAACAAAAGAATATTTTTGTCAGCATTTTTTAGTAGAGGGGTAAACCGAGGGACACCAGAAAGCGCCGGGGGTGTCCCAGCCTTGACTCGCATCCACCTCTCAAGTCCAGAATACTTTATCTTTGGTTCAATCGGACCGAAATTGAAAGCCAACTACGCACTCGCGTGTGATTTACCGAAATGTGTGCACCGCGCGAAGATGTTCGTTGGAGAACAAAAACATTCGAGGAGGAGTTCCTCGGGATGTTGAAGAAGCACCGAATCGAATTCGATCCTCGATACGTCTTCGAGCAGGAGATCGTCGAATGAGGATTCTGTTAGCAGCAAAGCGGCGCTCTGACATGGCCGCGAAGTGGCGAAAGGTTATAGCCATGGGCATAAGCCCATGGAACATCGAGAACACAACGCGAAGTCCCGAAGGGACGAAAGGAACTCGGGCATTCGCTTACCCTTTTGCCCCTTCGGCCCTTCGGGGCTCCCCCGTTGTTCGTGCTACCGAAGCCATGGGCTCGCGCCCATGGCTACATCGTTTCGTCCCTTCGGGACTACGATCCGCCCCAACTAGCAAGAAATTAGCTCTTGCTACGGATAGTGCGGACAACATGTCTTTGAAGTCTTGGTGGAACAACGTTCGGCATGGCTGGCCTAAGTCTGGACGGGGCAGGTTCAACGAGAAGTGGCATTTTTTCTGCTGATCTCTTTATTGCTCGACTTGCCAACGTTAGGATATAACGCCAACAAGGCGGGTGAGCGGTTCTTTTCCTTTTTCCCAACGACCTGTTCAATGCTAAATTGGCAAGTCAGCAAGCACAACTATTTGTTTAGGCGGAGTTTTTGATGAATCGATTTGGAATGTTCGCAGCACGTGGTGGTGGAATTGGTTCGATTGTTGGTTGGTTCATTCGAGTCGTCATTTACGACATATGCATCACCAGCATCTCTGAGATATTTGGTGTCCCCCGCTTAGTAGCCCTCTTTATTTTCCTAGGTATTTTGGGTGCAATAGCTATCGGCGGGTATTTCCTCAAGCAACGAATGGCTCCGGGCGTTGAAGACTAGATTCCAGCAACCGGATGTATGCCTACGACGTTTACAAGCTCCCCAACAGTCAGTGCGTTGATGGAATACTCTGTTCTGCATGCCCCCGTTTTTTCCGTCCTTCAGGTTCGTATGAACCAAGGAGAAACGGTTGTAGCCCAGCCCAATAGTATGTTGTCCATGACGTCTGGATTGCAGCTCACCGCGGCCGTCGGTCGCAAGGGGGCAAGGTCTGCATGGTTGAGCGGTGCCAAAAGTCTGCTAGGTGGGGAGAGCATGTTCACTGCCGAGTTCCTCGCAAAACGAGACGCTCAAGTGTTGACGCTTGCTCCCTCGGTCCAAGGCGACATTTTGTGCATCGATTTAAAGGAACAGTCGGGTATGTATTTGACTCGCGGTTCGTTTTTGGCCAGCATGGGTGAATGCCATTTGCAAATCAAATACGGTGGCGTGAAAGGTGTCATGTCCAAGAAAGGTTTATTCCTGTTGCACGCAAGCGGTAGCGGAACCGTATTTTGTGAAACATACGGCGCAATCATCGAAAAAGAACTATCCGACGGAGAAACTTTCCTTTTAGACAATCGCTATGCGGTTGCATTTTCAGACTCGATCCAATACCAATTGGTGAAAGCAACGGAAAGTGTTCGCGATTCGATTCTTTCAGGCGAGGGTCTAATCAATCGATACACTGGCCCCGGCAAGGTTTTTTATCAAACACGCGCCAAAGCACCTGTGAACATTTTGAACTACTTGTTCAGTTCCGCGTTTTAGTTCCATCGGACTTTGGGGGCAAACGAAATCGGGAGCTCACACAGTATGCAATCGGATAGTCAAGATATTCACGTTCCGCGCCGTTCGGCACTGATCGACCAACTTGCTCGCGCGAACCGCCAGGCATGGGTATTGCTCGTGGTCGAGGTACTGCTGATTGTTCTGGTAGGTATCTTCATCGACTGGAATTGGGTCGCTCAGCAACCAATCATGGCGACCATCGCGATCGGATACATGGTCCGACCGTTTGGTTATTCGCTGCTCATTCAAGCCGTTCAAAAAAAGACGCGTATCCAAGATCTTCGAGAATCAACTCGATTTGGCCAATATGACAAGCATCGCTTGCTCGCGCTCTATCGTGATACACTTCATCGGTTGAGGTTGTCCGACGATTCGCTTTCGGTCTATATCACCGCAGGCCGTTCGATCAATGCGGGTGCATTGCACGTCGGGCTCGGAAGCGTTTTCAAATGGTTCAATGGTATCTTTTTGAATCGGCAGACACTGCATAAACTGGAACCTGCGGAGTTGCAGGATATCATCGGTCATGAGCTGGGACATTACTACAAGCACTATTTAGTGATCGATCGCTTTCGAATCGTCACGTTAACGCTTGGATCGTTGCTTGCGATTTTTGCGGTTCAACGATTCGGACTAGCCAATTTTTTGGGCTACTTCATTCTGATCTGTGTACCGCTTGTCGTGTGGAAATTGTCGGGCTTACCTCACGATCGTAACGCACACGCCATCGAATACCTTTGCGACGACTTCGGAGCTCAGGTGGGCGGGGTTATGCCATCCATCAACGGGCTTCTCAAGTTGGGGCAAAGTGCGGAGATCGAATGTGCTGTATTGCAACAGGCCGTCTTGTCCAAAATAGCAGGCAACTTTAACCCAATAGAGTTGGTTGAAACGGTATTGGGTAGTATTCCGTACGGGCATGCCACTCGCGATGAAATCGAGGCTCAGGTCAATCGCAGTCTTCGCGAGCGAGCCGCCAATCAGAAAATGAGTCTCGGTGGTCTATTTCACTATATGTGGAACAGCGATACCGATGCAGAGGCAGCAGAAGAGTTGGAGGAGCAGGCAAAAAAACTTGCTCAACTACAGTTTGTCCCTCGGTTGGACTGGGAGTCACTGCTACAAGATCCGACACGAGTTCAGTTCTCGGAGGAAGGTGTTCGAGCTCTGGTGGAAATGATTGCGGAAAATCCGGAGCATGAGCTATTTCGTATTCCTGATGTAATGGATCCCGGCCTTGACTCGCATCCTCCTCTCAAGTCCAGAATACTTTATCTTTGGTTCAATCGGACCGAAATTGAAAGTCAACTACGCACTCGCGTGTGATTTACCGAAATGTCGGTATCTCGCGAAGATGTTCGTTGAGGATCATTACCAATTCCTGGATTGTTTCAGGATATTTGTGCAGATCTGAGTGTTTTTCACGGACGTAACGTTCCGTAATCGCACGAGTTTCGCGAGCGCTATCGATGGGTACGATGCCATCCGAACGCCCTTTAAATAGCGACCAATGAGAATCACCGATAATAGAATGCAAACGCACTCGATGGTCGATGGGTAGTTCGGAAACTGCGTTTAGGATGGGGGTGTCGGGTTTGAGTAGATCGATGCTTGTTGGAATACGTTTGGTTACCTCACTTGAAAAGACTCCTGGATTTCGTTCGATGAGTTCACGGTGTTTATCGCTAAGTTCTTGAGGTTGGGCGACCAATGCGGCGCCTACCCTCCCAACCAATCGCGACGCAGTACTCGCGCCATTATGTGGCGTACCGATGAACACGACGCGTGACACGTTTGTGGACGCGGTAAAGAAGAACGCACTTTGCAATCTGTCACGGATGTCCTGTGGCATGGTAACTTGATCAATCGGTTTGTTGGCAATCGACCGCCAAAGAGTATCGCTGCTGTCGGCAACTTGCATTTTGGCGATGAGCCCGCCCATACTGTGGCCAACAATTACAATTTGCGACAGTTGCGGATCACTGCAATCGGGGTCAACACCTGCAACCGCTTGCTTGAGTTGCTCGCGCATTTGGCCTGCGCTAGCCAAGAACTGTTGCCCAGTCGGATACTCAAAAACCCATATCTGAAAGTGTTCGACGAATCCCCGACACGCATAGAGTTCATTGATCATTTCGACCCAGGTAAATGGATCGGAAAGAAGTCCATGCACGAGAATCAGTGGGATTTTGCCCCTTTGATAGGGTTCGATCATACTGAGTCGATAATCGCCTTGATATCGCGATGGATTCACAAAATTGCTGATAATATTGGAGCGCTGATTTCGTAGTCGGTAAGCCACGGCTGCGGAAACGTCCTTTGCGATCGCGACTCTTGTAGAAGCCATGTCGATGGTGTCGACCCGCATGGGATCGTAGAGTTCGAGTCGACAATCGCTTTCTCCATTATCCAACTCGGAGGAATCGGCTCGCATGACAAGGGTCGCTGGAAACGTCGGTTTCGGTGTGCCAAATGGTCTCGGATTGGTTTCACTGCTGACAACCATCGGAATCCCAACTCCTGGCGATCGATATCGTCGCTGAAATGCGTTTGTCGAATATTCGCCTACCGGTGAAAGGGACGAGAAGTCCTCGGAATTCCAAACGAATCCATGTCGCTCAATCTGGATCAGGTCCGACAGGCCATTTCGATAGACCGTTAACCCAGTCCTTGGGTCAAGTCGTCCAAAACGTTGCCCATTCACGACGAGCTTGATCATCGCAGAGCGGTGCAATTGGCTCTTGCGACAATTTGCAGTCGCGCAAGGTGCATTCTCTGCAGTCAGATTGGCGACAGAATAGTACAGATCGACGCATGCATCGCAGCACTCTTCTTCTTGCTGAAGAGCTTTGCCGTAAAGCACTTCCGCTTCATTCAAGCGTCCGTCATTGGTGACAGAATTTTGTGAGGGCCACGGTGCATATTTCGGTTCTCGCCAATTTACGCGGGTCGAGAGACAACCTGTGATGCAAACAAGCAAACAGAGGTGGAGCAACAGAGATGCGAATCGGACTCTTTCGCGGTAAAGGAGCACGGCAGTATTCTTGTCCGATCTGACGACTTGCAATCCATGCTGAGATAACGATGCCATCCTGGCTATCGACACGCTCAAATTTTCGTTATCGATCAAGCGGTACGCTGGAAATCAGATAAAACGGCGGGCTGCGGCCATTAAGTTACGGCCATGGCCGCAAAATTGGCGTAAACGCACCCATTAAATACCGCAGGCTCGACCAGCGGATTGGTGGTGCTTGCAGGCTATGGGGTACCTTTACACGTGATCAAAACATCCAGTTTCAAAGAAACGACAAACCTGGTGCGACACCTGTTTCGAGAAGAGCAATGAATTGTGGGTTGCATTGAGCACGACGTGGTCACTCTCGAACGTTAGATGGGTCCTGTCTACCGACACTAACAAATCGTACTTCGCCGCAATGACACCGATCTCATAATCAGGTGTGTCCTCAATTGAATTGACAAAACTCCCAGGGGCCGTCGACAATTCTGTTAATGGTGGGCAGAGACGACCTATCCCAAAGGTCTTGCCAGCGATTGTTGCGGCAGAAGATCCACGCGAGGGTGGCGCGAGGAACACGATCCTCTTAATACAATCCATTCGGCTTCCCTGGAGCGCCGTTCGGACGATAACGGAACCCATGCTATGCGCGACGATATGAAATCGCTGGACCCTTGTCTCCAATTCGAGCATGAAAGCGCGAAGATTCTCCGCATGCACAGTCACACTGGACCGAAGCGTTGGGTACCCCCAGTTTTCAACACAATAGCCTTCGCCATTCAATCGAAGACAAAGCGGTAACATCCAAAGCCGCTTGCTTGCAAAGCCATGCACGGCAAGTACCGCTTCGGTTTGAATTCCGGGTGAGATGGCCTTGTTGGCTCGTGAGGGAATCAGTTTTTCCCTGCTTCCTTTTTCTTTTTGAGCTGTTCGCCGATGAAATCAGATAAGCCTTTTCCTCGAAGTTCTTTTGCGGTTGCCAAAATCTGGTGTGTGTCCCCATCCACCAAAAGCACAAACGGGATTCCGCTCACATCGTGCATTAGTCCGAGTGTTGCATCCCAATACTTGCCGTCATAAATCTGGCTCCAAGGTAACTCTTTCTCCTCAAGAAACGCCTTGATCTTTTCTTCCATGTCGGCTCGATCGAAGCTAATCCCCAAAATTTCGAAACCTTCTTCGTGCCAATCCGCGTAAGCCTGTTTCATGTTCGGAATCTCGCCGATGCATGGACCGCACCAAGTGGCCCAAAAGTCCAACATGACCAGTTTTCCAGCATAGTGTTTGGGAAAATCGATGGATGTTCCGTCCATCGTCGTGGCTGTGAATTCAAGTGCTGGCTTGCCCACTTCCAAATCTGGCGGCATCTTCATTGCCTCAATGGCTTCGTCGGCTTTCGATAACGTTAACTTTTCGTTGTTGAGCTTGAACACATAGGTGGTACCAGTGAAGTTGAAAGGTTGGTCTAACTTTGCCGTTTCAAATCGTGGACTTATCTTCTTGTTCCCATCCCGGTCGATCGGCAAGCGTGCATTCTCGTCGGCAGAACCTGCAATAAAGGTCGAGAACTCTTTTCCATCGAGCTTAAAAGTGTACTCAAAACCAAAGTCCAAATAAAACATCATCGTGTTCTTCAATTGGGCCCGTCCCTCATCCTTAGGGTCGAATCGATAAAGTCCAAGCGAGCCAATGTTTCCTGAGCCTAAATCAATCTTCCCCAAGCCGTTATACATAGTAACTCCATTTTGCGTTCGAGCGTCCCATTTTGACTCGGGGTCGTTCGTCAGGTCGCCGTCGCCGTTGGTATCGACGTAGAGCTTTGCGGGTGCGTCCTCTGGTTCATCCAAAGCAAAAAGCCAACTCTTTTCACCAATCTGAAATTTGCCAAACTTGGGAGCGACCAACGAGTCAGGTACTTTCTTGATGGAGTCAGCGGAAAGATCCATCTCCGCACGCAACGGACGATAACCGCCGAGCCTTCGTGTAATTCCGTCTGGTATCAGCTTTTCGGTGAGTTCCTCACCAAAGGTTGGAACGCTGGTTCCTAAGAGGGAAGCAAAGAAAAGGGGAAGAAATCGTTTTGCCATGGCGTTTCGTTACTTTCGATAGATCTAAACTGCAACGCAGGAAGCAAATGGCCCCAACAAAACCATCGTTCGCGCGTTTTACGGGAAAAACTCATCAACGGAAATTCTACTTGTTCGGTTCGCCACATCGCAATCCTATTTCGGTTTCTTGCCACCGTTCTTTTTGGGCTTTTGGTTCTCATTACCAGCCGACTCTTCCTTGACTGCAGGAACATTGATTGTGGGGAATTTCATTGCAAGCTGCCGCTTGAGTGCGTTGTGCTCGGGTTTCGATGCCAAATTCGTCCATTCGTAAGTATCGTTGTTGTGGTCATAGAGTTCCTCGCTACCGTCCGCATAACGAATGTATCGCCATCGTTCGTCTCGGACCGCATGGTTGTTTTGTCCAAACGTGGTCAAGGCTACGTCGCTCCATGCCGAGTTAGGATCCAACAGTAGTGAGCGAATGGATTTCCCAACGACATGATCTGGGATAGGAATTCCTGAAAGTTCGCAAAGCGTTGGGTAAATAGTCATGAAGTCGACCGTACGATTGCAAACACCATTTGGTTTAGTAACACCCGGCGCAACCCAGATAAGAGGCGCACGGGTGGCCTCTTCCCACAATGCGAATTTGCGCCAATGCTCTTTTTCGCCGAGATGCCAACCGTGATCACCCCACAAGCAAATGATCGTATTGGATGCATGTGGCGATTTTTCCAAAGCGCCCAATACTCGACCGACTTGGCCGTCAAGGTAACTGATAGCGGCAAGATACGCTTGTACGGCTTCTTTCCATCGCCCAGATGCAAGGACCGCTGCGTGATCGCCGGACGAGTGCGCCATTCTGACCGCTACTGCCGGCAAGTCGTCTAAGTCCCCTGGTTTGGTAGGAGGCAATTCAATCGAATCTAACGGATGCATATCGTAATACTTCTTGGGTACGTTCCAAGGCATGTGCGGTTTATGAAAACCGACGGTCAGAAAGAATGGCTCATCGTGGGTTTTGTTTAATTCGGCGATACCATAGTCCGCGATGTGTGTGTCAGGAACGGACGTGTCATCTCCATCGATGATTCCAAACTTAATCCCGCCGATGCTTCGATCGTCAACCTTTGGCTTTCCGTGCCCATTCCCATCGGGACCACCTGTGCTGGTCCATTGCTTTGAAAATCCAAGTCCACCATGCCACAGTTTGCCCATTCCTAGCGTTTCATAGCCAGCATCTTTGAATTGGGTTACGAGCGATTGCTTGTTGTTGACGGCAAGTTCGTAAGGATCGCCATTATCGTAGACACCGGTTGTACTTGGCCTAATTCCAGAGAGCAAAGCGGTTCGGGATGGGTTGCAAATTGGAGCAGCACAGTGAGCGTTTGTAAAAGTCACGCCCATCTTGGCTAGTCGATCAAGATTTGGAGTCTTGGTTTGTTTGTTTCTGCCAAGATGGCCGACCCAATGATTGAGATCATCGACTGCGATGAAGAGTACATTCGGCTTCCTCGGCTCTGCGGAAAGTGCAATTCCCAATGGGTGAAAGCAGCCCAAAGAGTTAAAGCAGAGAGTAACAAGCGCGACGGCGAGTCGTAAACTAGAGGAGAACTTTCGATGTGGCATGGGAGTGTTGTTCGCAATCAGAAAATGAGATTGGAAATTGGGTTTATTAAAGCAACGAGCCGGTAAGTAAGCGACCTGCGAAAAAGTCCCTCGCTTACCACTTGGTTCCTTAGGACTATGCAAAGGCAGGTGGCAATGCTGGTTCGGGAGGTAGTTTTCTTTGAACATAGTCTGCGGCAGCGACCAAGGTTGCATCGCCGAAAAACTTGGCGGTCAGTTTAATCGTTCTGGGGCCAAAGCCTTTTGGGGAATCGCCTTTGGTCTCCGTTGAATTTTCTGAATTCGATCGAGTCACCAATTCTTGCGTTCCACATCGTACGATCATGCTTGGATGTCCCGTAAGATTGGTTCGAACGAGATCATCGCCGCCGAGTACAAGATCTACTGTCCGCAAGACGCGTTCGGTCTCTTGAATGAGCAGAGTCCTGGCTCTCAAGCTCTGGACGTAGTGTATCCCTCGAACGAATTGAGACTTTCGAAAGGACGCACCCCACAATCCAAAATCTTCCTCGGATTCCGTGCTTCGAAACAAGCCATCAAACATGGACGCGGACTCGACATCTAAGCCAGCTAGCAACGCTTCTTGTGGAATGGTATTTGGATATTCGATCGGGACAACTTGCGCGCCATCCGCCTTCAATTGTTCTAGCACTAACTTTTCACTTGCGAACAACTGGGATTCCGTAACCCCGACGCGCACGCCTCTCATGTCGAACTTATCAGGCCATTCGAACGGTCGCTCTACTACCGACGCGTCCTTGTAATCTGCGCCTAACAGGGCGTTAAGAACGATACCGCAATCGATGGCGTGACGTGCTATCGGGCCGATCTTGTCCATCGTCCAGGAGAGTGGCATGCAACCAAATCGACTGACGCGGCCAAAGGAAGGCCGCAAGCCCATCACTCTGCAACGTCTGGCTGGCGAAACAATACTACCAAGCGTCTCGCTTCCCAACGCAAAGGTGCATAACCCTGCCGCCACAGCCGAAGCACTACCAGCGGACGAACCTGAACTACCCTGAGACGGGTTCCATGGATTTTTCGTAGTTGCGTCGTACCAAACGTCTCCCAAAGCGTAGGTTCCGACTGACAATTTGCCCAACATAACCGCTCCAGCTTCGTTCAGGCGTTTCGCAACCGTAGCGATATTCGGTCGCACTTGCTCTCGGTAAGGTTTACCACCCCACGTCGTTGGAAAAGGTGGGACGGCGATAATGTCTTTCGCGCCCCATGGTATTCCATGCAACAAGCCTCGATCCTTACCGGCAGCAAGCTCTTGATCTGCTCGCTCTGCTTGTTGTCTTGCAAGAGATTCTGTCAATGTGACCACGCAGCGTAAAACCGGATCATGTTTTTTAAGCCGTCCCAGGTAAATGTCCGTCAGACGTTGACTCGTGATCTTGCCAGCTCGTAGTGCAGCCGCCTGTTCGACGATCCCAGATTGGGCGACAGCAACTTCGTCCATCCAATTGATGGCACTTGGGTTTGAGTCATTCAATCGAATGTTCCAAGACGCGTTGACTTTGGACTTGGCGTCAGAAAGTTCCGGCTTGGACTCAAGATCTTCAGGCAGGTATTCGGCAAAGAAATGCGGTGAAAAGACGCTTGCGGGGCCAAGGTCTCCATCCATTTTCACCAATCGCAGTTTGCGTTCGTTGTCGACTTGCGTTTGCAGTTGCCGAAGTAGAACCTCTTTTTCCATGTCGGTCAGCTCGATATCGGCGATCCATTGAGCATCCTGAATCATTTGAGCCGTAACGGTTCCAGAGGTAACAGCTTTATGAGCTAGAGCTCGCTGAAAAGTGATGCCACCAATTCCTATGGCCGAAAGTCGGACCATCCATGAACGACGACTCAGTTGACCTGCCACGTGGATTGCCTATTCGTTTAGAGAAAAAATGGAATGTCGATAACGGCTGTGCGAATAACGGCTGTGCGAATAACGGCTGTGCAAAAAGTATATACGAAGCCGCTTGGTGGTGCGATAAACCGCGAAGCCGGTTCCCATCGCGTTTTCTCCCCCTCTCCCCGATTCGGGGAGAGGGGGCCGGGGGGTGAGGGGTAGAGCCCTGACTTGGTAGCCTCCGGTTCAGTTATTTGTTTACCCTTATGAAACGCAGCTAGACATGGAATTCACGATCAAAAAACCAATTGAAACACCGTGCAAAACCCCTCACCCCCTGCCCCTCTCCCCGAGACCAGGGCGAGGGGAGCAAGATCAAAAGATGTTGGTAAAGATGAGAAACTTTGGCCAGAGCACATGCGAAACCCACAGGGGCTCAACACTTCTCGCAAATTCAACGAAAAAAGGCCAGTCTGATTAGACCGACCTTTTCGTAATAAATAATCTTCTGAAATGAATCCACTTAGCAGTAACCGAAGTGAACCGGCTTTGCACTGTTACGCGTTTTTACCAGCGGCAACGCATAGGGTTACCTTCGGCTTCGCACAGGGTTACCAAGGGCCACGAACAGGATATACGCCAAATTGGTTCGTGTGGCTCGGCCAATAAGGAGTCGCCTTGAAAACCCCGCCGCCGCTGCCCGTGGGCGCATGCCCACCAAACTGATGATAGACCGGCGTCATGGTATTCTGTGAGACACCCCAAGAATAATTCTGTTGCATCACCACCGTCGGCGGCACAATCAATGCGGTCGGTTGGCCAGTACGAAGGTAGTAATATTCTCCATGCCAAGGTTTCTGCATCGATTGATTTTGAGCCCAATAGTCGCCCTTCGACGCCATCGAGAGCCAACCAAGTCGATTGCCGATCCCTTCTGTGTTCGTGTTGCCGACAGCGTACCCGGATCCGTGCAATCCACCGCCGTACCCGTGTTGGGCTTCGGCCAGGGAACTGAATGAAACGGTTGCAACCAAAAAGGTTGCAACCAGTAATGAACTTCGAGTCATGGACTTTTTTCCTTCCTCAAACCAGTGAGCCATTGGCCCAAGCTGAACGGTCCGTCGTACAACTTAGCCCCTTGTGTTTGCTTCGACTGGTCTCCGACTCAGCCAACAACTACTTTATGAACAGATTACCGAGGGATCTCGATCATCTTATAGAATTTCTTGCCAGCTGTACGGACCGGTGGTGCGTAGTACTTGGCGTGCGTTCGATTCAATCCTTGGCCATTATCATAATACGAATGATAACTATCGTGATGCTGATACAAGAATTGATGTGGGTAAAGAGGTTGATAGGTGTTGTAGGTGTGACCGACCCACCCGGGAACCCCAATGGGAGACATGTACAAAGCAGCTTCGGCTGAGTTCGCGTTTCCACGAGTAAAATAGTTGTCGAATAAAGGCTGTGTGCCTTTGCCCAACATGTTGGCGAAACTGTCCGTGCCACCCGCCGAGCCACCCGTGCCACCGCCTCCCACCCCGCTGCCACCGGGTATGTAGGATCCAGCCATCGCTCCACCGCATGAACCGTTCGGGCATTGTGCGAACGCATCCTCGCTCGTCACCACAAATCCCAATCCTAAACCCATTAATACGGCTGTCGAAACTTTCCTTAGTTGTCGCATATCGCACTCCTTAGCGAATTGATCGTCAATCTCAAATTCAATTCCAATGCGACACGATCAATGGATCTATCGCCACAGCATGTAGTTCGTCCAAACGCACAAGCCTTAGATAGCAAAAGCAGTCGAAAGCAGTCTGCATCTTGGATTCACATTCTTATTGCAACGAGAAAGCCGAGCGTAGCGAAAGTTCCTGGGGAATGAGACGGTGCGCTGGGTCTGGATAGTCTCGTGGTGACTGATGGTCATGTTGCGCTCCACACGTGTCGAGAATACCCAAACGGTTCCAGTTTTTGAGTTCCCGCAGGCAAATTACGCGTAGACCTAACCATCGCAAACGTTAAACTTTTCCAATCATCTTAGTCGATTACGTCAAGAATTAGCAAGGAAGGTTCAGGATGGCCAAGCGCCGGATAGTTGAGGGAAATGAGGACGCTGATTTCGAGGAGGATAGCGGGAAAACTCCGGAGAATCAAAAGCCAAAGCGAAAACGTGCTGGTCAACAGGAACTGCCGCTCGAAGTTGACGTCAACAGCATCACCGGCATTTCGCTGAGCGATGCAACTCAGGCCCGCTACCTCAACTACTCCTTGTCCGTCATTACAAGCCGGGCGTTGCCGGACGTTCGAGATGGTTTGAAACCGGTCCAACGTCGAATTTTGTACACAATGGACCAGCAGGGGCTCGACTTTACGAGCAAGCCTCGTAAGTGTGCCAAGGTCGTCGGCGATGTTATGGGTAATTATCACCCGCACGGCGACACTGCTATCTACGATGCGCTTGTTCGCATGGCTCAATCCTTCTCGCTCCGAATGCCCTTGGTCGACGGCAGCGGTAATTTCGGTTCGATCGATGGCGACAATGCCGCGGCCATGCGATACACGGAATGCCGTATGTCTGCGATCTCTCGCGAAATATTGACGGACCTCAGCAGCAGCACGGTCCACTTCAAGGCCAACTACGACGGCAGCCGTCTTGAGCCCGTTGTCCTGCCAAGTCGCGTTCCAAATTTACTCGTTAACGGTGCAACGGGTATCGCAGTCGGAATGGCCACGAACATCCCACCACACAATTTGGGCGAAGTTTGCCGGGCTCTGCTTAAGTTGCTCGCGGACCCTGAGATCAAAGACTATCAATTGGTCGCCAACGACGCAGTCAACGGCCCCGATTTTCCGACTGGCGGGATCCTAATCAATTCCAAAGAAGAATTGCGAGAGATCTATCGGACCGGCCAGGGCTCGCTCAAGATCCGAGGTACCACAGTTTCAGGGGGCGATGCAAAGACCGGCAAAATACTTCACATTACCGCCATCCCATACGGAGTCAACAAATCCGTATTGGTTGAGCGAATTGCAGAGATCATCATCAGCGGCAAAATGCCTCTTTTGGAGGATGTACGAGATGTCTCAACCGAAGACATACGCATCGACCTGCAGTTGCGCAAAGATGCAGATGAAGCGAAGGTCTTAGCGTATCTCTACAAGCACACGCCATTGCAAACTAATTTTGCAGTCAATATGACGTGCCTTGTCCCGACCGAGAACCCGGAGGTAGGAGCACCAAATCGTCTTGGCCTCAAAGAGATCTTGTGGTTCTTTCTTCAGTTTCGGCTTGAAGTGGTAACCAAGCGGCTTGAGCATGAGCTTGAAGCCTTGCTGAAACGCGTTCATATTCTCGAAGGCTTCATGCTGATCTTCGATGCGTTGGATGAGATCATTCGCATCATCCGAAAATCGGAGGGCAAAGCAGATGCCGCTGAAAAAATCATGCTGCGGTTCCCTGCAGCCAAGGGCGGTCTCGATGCAGAACAGACCGATGCAATCCTCGAACTGAAACTCTATCGCCTCGCCCGCTTGGAAATCAATCTGATCCAGGACGAACTTAAAGCAAAGCAAAAGCGAGCACGCGAAATCCAACGTTTACTAAAGGAAAGCACGGGCGACACCAACAATTCTGGACGATGGAGCATTGTGAGAGAAGAGATCGAAGCAATCATCGGCACCTACGCCAAGACCAAACAAGGGGCAAGGCGAACGGAGATTGTAACGCTTGGCGAAGAACCCGAGTTTAGCGAAAAGGACTTTATCATCGATGAGGATTGCCACGTCCTGGTTACACGCGATGGTTGGGTCAAGCGACAGAAGCAAATAGCCGATCCGAGCAAGAGCCGTCTACGCGAGGGGGATTCCATTCTGGCGATGGTGGCAGGTTCGACGCGAGCAACACTTGCCTTCTTTTCGTCTTTTGGAGTTTGCTATACCTGTCGGCTGATCGACATTCCTGCTTCGACAGGACATGGGGAACCGATACAAAAGTTGTTCAAAATGAAGGACGGCGAAAAGATCGTATCCGTCATGTCTCTCGACCCACGCGTCATTGGCAGTATCCAAGAGAATCCAAAGAAGCCCGATCTTTGCCCAGAAGTTCACGCGTTTGCTGCAACCACGAACGGCTATGCCATGCGATTCGGCCTGGAGCAATTTGTCGAGCCCTCCACACGAAACGGGCGAAAGTATGCGAGGGTTGCTCCGGAGCACGAAATTGTTACGGTCGAAGCTATCCATGGTACGGAAACGATACTCGCAATCTCGGCGGATTGCCGAGCTATGGTCTGCCCTTCGGTCGAGATCAACTATTTGTCAGGAGCCGGCAAAGGAGTTTTGCTGATCAAGTTGGCTAAAACGGATCGGCTATTGGGCTTCAAAGCGTCTGCCGCAGATCGCGATTTGCTGGTCGTGGAAACCAATCGTGGGGCTCAAAAGACAATCTCGACAGCCAAGTACCGAGTGACTGCCCGTGGTGGCCGCGGACTCGAGATTCAGAAGAATGGAAAGATATCATCTATCGTCACAGAGCCGCTCAAGGCACCACCCACATTTGAAGCAGAATAGTTGATTCATGAGCACTGCATCTCAATCGTATAACGCATCGGACATCGTCGCTTTGGAGGGCTTGGAGCCCGTTCGCAAACGTCCATCCATGTACATCGGTGGCGTAAGCGCGTCCGGCTTGCACCACTTGGTTTGGGAGATACTCGACAACTCGGTCGACGAGGCCATGAACGGTCATGCCAGCGAGATCGCGGTTACGTTGCACAAGAATGGTAGAACAGTGACCGTCTCCGACAACGGGCGCGGTATCCCTGTTGACAAACATTCAAAAACCGGAAAGAGCGCTTTGGAAATCGTTTTGACGGTTTTGCATGCGGGTGGGAAATTCGAAGGAAAGAATTACAAAACTTCGGGTGGCTTGCACGGAGTTGGCGCTTCGGTTGTGAATGCGTTGTCCAAAGAACTCATCGCACTCGTCCGACGCGATGGCGCTCAGTACAAGATGGAGTTTTCGCAAGGAAAGCCGACTACCAAGCTTCAGAAAGCTGCATCGTCGGCTCGCGGAACGGGAACGTCCATCACCTTCACGCCCGACCCGACGATCTTCCCAAAGACCGAGTTTGACCCGGAGTTGATCCGGCAGCGACTTGAGATTACCAGCTACATACATCGTGGTGTAAGGGTCCTTTTCAACGATGAGACTACAGGTCGGAAAGACAACTTCTTCCATGAACAAGGCATCGTCGACTATCTCGGCATGGTGCTCATCGAGCGGCACGCTAAATCGATTCATGAAACGCCATTCACGGTTCGCAAAGAGGGGGACGAACGCGTTGAGATCGCGCTGCAGTGGACCGAATCGACGGACGAGCATGTGCGATCCTATTGCAATGGAATTCCGAACGCGAACGGTGGAACGCATGAGAATGGTCTTCGGGCTGGGCTCGGCAAGGCAGTTCGTAATTTCTTTGAGACGCACAATTTGATTCCGAGAGGCGTCAAAGTGGGTCACGAAGATATCCGCGAAGGCTTAGTCGCAATTCTATCTGTGTTTATTTCAGAGCCACAATTCCAAGGCCAAACGAAAGATCGTTTGAACAATCCAGAAGTCCAAACCACGGTCGACAATGCGATTCGTGCGGCCCTGGAGCAATGGCTCAATAGCAATCGAACCGTTGCGGAGTCGATCGTGGCTCGCATCATAGCGTCGGCTCGTGCAAGGGCCGCATCCCGGGCCGCATCGGAATCCGTTTCACGCAAGACCAGTACATCGAGAGCCATGTTGCCCGGCAAGCTGAGCGATTGTCTCGCGTCGGGGCGAGGTAGATCGGAGTTGTTCATCGTGGAAGGTGATTCGGCAGGTGGAAGCGCTAAGCAAGGCCGCGATCGAAACTTCCAGGCGATATTGCCATTGCGAGGTAAGGTGCTGAACACCGAGTCCGTCGCTCTTTCGAAGGTGATGGAGAACAAAGAACTTCAGGATTTGGTAACGGCGCTCGGCTGCGGAATCGGCAAATCCATCGATGTTTCTCGGATACGTTACGAGAGAATCATCTTGTTAGCAGATGCGGACTCAGATGGACATCACATTACAACTTTACTGCTGACGTTTCTGTATCGCCATATGTTGCCGCTAATCAATGATGGGCGAGTGTTTATTTCAGTGCCTCCCTTGTTTCGGATCGATATTGGCAAAGAACGTTATTGGGCTGCAGACGAGAACGATCGGGAAAGGATTTTGGCAACCCACAGCAAACGAGGAAAACCAGAAATCACTCGGTTTAAAGGGCTCGGCGAAATGATGCCCAAGGACCTTTGGGAAACCACGCTCAATCCCGCAACCCGTCGGATGTTGAAAGTGGAAATTGACGATCAATTACAAACCGATCGCATCATGAACGACTTGATGGGACGCGACGCTTCAGCCCGCTTTCGGTTCATCATGGAACGGGCTGAGGACGCACAAGAAATCGACGTGTGACGAAAATCA
>CAMBSL010000082.1 GCA_945870455.1 Pirellula staleyi DSM 6068 | reverse complement strand
TGGGAAGCGTGGCGGGATTCGTATTTGCGAAGACCGCCAGTCGACGTTTGTCGGATCTATTACGCTTTGCCTCGACGCACGCCCGGTTATCTCACCGTTATTTATGCTCACGCAGGCCCCAAAACGCAGCTTAAGACTCTTTTCCGAAGCGTGCGTCTTGTAGAGGAGATCGCGGCCATCTGGCAAGTCAAAGCCATCGTTTGTCAGGCGACAAATGCGAGGCTCAACGAGCGACTTATGAGGCGATTGGGGTATGTTCGCCATGCCTTTTCGCTCGGAGAAAACCATTACATTAAACGGATGACCTGAAACGCTAGGGTTTTCTTATCGCATTGCTACTTTACATGATAGCCAAGTTGTCTCGATGGATCACTTCCTCATACGGACACTGACCTAGTATTTGCTCAATCCGATCCGAGCGACAACCCCTAATCTGCGCGACTTGCTTTGAATTGTAGTTGATGAGGCCTCTCGCAATTTCAACGGAATGCGGATTCACAATCGATACGATATCGCCCTTTCCAAATTCACCTTCAACCGCCTTGATACCGATGGCGAGCAAGCTGCGACCCTCGGCGCACATCGCTTTTGCGGCCCCGTCGTCGACTTGCAATTGGCCCGCAGGTTGAGCTGAGAAACCAATCCAACGTTTTCTAGGAGTCAGCGTTTTCGACTGAGGCAAAAATAATGTCCCAACCATTTCGCCTTTCGCCAAACGAACCAATATTTCTGGTTCCCTTCCCCAGGCGATGATAACACATTGGCCGCTCGTCGTTACGAATTTTGACGTAGCAAGTTTGCTAGCCATTCCACCTTTGCTAATGCCCGTCCTCCGATCTCTCACCATATCTTCGATCCGTTCATCGATGCGATCCACGGAGGATACAACTCGAGCTTGCGGATCACGCGGGTCGCGATCGTACAAGCCTTGCACATCGCTTAGGATGACAAGAAGACTCGCTTCCATTATGCCCGCCACCATGCCAGCCAAGCGATCGTTGTCGCCAAACGTAGTTTTCAGTTCATCGACCGCCACAGTATCATTCTCGTTGATGATGGGGATCGCCCCCATTTCCAACAATCGTCGCAACGTGTTCCGTACATTGAGGTACGCGACCCGGTCATCCAACTCCGAAGCAGTGAGGAGAATCTGAGCCGCATGGCGACCGTGCTCCGCAAAGGTTTGTTCGTAGACCTGCATAAGATGAGTTTGGCCTATCGCTGCAACCGCTTGCAACGTTGCCAAGTCAGTCGGGCGACTGGGTAAGCCCAGTTTGCCGATACCGCTCGCGACCGCACCGCTTGAGACTAAGACGACACGCTTGCCCATATCGACAAGGGTCAGCAGTTGTCTGGCCAAGTTTGCCACTTGCGTGCGATCGAGCCTACCATCCTCGCCGGTCAACGACTTCGAGCCAACTTTGACAATCCAGGTCGACGCATCCGTAACAAGTTTTCGATTCACATCCATATTGATAACGTCTCGCTCCGACTGCTGCTTTACTCAACCAACGCTTTCCTCTGATCGATCAATCGATCCAGTTCTTCGCGAAGCTTAGGAAGAATCTCGTCGTACTTATAGGCTCCGATCGCTTCGCCACCCCGTTTAAGATTGACTTTGGCAGGGCCACACCACAAGCCCAAATCCGCATCATCTGTTTCACCTGGCCCATTCACGCGACAGCCCATGACCGCGATCGTGATAGCATAGTCTTTCGCATACATAGTCATCTCTTTCACGTCCTGCGCCAACTCGACAAAAGCTTCGTTCTCGACACGTGAACAGCTTGGGCAAGAGATAATATTCAACTTCGACGGATCCAGCGCGACCACCGATCGCAATCGACCGTTTCGAATGTCGTCAATGATTTGACGACCTGATTCGATCTCCATCGATTTCTTATGATTGGGAACGGTCAAGCTAACGCGAATGGTATCTCCAATTCCACGGCCAATCAATTGTTCGAATGCAATTCGCGTTTTGATGATTCCGTCTGGCGGCAGCCCCGCTTCCGTGACACCCAAGTGCAATGGAACATCGGGGCGCATTTCCGCAAATCGCCTGTTCACGGTGACAACGTTGGTTGGGTCGCTGTCCTTCAGAGAGACGACGTAGCGAGTGAAACCGAGCGAGTCCAGGAGTTCGCAATGTTCCGTTGCGGATGCGAGCATAGGTCCGAGTGAGTCTTTGGCATCGAAGAGCTCCTTTTGACTTGGGTCGACGCTTCCGCAGTTGACTCCAACTCGCAATGCGCAGTCATTGGCTCCTGCAACATCGGAGAGGAACTTTACTTTATCCTGCCATGGCCGGGACTTCTCATGATGGTAAAGATGACCAGGGTTATATCGAACCTTATCTACATGCGGTGCGACCTTATCCACCAAGCG
The DNA here is from genome assembly GCA_945870455.1 of Pirellula staleyi DSM 6068. GTDB lineage: Bacteria > Planctomycetota > Planctomycetia > Pirellulales > Pirellulaceae > JBKCUI01. The sequence goes on along the minus strand of CAMBSL010000082.1, from coordinate 19,988 downwards.
ATAGTTCTCTTGTAGATCGACCGAGAGATTCGCAGTTGTCTGCTTTCGAATCTCGGCAAGCGCCTCCGCATCCTTGTCGCTGTCGACAGCAATCCGCACAACATCCGCACCTGCACGTTGTAAGTCGTTGACCAACGCAACCGTGGCGTCGATATTTGTCGTGTGGGTTGCGGTCATGCTTTGGACTGCAATCGGATGGTTCGCGCCGATGCTGATGGAACCTATCTGTACGCTGCGTGTTGGATTTCGATGGATTTGCATAGCTATTGTGATGAGATCTAAAGTTGAACGAGGGGCCGACTCATGTCACCTAAAGTTTAGCCAGTCGGCAAGATTTCGTTAGCCGAGCTTTGACTTCCCAGCCAATTCTTCTGCGGCGCTACTTCGATAGTATTGTGGAAGGATGTGAAAGGCGTCCGAAATGTCCCCAGCAAGAAACTTTTCAAAGCCAAGTTTTGCGACATTTTCGGCCATTGGAGAGGTTTCTGGACCATCGATCCATCGGATTTTACAAATAACTTCGGCACACTGCTCGGAGCCGACGTTTTCCGGGTCTGCAATGAATTTTCGAATCCGATCGCAACCCGGTCCGCAAAGATCAAACGAATCCTCGCTTCCAGCGACGAGTATTTCAGCAAGCAATTGCTCGATATTCACAATTTGTGTTGGAGAAATTTTTTCATAGGGTTGGGGCGAGTTTTTCACTAATTGCGATTGGGAAATTCTATAGCCCGCGTAGAAAACTTGGCCTCGATATGCATCGAGCACAACATGAACGGCCGGATGGTCGGGCACGATCTGCGACGCAATCACGTCGAGCGTATCGATTTCAATGGCGGGTATTTTCAAGGCATACGCCATCGCTTTGGCTGTCGCGACACCGACCCGCAGCCCCGTAAAGGAACCGGGACCGGTAAGCAAAGCGATCGCCGAAAGTTTAGTGACATCGATTGCGAGTCGACTCAACAAACGATCGATGGCAGGCGCAAGCGTCTTGGCAGATCCCGCGTCCGCCTCAAGAACTTCGGTTTCGCAAACAATCCCCGCGTGCGTTGTGCGAAGAATTGCGACAGACCCGCTTCGACCGGTCGTCTCCAACGCTAAAAGAATGGATGCTTCATTCATGTTGGGGTAACTTGGGAAGTGTCCGTGGCAAAAATTAGGGGCCGAAATCACGCGGAGCGAAAGACGACACTAATGGATCGAACGATCCTTGCCGATCTCGGCAAGCAATTCGCTCATTTCAGCAGCAGCATGATGATTGTTCTGAAGACGTGCAGCGTCGATACCGTCTCGCAAAAAAGTTCGCGCCTCTTCGATTCGATCGAGTTCGACGAGCTGTTGAGCAGCCATAAAAAACGCAGCCACATATTTAGGCTCTTCCTTGGCAGCCAATTCCGTCAACAACTCCAAGCTTTTTTCGTTTTCTTCCTGTTTGCGATACTCCATCGCTAACGTGTATCGCAAAAACGGATCGCGAGGATCGTCTTGCAACATGGCTTGTATTTTTTCAAGGCGAGACGGCATGATTTCGATGGGTTGAGGTTTGTTTCAGAGGACGGACATTCACCAAACAGACGAGCGGGTCGAGGGCTCAATCCGGCGTCGATTCCAATACTCGATATTCGGTTGTGACGGAGTCGAATACCAATCGATACGCGATGGCCACCGATTTGCTACCGCATTTGTGAGCATCGAGCGCCCCCTGCATGGTGATAGCATAAAGTACATCCGAGTCGGACTCAACCGCGTCTAGAACGACGAGCTTAAGAACTTCGCCCCCTTCGTCCACTTGGCTTTGCAAGTAAAATTTAACGAGCGGGTAGGGAGTCAGCGCAAGAGAACTGTGGCTGCAAAACGCCTCATACGGTTGCTTATCGGAAAAACCGTAAATCGCTGAACACGCAACACCGCCTTGTAGAGATGCGACCTTGGGTCCAATGCGTTCCTTTCCCTCCATAAGAACATATTGCGGCGTGCTGGCATCGACAATTGTGGTCGACATCCTCGTACCTTCGATCAAAAAAGGTTGCTCGAACCCTGACAAGGTGGAAACCGATCCTACCTGAAATGTTCCAAGCCCAGCTTACGCGATGATGCCCATGAAACAAAGGGGCGGAATTCGGTCTAAACGCGATTACGGCCTCTTTAGGCAAGCAACTCCCTAAATTACGAGGCTGAGTTTGCGATCGGTGATTTGGATCGTGACAGGCAGCTCGCATCCCCAATCACCGTCCGTTTGACAGGATGATTGCTGGGGCTTTCCTGCCACGGAATCAATTTCAATCGATTTGCACCTAAAACTTCGCCATTGCTCCATCTGGTGATGCTTGCCGCGTGTGACCGCCCAGTAGCAGCGTAGACCGTGCAGCAAACCCCCGCGATCGAAGACGCCGATGTCCAAGAATCCATCGTCCTCTTTGGCGTCTTGGATGATGTTCAGACCTGCCGCATAGCGAGGGATATTGAAAACAAAAACCCAACTCCCAGTGGTCTCGTCGATCTTTCGTTCGTTTTCATCTCGAATAACAATTTTCAGATCCGGCCAACGGTATCGGACGAGCGTATTGAGGATAGCAGACCAATACGTCCACCGCGAAACATGAGACTTTCGTGATAAATGGACTCGGCGGACTACCTCGGCATCAAAACCCACACTTGCCATCAACAAGGACAATTTGCCATTAACCAACATCACGTCGATGTTTTTGGTCTGAAGCTTCTGGATCGACTTGACGCACTTGTCTACGTCGGCGGCGATGGAGAAGTAGGTGGCTAAAAGATTCTCGGATCCCGTCGGAAACAAGGTCAGTGGAATTTCGGTGGGAATCAAGCTTGCAACCGTCGATGCGGTCCCGTCTCCCCCAGCGGAAACGACCGTCCTCAGCAATCCCTCCGCCGCTAAACTGCGTGCTCGACTGGCCATCTGTTGCAAATCGGTATGGAGTTCGCAATCGTACCCTGCGGCTTCAATGGACTGCTTGAGTTCCGCAACGAGACTCGTCCGACTGCGAGCACCCGACTTGGGATTCGCGGAAATGATGACGACCTCATGGTTGGACATTTGCAACCCCAAACATCGGTTTATTCATCCTTCACAGACTGTAATAAACTGACGAGTATCGCCTTAAATACCATCTCAAGCTTATCAAAGTCTCGATCCTCCGCTTGGATCTGCACCAGGAAAGTTCGGTGATCCAACGCAAACGCTACCATCCTAGAGATGACCATTAGATCCAAATAATAGAACTGAGCATCGGCAGCTTTGCAGTATGGCAACGGCTTGCCGTTCCACGTCAGATCCGATTCCACCTCGTCGAATTCGACTTCGTCGTATTCCGATTTCATCACTTCGCAGGCTTGCTCCAACGCTTCCGCCGGTGGAACCGTCCAAGGATACTCGGTTACGGTCATGAACGCGGACGTAGGGCTTTCGAGAGTGAAGCCCAATAGTTTGCCGTCGTCGGTATCCTCGGTGATGTTCCAGTTTTCGGGATACATACAGGACAGGCCAAGGCCTTGATATATTTTGGTCATAGCTACGCTGCACGGCTTGATCGTTTTTGTGGTGGCTCACCTCTCCAGCGTCGATGAACCCACCAATACTGTTCCGGGAAAGATCTAATCATCTTCTCAAGGCACTGATTGTACCAGCGGGTCAACGATTGCACGCTAGCCAAATGTTCGCCTGGTACCTTGGGGTCCGCTACGCCCAGCACAGAAATCTCAAACTGCAACGGTCTGCCTTGACGCGTATTGCCGATCACGACCATCGGAGCGCCACTCGAGAGCGTGAACAACGCGAGCCCCTTGTGGCACGATGCTGGTTTCCCCATAAAATCGACCCAGCAGCCCTTTGGGCCGGCGTATTGATCTGCGAGCAACGCCAGATTTCCCCCTTGGCTGAGCAGCTCTTGTACTTGGATAGAACTTCCAACCTTTGGCAAAAAATGTTGGCCACCCACCGAACGGAACTTCGTGACGTAGTTATGGACAAAGCCATTATCAAGTGGCCGTGCAATCGTGGTTGAGGGAGTTCCAAACAAGCCGGTTAGGAAACCTGCCAACTCAAAATTTCCGTAATGACCCGAAACGAGAACGTTTGGACGGACGTCGATGACCACTTGGAGCATGCAACGTCGATCCGGTATCGAAAAATGTTCGTACCAGTTCTCCCTGTGGACTTTCCGAGGTGCTTGGGCTACCTCACAACTCATGAGCAATAGATGATGCCACATCCTCTCTTGAACGTCCGCTGTGCGATGAATATCCCAATCTGGGAAAATCAACTTCAAGTTTTCTCGAATCAACTTACTTCGCAGTGGCACCACCGTCGAAAAAAGTCGGGCGAGAATGCGACACAGTCGATCACAACGCTCCAGCGAAAGGATCTGGAGGAAACAAATGAGGCTTCGAAATAAATAGTAGAACAATCGTTCTTGCCAACGAAACTTTTGGTTCTCTGGCTCGTCGGCGGAAGCTCGATCTGACATTCGGGAACCTTCCATGGTTAGCGTGTTGGCGAAACATTAGTCTGTGTGTCCAGACTGTCCAGACTAAAAACTTCGGTCGGTAGGACTAAGTTGCACGACGCGCCGCCGTCGTGATGTCTGCGACGCGGAGCGTCGCACAACGAAGAACGTACCCAAAAACGATGGCTTGACGATGCACACATGTGTTAACAGCAAGATTGTTGCTTACTTGCGTCTTGCAGCCAATATCAACCCAAAAATTCTAGTGCGTCCGAATGCTAGCGTAGGGACTCAAGGCCGTGCATTCGGCGCAGCAAACCGATTTGCCCTGAATGGATCGACTCGTGCAACGGGCAAAATAGCAGTGCCCCAAGCTTGATCGGGTGAACGGCATACGGCATCTCAGTGGGTTCCGACAATTGCTGAGCCGTAAAATTGGGGATGGCTTTCATGGCTGCAATGTGGATTTTCTCGAGCAAAGCCAACAATTCGCTTTTCGACGGAATCTCACTTGGTTCCGTTGGCGGCATGCTGCCTCGACCAAAACGTTTGCGAAGCCAGCCTGGCATTAGATCCAAATCTCCCTCCGCTCGCCCACGTTGGCGAAAAAGCATCAGGCCATACTGGGAAACAGCAAGGTGTCCAACTTGCCAAGCGATGTGCGAAGTTGCACCAGGGGGAATCACCGGCCAAAGCGAATCCGGTACGTTCTCCAATAAGCTTAGAGTGTAACGTCTCGCAAAATCGACTTGTCCGATCACGGCATCGCGCATCGCTAGAATCGAATCGTCGTTGGGTATATACAACGACGAAGTGCTTTTGGAAGGGTTTTGGGTTGCCGCGCCCATGATCAGGATTTCCTTTGCGTCGCTTGCATCGACTCAGTGATCTAGAATTACAACTGAGTCATAATTATAACGCAAAGGACAAGACTCGTCTTGGGACCCCTTATTTCTTATCGATCAATCCTTGAAGCATCTTTTTGATTTCCGAAATCTCGGATTTGATCTCGTCGATTTCCTTTTTCCATTCGGATGAGTCGCCAGGAGTCGGCATCGCGAACGCGAAACCCTTTGCCATATTTTCGGGCTTCCATTTTTCGGCTTGCTCGTGGAATTTTTTCATCGCTTCCTCATTGAGCACAAATCCACCCGCAGGGAGCGACAGTTCGATGTTCTCCATCTCGACGTCCGCAGACTTCATTTTGATCGGCTTAAGATCGATCTTAATCGTTTTGTCATCGCGTTTCAGTTCGAGCGTAACGGCTTTTTCGTTCTTTCCCGCTTCTTGAACCAATTCCATTAAATCGGCAACGCCTTTGATTTCCTTGGCGTTGGCTGTGAGTATAAGGTCGCCCTGTTTGATTCCGGCTTTTTCGGCTGGTGAATCTTCAAGAACGGTTTCGATCCGAAGGCCTAGCTGTGATTTGGCGTCTTTGGAATCGACTCCCTCTGTTTCGTCGTTGGCTTGTCGGAAAGCGATTCCAATGCGGTAATTATCACCGTTTTTGCCGAGTGGGTTCATCAATTTGAAGCTGTACTGCGCGCCCGGCAAGCGAACGCCTGGAACAACTTTGGGCGCAGCTTGAGCGTTATCGTCGTCGCCGTGGATCACCGTCACTTGAACTTCCTGCGGGGCTTTTCCATCCTCAGACTTAGCTGCCCCCACGATTGCTCTGGTTCGGATAGCACCTTTTGTTGCATCTTTGATCGCGGCATCTGCTTGCTTGAGGATTTTTGCTTTGATCTCGTCCGAAACATTTGCCTTGTCGAGTTCCTTGGAAACCTTTGCAAGTATCTCGGCGATGTCTTCAGCGTGCTTGGAGCCACGCACGACGATGACTTCGGTTTTTTTAGTCGTCTTCGGAGCATCATCCCTGGACTGTGCCATCACGCTGTTCGCGCCGAGAGCAAGAGCCAACGATGCGGAAGCTTTAAACCAATTCAATCTTGTTTTCATCTAACATTCCTTTTCGTATCGATTAAAAATTACAAACCAAAGGGTTTCAGGCCCACATTTTTCACTGGAACAATCAATTTGCGGCCGTCATTCAAAGTACCTGTGTAGTACTCAGACCTGATGTCCAGTTCGTATCCTTGCTTGCGCAACTTTTCATTCATGCGGGCGATCTCGTAATTTTCCTTTGCCCACATCACGGTCGGATCAACCTCTTCCATGTCGTAGATCGGAATTTCCGAAGGTTCTGAATTCGGACCTGTTACGACCATCTTCATGCCTCGGTAATCGATCTCTCTCGGTGGTTCATTCGCGACCACTACGCTAGGCGCTTTGGGGGACGACAACACCGGCCCAGCAAATTCGGGACTTGGTTCTTGCAGCAATGAACGATCGGCGAGAAAAGACCCACCGTAGAAACCAATTGCCATTAGCAAGCCTGCCGCTAATGCAGAAAACCAGACCTGCGACGCAACAAAAGGTCGAGCCGATTTCAGGCGTGGTTTTTCCGCGTTGTTCAAGGGCGCCTCTGCAGAAATGCGGTCCGATGCGATCGGCGAAAGGGGACTATGCGATGCGGCACTAATTTGGTTCATCCATTGCTGCTCTTCAAGCATCGCCAAGGCGAGTGTTCGCCAACCTTGCGGTTCTGCATCGAGTTCGCGGAGAAAGTCCAACCGCACCTCGTGCGAGCACTCTCCATCCACAATCATTTGTAGTTTGTTCGGATTGATCATTTGGTTCAAATTATTTCAGACTAACTCGCCAATTCGTGCCCTCAAGGCCTTACGCGCCTTGAGCAAACGGTACTCAACCGTTTTGATCGTAATACCAAGATGATCTGATAGGTCTTGGTAACCCCAACCCTCCGTGTATTTCAGCATGAGTAATTGTCGATCTTGCGGATCGAGCGACTTCATCGCTTCTGCCACACTCGTCATGCTCTCCGTACGCATGAGCCAGTCTCCTGGGGCAAGTTCTGCGGAATGCTCCTTGCTTCGCCCAGCAGCGATCGCTCCGTCGATCAATCTTTTTCGTCGTCCGTTCGACCGATGGTGATTGATCACCTTCCGCAACGCGACCCGGTATAGCCAGGGCGCTACTTTAGCCGGATCGGTAGGGCGGCTTGGTTGAGCAATCGCGGCCAACGCCACTTCTTGCAAGACATCCTCTGCTGCTTGCCTGTCCGATAAGCGCGCACGCACGACCGTCGAAAGCCAACCACGATTGCTTTCCAGTGCTTTTACCCAGTCGATACTGGCCTTTGGCTGGCTTTCCATAGGGAATTTCAGTGCGGCAACGGTCATGATGCCTCATAAGTCGCCGGTCGCCGCTCCCCCCCCTGACTCTAATTCCAAAATCGGTCCGTTTTTTGCGTTGCGTTGATTTTTTAGACGAACTACTCGTCCAGCGTCAAAGTAGGAATGCCATTTCGCAAGGCCCAGACGGCGGCTTCGGTTCGATCGCTCGATTTGAGTTTCCGCAGGATATTCTGAACGTGTTCCTTGACGGTTTCGAGACTGATATCCAATATGCTGCTTATCTCACGATTGCTCAGCCCAAGCGACAAATGACTCAGGATTTGAAGCTCCCGTTTTGTGAGGGAATCGGCGGCGGAGACTCCTGTTTTCGGCGATTGCGTGAGAAACTTAGATGCCTTGAGCAGCAGCGATTCTTGAGGTGCAGCCCCGTTCGGAGCCATCGCGACAGATCGAACCAAACGATTGGCTTCCGAGCTTTTTAATACGAAATCGTAAAGTTTGTGAGCGGCAGCACGTGCAACATAGGTCGGGTTGACATAAAACGTGTAAATCAAAATCTTCATGGCCGGTCGTGCCGTTCGAACCCCTTCCACGATATCCAGAAACTCTGCATCCTCAAATCTGAGTTCTGAAATCAGCAAATCATATTCGGTTTGTTCCAGCTCTTGCATTAAGCTGGTATGGTCTTCAACTTCTTTGTCAACCGCAAAACCGCTCTGGGTGAGAATTTTGGAAATACCGATCCGAGAGACCTCGCTGTTGTCGGCACATAGAATTCGCATGAATGGACAGCCTCGACGACATTTAGAACCGGTTACTTCAAACTCATATAATATCTAGTTGAGACACGAAAACATCATGTTGCAACATAAAATCACCTCGGGGAAACAATCGGAACGGGAACAAGAGCGGTTAAATGGACTTTGGACCTACCACGGGAAGCTCATGAAACTTTCCTCGTCGATGCAATTGTAGCAAAAAAAGCGACCCGTCCCGAATGGCTACGCTGGTTTAGTCTTGGTGGGGAACATTTTCGTTTCACGTCAAGCCGCTGTCGACCGTTAGTGTACGCCCGGACGCCTTCGGCTAGCCGTTAAACGACTAAATCAGCAGTCTCGGGGAGAGAGGGGGGGGCGGGGGGAGTACCGGGTAGAAGGGAGTGCCAACTTGTTGCGATTGCGGTTAACATGGTCCAACTTCGGTTTCCGTTTCATTCAATAGCCATCAAGATAGCATGACATTTGCAAATCTAGAGAAAATCCAAACGCTGATTCCGCATCGCAAGCCAATGCTTTTGGTCGACGAAGTGGTTACGCAATCCGACAAGCACATCCTGTGCAAAAAAACCTTCTCCGCAGACGACTTTTTTTTGCAAGGACACTTCCCTGATTTCCCGCTGGTCCCCGGCGTTATCCTTTGCGAATGTTGCTTGCAAAGCGGTGCAATCTTGCTGAGCCAGTTCACGCCGCAAGACGGTTCGGTGCCTGTCGCGACGCGGATCGACGGAGCGAAATTTAAGCGCATGGTTCGTCCAGGTGAAACGATTGAAATCAACGTAACGCTCAACGAGGTCGTTTCATCAGCCTACTTCATGACAGGCAAAGTTACCGTCGAAGGGAAACTGGCGGCCCGCCTCGATTTCGCGTGCAGTATTGCCACGCCTGGTTAGGGGTGGCACGGATGGCACGCCCAGGGCATCACAGGAGGGCTCGCGTCGGTTCGCGTCCAGCCGCGATCGTTTGGTAGCCGAACGGTGCAAGCCGTTCGGTGTGTCGGATTAAATAATATCACAGCCGCAGAGCGTGCCATCCATGTTGTCGACAAATAAGCGGATCTCGTTTTGGATCGATTCGATGCTTTGCGTTGCGTTTACCACCAGAGAGTAACGGCTTGCTCGGCTGACTTGCTCCAGGAATCCTTGCCGGACTTTTCGGAAGTACTCAATCCCTCGCTTTTCCAACCGATCTGGACCTCGCTGGAGTCGTGTTACTGCGATCTCTGGGTCGATATCGAGCACGATCGTAACATCGGGGGACAAGCCGCCGGTTGCACATTTACCAACTCCCCATAGCTCTTCGACATCCAATCCACCAGCTACCCCCTGATAGACCACATTCGCCAACAGAAAGCGATCACAGATAACGGTCGCACCTGCCTCCAATGCAGGGCGAATTTGGTCCGCGACGAGCTGAGCGCGGGCCGCCATGTAGAGCAACATTTCCGACGTGTTTGCAAGTGGTATATCCTCGCGGTGCAAAAGGATTTCTCGAATCGCTTCGCCAAGCTTCGTCGATCCGGGGTCTCGAAAACATGCAACCACTTTGCCTTGCGATTCAAGGTGTGTTCGGAGCAAGTCGATTTGCGTGGACTTTCCCGCTCCGTCAATTCCATCGAGCGAAATAAACATCAAAGTGCAAATGCTTCTGCGTCTTCCTTGGGCGCCGTTTGATAACCCTGTGGCTCCATCGAACAACCCGCTCGGCCCTGGCTGAGCGAACGAATAGCGCTCGAATAACCGAACAATTCTTTGAGCGGCGCCAAGGCTGTTACGCTGGTGACGGCCCCGCGTGCTTCCGTGCGTTCGATCATGCCGCGACGCTGTTGCAAGTCTCCTACGATTTCACCTAGGTAGTCCGCAGGTGTGGTTATCTCCATTTTCATGACAGGCTCAAGCAGCGACGGGCCACCCAACTTAAGACCTTCGTCGAATGCATCGTTGGCCGCAATACGAAACGCCACTTCATCCGAACCAACTTCGGCAGTCTCGGCACCTAGGATGCTGATTCGAATCCCTGTCAGTGGAAACGAACCGATCATTCCACCACCCTCCGAACGATTTTTGAGCTCTTCCAAAGCAGCTTGGCGAAGATTGTCTGGTAGCATCTGGTCAATCGGCGTGCGATCGACCACAACCACCTTTCCTGACAAATCGTCGAGAGGCTCGAACCGTACTTGGAGCCTTGCAAACATTTGTTGCGAGCCAAGTTGGCGATTGCACTGTCCAAGCACTTGCACGCTCTTGGCAATGGTTTCGCGATAGCTAACACGTGGCTTATAAAATTTGACATTGAGATGATGGTCGCGAACCAGGCGATTCTTGATGACTTCAAGATGCAATTCGCCCATGCCGCTGATCAGAGTTTGCCCGGATTCGGAGTTTTCGGACGCATGGAACGTTGGGTCTTGACGCTTGAGCATCTCCAGTACCTCGGACAGTTTCTTGCGCTCAACAGTATTTTCAGGCTCAATGGCCATCGAAATAACGGACTGCGCAAACTGGATCGAGGGCAATTCGATCATGTCTCTTGTATCGCAAAGCGTGTCGCCAGTGATCGAGTCACGAGGGCCAATGCAGCACGCGATATCGCCGCATTCAAGGGTTTCGATCTGGCCTTGCCGTTCGCGTTTGGTTGCGTGGATCTGCCAGAGCTGTGCAACGTTTTCCTTCTTGTCGCGGTTCGGGTTGTACACTCGCGAATTCGATTCCAACTTACCTGAGTAGACGCGAATCCAAAACATGTCGCCCGTCTTCGCCGGCAAAATCTTGAACACCAAAGCGCAGAATGGTTCCTTGGGGTCCGGTTTGCGTTGAAGACTTTTTTCCCGCTTCTTGGGATCGATACCCGTCACGGGTGGGCGATCCAGCGGGCATGGCAAGTAGGATGCAACGCCATCTAGCAACGGTTGGACCCCCGCACCATGAAGTGCGGATCCACAGAGCACGGGCTGTAACTTTAGGCTGATACACGCTTCCCGCAACGCTCTACGAACTAGCTCGCTCGGAATAGGCTTTTCCTCCATGGCCAACTCCATCATCTCGGTGTTGTGCAGATAGAGCTTTTCGAGCATCACGTTTCGCCAATCCATGGCGTCATCCAGAAGTTCAGTCGGGACCTCCTCGACCAAAACCGTTTTGCCTTGATCTTCGGGATTGAACCGTAGCATCTTGAGATCGATCAAGTCGATGATGCCTTGAAAAGGTTCCCGTGAGTGGCTTGGTCCTTGTCCCACCGGTATTTGAATTGCAACTGGGTCCGCATTGAGCCGAGGTCCGATCTCTTCCAACACGCGATAGAAATCTGCCCCTTCTCGATCGAGCTTGTTGATGAAAACGATACGAGGCACACTGTACTTGTTGGCCTGTCGCCAGACGGTTTCGCTTTGGGCTTCGACACCTTCGCGGGCACTAAAGACGACGACTGCACCATCCAAGACTCGCAAGCACCGTTCCACTTCGGCGGTGAAGTCGACGTGCCCTGGCGTATCAAGCAAATTGACGGTGCATTCCTTCCAGTGAAAGGTAACGCAAGCGGCGAAGATCGTGATGCCTCGCTGCTGCTCCTCGGGGTCGTCGTCCGTTTCGGTCGTTCCCGAATCGACGGCACCGGCCCGATGCTTGGTGCCGCTCATATACAGCATCTGCTCGGTAACCGTCGTCTTACCAGCGTCGATGTGAGCGATGATGCCGATGTTTCGTATGGTAGAAAGTTCGCGAGCCATGATTCTAGGATTCGAGAGAGTGCTGCTTTCGCGGCTTATTTGCAATTCATTGAGTCGATGGAATGTAACTTCCAATCCCGATCCAGCCTAGTGAGGCATTGAGAAATCCTCCAGCCCACCTTGAATTTGGTACCTGCAGCACGACCTAAAACTTTCACTTGCGCGGCCAAAGGAAAAAGAGTACGACGAAACCGATCATGGGGGCGAAACCGACGATTAACAACCCTAACTCGTAACTCTTGCTAGCCTCGATTTGCCGTCCAATATAAATACTGGTCGTGGCTGAGACGATCCAACCGCCAGCCGCGAGGAAGCCTGAGAAAGTCCCCATGTATTTGTGGGAGATTTCTTGCGTGAAAGCATAGTAGTAGGGGTGGAGTCCCAGGATGCCGGCACCTGCGGTAAAGAGCAGGAGGTTCATTACCCACCCATTACCAGCGTAGGGGACCATTGCGCCACAAGCGGTCAACAACGAGAATATAAAGTACCCAAGGAGACGGGATCGGTGGACCTGCCACCCGGCCGAAACGAGGCGTTTCACCAGCACACCTGAGAGAATACAACCGACATCTGCGGCGATGAAATAGCCTGCCATCAATCCTCGCGTGGCTTCCTTCGAATAATGGTGGTGATCCTGCAAGAAAAGAGCGAGCCAAGCCCGCAGAAATTGCCAACTAACGGTGAGCGTCGCAATCATGATGGCAAGCACAATCAAACGTTGAGTCAAATCGCTCAATTGCTGAGAGGCCGAACCACTCATTCGATTGGATTCGAGAATATCGCCCGAATCAACTTTGGGAGTCGTGAGGTCACGACCTGTAACCAGTGCGAACCAGGCTGGAATCCAAAGGAGACCGACGATCCCGATGGACCAAAATGGAAATTCCCAGGATTGCCCAGCCCATTCTGCGGCTTCAACATAAAAGGGGACGATCACGGCACCGATCGAGGCTCTGCTCTGCAGAATTCCATTACCGAGCGTTCGATCCCTTTCGTTGAGTATGGCCCGTACGGTCAACAAAGCGCAGGGCCAATGACCGGCTTCAAAAAAGCCTAGTGCAACCCGACAAATCAGAAGCCAGTGATAAACGCCTGTCCCCACAGGATCATCCGGACTTTCCAAAATCGAAGTGAGCCAGGTCTGTCCGGCTAAGGAGGTCGCAATTCCCGCCAAGGACCACCCCCCCAGAACAATCGGGTAAAGAAATTTCGGACCATTCTTGTCAGCAATGAGACCGAAGAAAATTGCACCGAAAGCGAACGCATACCCGAAGCAGCCTTCGACCATTCCAACCCGTCCTTCGGCAAGGTTGAATTTGACTTTCAACGCTGGAAGGGTGACCGCTAGGGCCTGGCGATCCATGTAGTTGAGGAGCGTGGCTACGAGCAGGATTCCACAAATGGCCCACGGCCACCAAGGGGTGATCGATTTAGAAGCGTGCATGTGGCACCCGAGATGCGATCGAAGGCTTCGATGAAATCTTGGAAAATGGCGACCTTCTCAAGCCGGAACTAAATGATTTCATGGATCGGCTCGACATGTTCGACCCCCACAAGTTTTTGGTCGAGGCCACTATAGAAATACGAAAGCCGATTTGGATCCAGCCCCATTTGAGTCAGCACCGTTGAGTGTAGGTTCTTAACGTGCAGAGGTCGCTCGACTGCGGCCGCACCGAGTTCGTCCGTCGTACCAACACTCATTCCACCTTTGATTCCGCCACCCGCCATCCACATCGTGAAGCCATAGGAATTGTGATCGCGGCCCGTACTTGCTTGATATTCCGCAACCGGCTGGCGCCCAAATTCACCTCCCCAGACCACGAGCGTGCTCTCAAGCAATCCGCGTTGCTTGAGATCCTTGAGCAGCGCAGCGATCGGTTTGTCGGTATTGCCCGCATGCTTGTTGTGGTTCTTTTCCAGGTCACCGTGAGCATCCCAATTGTCATCGTTGTGCGCACCGCCCGAATACAATTGTATAAACCGAACTCCGCGTTCCACCATTCTACGCGCTAGCAGACAACGCCGACCAAAGTCATCGGTCCGAGGCTGGCCGATGCCATACATATCGAGCGTTGCTTGGTCTTCTTGAGTCATGTCGACTACTTCCGGAGCGGATTGCTGCATTTGATAGGCAAGCTCATAACTTGCGATGCGAGCGCCGAGTTCCGAATTGGCAGCCCGCGATGCTAGATGCGCCTTGTTGTTCTCCTCGATTGCATCGATCAAATCGCGTTGCAATTCGCGAGAAACGCCTGGGGGCGGTTGCAGATCGAGCAAAGGTGCTCCCTTGGCTCGCAAGATGGTCCCCTGGTAGTTGGCAGGCATAAATCCACTTGACCAATTCTTGGCACCACTGATTGGACCCCCCGCTGGGTCGAGCATCACGACGTAGCCCGGCAAGTTCTCATTGAGCGAACCGAGGCCATAGTTGACCCAAGATCCCATCGACGGCGAACCGCTCAGGATCTTGCCCGAGTTCATCATCAACATGGCAGATCCATGAATGGGAGAATCCGCAGTCATCGAATGCAAAAAGGCGATGTCATCCACACACTCGCCCAAATTGGGAAACAAATCACTGACCCATTTCCCTGCTTGGCCATACTGTTTGAATTTCCAACGCGGCTCAACAATGCGGCCTTCATTGCGGTGCCCACCCCGTCCAAACGTCTTAACGGCAATCGTTTTGTTGTCCATGCCGATCATGTTCGGCTTGTAGTCAAACGTATCGATTTGGCTTGGGCCACCGTACATAAACAAAAAGATCACCGACTTGGCTTTGGCCTCGTGGTGTGGTTTGTGTGACGAAACCTTAGGCGAATCTTCGTGTGCAGATACTTTGTTGTTAAAGAAACCATCCGCGCTCAAAAACGAAGTGAGGGCCACGCCGCCAAAACCGCAGCCCGCTTCCCACATGAACTCACGGCGAGTGCGTCCACAAAAGTTTTGCTTTGCCATAATTAATCCAAGTAAAGAAATTCATTGCTGTTGAGCAGCACGAGGCAGTACTCCCGAAAGGCTTGCTGCTCATTTAAGCCAAACTTTGACTGAAGACCGGCGATCCGTTGCAAAGCCCGTTCGATGTCCGACGATTCCGCTGGACGCGAATAGGCGGACTCGATCGCGTTTCGCAACTGGTTGGGCAGTCGCAATGCGTCAGGCAATCCGTCGCTGCCTTGCATGGCCTGCTTGGCCAAAAGGCTCGACTGCTGTTGCATGAAGGCACCGTTGAGCATGTTCAATGCTTGGGCTGCTTGCGTCGTTAAAAAGCGAGCTTCGCAACTCGTGTCGGTTTCTGGGAAATCGAACACCGACAACTCGGGAGGGATCAAGGAACGTTTGATGTGAATGTAAACACTCCGCCGAGATTTGTCTGCATCCGAAGACTTGCCCCAACCTTTGCCTGGCACGCTCTGACCCGCTTTCACATCGTCCGAAACATCAGGAAAAATGCTTGGGCCTGACTGCTGCCAATTGATTCGCTGGTTGACCGTTAAAACAGAATCTCGCAGTTCCTCTGCGCTGAGTCGACGCACATTGAATCGGGCAAAGTAATCATTGTTTGGGTCTCGCAGTTGACTTTCCGCATTGCCTGTCGAGCTCTGACGATAGGTTTCCGATAGGAGCAACATTCGGTGAAGTGGTTTAAGGTGCCAATCAAAACGGACAAGTTGTTGCGCCAAGAAATCGAGAAGCTCCGGGTGGGTCGGCGGATCACCTAGTTGACCAAAGTTGTTCGCCGAACGAACGATCCCGCGTCCAAAATGGTGTTGCCAAATGCGGTTAACAATAACCCGACCGCTCAAGCGATTCGTCGGTGACGTCATCCACTGAACCAGTTGCGTACGCCTACCCGTCGAACTCGAACGCTTTTCTGGCGTTGCAGGTTTTTCGTCATGAAACAACGCAGGAAATGCAGGATCCACCGGGTCGCCATTGGCGCCTGGATTGCCTCGCATGAGAACAAAGGTCTGCTCTGGATTCGGATTGCATTTTGCTAGTCCCAGCCTAAAGTCGAGCGGCAACGCCTCGATTTCCTTTCGAGTGACTTCGATCTGGGCCTTCAACGTTTCGCATTCGTCCCACTGCTCTTGGGATAGATAGGCCTTGAGCCTTTCGCGGACGACTTTGTCCCGGTCCGGACTCTTGGCAGCAAGCTTGTCCTCGGCCTTCATCTTCGCGATGCCCGCATCTTCGATACTCTTTTGCAATTCACGCATCTGCTTCATGCGGGTTTTGAGCTCCGAACTCGTTCGCGAGAGTGCTTCGTCGGAGACTTCCACTTGGTTGTTCGATCTTTCATCGCCACGCGTTCCGTACGGATTCACGTCTCGCAAAAAAGCCACCATTTGGTAGTAGTCTTTTTGAGGGATAGGATCGATCTTGTGATCGTGGCAGCGAGCGCAATTGAGCGTTAAGCCAAGGACTCCTTGGCCGATCGTCGTCACAAGGTCGTCAAAGCCATCGTATTTGGCTTTCTCGGGATCTGCGGGTTCGTCATCCCAAATCCCAAGCCGATAAAAACCTGTGGCCGTGAGCGTCTCCGCTGTGGGTGGTTCGATTTCATCTCCCGCCAATTGTTCCGTCAAGAATCGATCGTATGGTTTATCGCTGTTGAACGACTGAATGACGTAATCTCGGTACTTCCAAGCATTGGGCTTCGGGCCATCTCGCTCGTAACTGTTTGTTTCTGCGTAGCGTACGACGTCGAGCCAATCACGGGCCATCCGTTCGCCAAATCTTGGATCGGCCAGCAGTTGGTCGACAAGTTCAGCGTATGCGACTTCGGATGGATTCGCGGCGAAACGTTCGACGGTTTCCAAATCAGGGGGAACGCCGATGGTGTCAAAGTACAATCGTCGAATCAGACTGCGAGGTTGGGCGGGAGGGGCTCCCTTCAAGTCAAGTTTGTCCCATCGTTCCTGAATAAATGCATCTACGGGATTGCTGGAAAGCGATGCAGCCTTCAGCAGCGGAGGTTTGGGATTGCTCAATGGCAAAAAGGCCCAATGCTCACGGTATTCGGCACCCGACTCAATCCATTTTTTAAGCAGTTCGATTTGCTTGTCGGATAACCCATTGCCTTCTGGCGGCATACGCACGGCCGGGTCTTGAGATGTGACGCGTCGGCTAATCTCGCTCGAACTCCAATCGCCAGGGACGATCGGCCTACGGCCCTCGCTGCTGTCGGCAACTGCTTTTTCATGCTCATGCAATGCGACGCCCGATTCTTGAGTCTGGGGACCGTGACATGCAAAGCACTGTTTCGCGAGAATCGGCCGGATCTGGCGACTAAAATCGACTTCCGACGCCGCCGCACTGGGTGAGTCAGCACCGGGTGAGTCAGCACTGGGTGAGTCAGCACCGGGTGAGTCAGCACCGGGTGAGTCCGCGTGGACCGTCTGCCCGGAAATCGCAAGCAAGAAAAAAAACAGAATCGGGTAAACGGACATGAGGTCGCTCCACGAATGACACGATTTCGACATGCGATGAGGTTTCAATGACATAGGTGAACGAATCAGCGAGTTGCTTGAGGGGAGAGGAAGACCCGACGAACCCTTCCTGTCCGAAAAATATCGGACCACCTAATTATAGCAAAAAAAAAACGGAGGAGCCACAAACGCGCAAGCGAATCGGGATAATCCATTTCAGCAGTCGGCGACTCAATCATTTGCCTGTTGCGACACTCTTTCCGTCAGCGATCGCCGAGGAGATTCGAGAAATGTTGAAACTACTTTGCTTTTGTTGTTGCGGGTTTTGCGGGTAGTGCTTCACGCGGTGTTTGCATTTCAAAAAGCCGACTTTCGTCGATCGAGCAAGGTGCTCCCGATTCGGGGATGCTTGCTCCAGCTGACCACAAAACGCCATTGACAACCAACTGCCTCATGCCCGGCAGCGACCAAGCAGAGTGCGCATCCAAGCCTGAGAAAGAGAAGGAACGGCCCCCATCCGGACGGTCGTAGGCAAATGCAACGATGTCCGCATCCAATCCCGCTCGGCTGCCAGCATATGTCTTTCCAGACCAAACCAACGGCGTGATCCGTTTCATGTCCTTGACGAACTGCAATCCATTCAGCCAACCATCGTTGATCTCCCAAGGGACCACGCCACTGGCGATGGGATGATTAGGAAAATCGACATGCTTACTGTCCCAATGTCCGCGCCCCGACGGACCTTGAACGTAGACGCCTCCAGACCAACTTTGGGCTTGTTCGGCAAACTGTTCCGGAAAGTCCAGGGCTTGATGGATCAATACGATTCCCGTCCCGCTATTCACCAGCTCTTGAACACGTGCGATACGTGCCCGATTTTCTAAGAAAGCTTGCTTACCGCCCCCGTCCGTGTAGAAAACGACGGAACTTGCTTTCGCGAAAATACTTTCGTCTTTTGGCCACCCCTCTTCGACCGTTACGGTTTGTACGTTTTGGGTTTGATGGAGCAGTTCTGCCAAGCACTTGCAACCCCCAACGTAGTCATGGTGTCCGAGCTTGTCTTTTTTCGCGGTTTCGCCCGCCACCAAAACGATTCGAATGGGTTCGTTGGCCCTGATGATATGACTAGGAGCCATGACAAGCAAAATCACAACGAATGGAGTCGCCGCGTGAAAGGGTGATTGCATAATGTGACCTGGATATTTTGGAGAAATGGTTTTGTGGTTTGATTGTAACTCATTGTCGCCCTGTTTTGGAAATGCTTGACCGACACCGAACTTGGACACAAAACACGATGGTGCTCCCTAATAATCCCTACGGTCACGACATGCCAACATCTTCTGCTGCCACGAAATAATTTAGCTTGCAAAACCGATATCCGACTTGTTGAGCCAATCGAGACCTGTTCGCAAGCAACTTCCTCGTTTCAATCTTCCGGTGAGCCAAAGAATGCGTGAATCTCTCAGTATTATTTTCCCCGTACGCGATGGGCAAGCCGAGATCGAATCGCGTGTCGTAGGGCTGCTGGAATTGCTTTGCGAATTAACTCGAGAAGTTCAATTGATCGTGGTCGACGATCAATCGGAGGACGCGACGCCGGAAATTCTAGACAATTTGAGACGTCAATATCCACAAGTCAATGTAGTGCGGAACAACAAAGCGGTTGGTCCGGCTCAATCCGCAGAATCGGTTCTTTGTTTGGCAAAAGGGGAGTTTATCTTTTTGCATCAATCGTACGAATCGATCGACTTCGAGGAGATCCACCAGTTGTGGCAACTCCGCAAGGACGAGCAACTCGTGATAGCCCGCGCTGCAACCCGAGTCCGTCGTGTCGACCAGCAACTGCTTCAAAGGCTACATGAATGGGGACGAAAACTAGAGGAGCATTGGCCTGCCCCCAGAGCGGTGGTGAACGGACTGCAAATGATGCGCAAGGACGGGGTAAAGTCCCTTTCCAAGATTAAGGACAGTTCCGAGGATCTCGAAGTTACCCACCAATCGCATCGGCGGATCACGGCACCGAAGTTCATCCAGGGCGTACCTGGCGCAGGCTATCAGGTCCATCAGCCTGCTGAAAAGCGGTAGGATTGCCTGTGCGGGATTGCCTGCGCGGGATTGCCTGTGCGGGATTGCCTGTGCGGGACGAACCCTGCCTACTTGTTCTTGATTCCGTCTAGCATCTTAACAAAGCCTTCTCGCATGCCTGTCACAATATCCGTCGGGCCAGTGGCTTTGATAAAGACCTTCGAGCCATCTTTGAGCTCGAGAATGGCGCCGAGCATTTTGTAGTTTTCCATCTTCTTCATTGGAGCGGCCGGTCCACCCATCGATTCCTTAAATGTCCCAGCTATCTCGACAATGCTAAT
>CAMBSL010000081.1 GCA_945870455.1 Pirellula staleyi DSM 6068 | reverse complement strand
AATCTTTGTCGCACGAATCTTTGTCGCACAAATCTTTGTCGCACAAATCTAGGCGTCGCAAATCTAGGCGTCGCAGATCTTCGCGTAGGAATTTTGTAAGTCGGATCAATGCGTGGTACCAATTGTTGCTTAGGGAATTTATCCAACAGGATTTTTTGCGCAGGCAATTCGCAACTCGGAACGAAAATGAACCAAATAGAGAGTTTGTAGCCCGCGAGTCTGAAGCTAGCGGGAATGTCTTAAGCGGGGCTACCACACAGAACTCCAATCCTGAAAAGTCTTTATTGCGAAAGGTTATCCCATACTTAGAGGGTTGCTTGGCATCTTGTGCGTCATCCAGTCCCGAAAAGTCTTCTTTGCGAAAGGTTATCCCCTACTTAGAAGGTTGCTTGGCATCTTTTGCGGCATACAGTTCCGAAAAGTCTTTTCTGCAAATGGTTATCCCTCCGGTTTTAGGCGGATTGGCCGCTTTATCGATCGTAATTGTCACTAGTTGGTTTGTTTTTGGTCGAGGCATCGAAGGGACTGGCCCACTTTCGAAGGATGTTCCGAGGATCACGCCGCAAACAGACCTAGCGGATCACTTCGAAATCTCGAATACATCGCTTTCGCGGAATAAACCAGCTAAGTTTAGCTCCCAACGCAAGACATTACCGGTGCCCGAATCGATCCAGAGCCCTGAAGTGATCGCGTTAGGTGCCTCAGAATCCATAAAAAAACTTCGAAGGCTTCAGAATGCTTGGTCCGACGTTCCTGCGGATAAGAAAGATACGACCATGGCCGCCTACTACAATACGGCAAAGAAACTCTCGAAGCAATTGGCATCGTTGCGAGGCCGGTCCCTTTTGAGATGGAGAGCAGCACTCGAGGAACTCGCGTCGGAGATAATAAACGACCACAACTCAAAAATGGTAATGCAACTTGGTCCGATCGGCAAATTGCCAGGGATCAACGCATCATCAGAAAACGATTTCGTTGTTACGGTGCTACGCATTGACGAATCGGACCAACCTGATCCGAGCAGTCTCTGGTGGCTGAATGAGCCATGGAATTTCGGTGAGCAACAAGTCTCCGTCCAAATGCTTCCTGGTGCGTGGAGTGAAAATACTGAGATGGAACCGACAAATTGCTTAGTTTTCGGTAGACTGGTTGCCATTGATTCGTCGAACGCGGAGTCATCAACCAGTGAGCGAGGCACGTTGACGCTACAAGTCCATGCTGCGATACCCGAATAAATCCACCGGTCAAGCCTGTGGTATTCGAATCCCGCAGCCTTGTACTGCGGATCGTTCCGGTTTCCTGGCTACACCCGCAGGTCCGCCTCTTGCTCCAAGGCGTGAATGGAGGGCAACCGAGTTCTTCCGCTCGAAGATCAAAAGTAAAGACGTACCGTTAAGTCTTTTTGGCAAGCACATCTAATACCCGTTGAGCATGCTTTGCAATGCCGATTTCCTCAAGGATAAACGGGTCGACGGTTGACGTACGCAACTTGGCATGGATCGATTCAAGTAGTTTTGCGCAAAGGTCTTCCATAGAGTCGGCCCGAAACAATCGCCCCATCGAGTGCTCATCCGAGACATTCAGCAGCCGTTGATGCAATTCCGGAAACGCTCCATGGTCAGGCTGAACATAAGGAACGCCAGCTGCGATCGCTTCCAATAGAAACAAACCTTTGGGTTCGGCGTAGGTTGTTGGAACGCAGAACAGATCGATCGAATTGAGAAATTTGGCTTTGTCCTTGCGGTCGATGCTACCGACATATTCCCACCGATCGTTCAAGCCCGCATTTGTCAGCTTGCTCTTTTGCTCCGCCCAAAACTCCGCGTGCTGTGGTCCCATCCAGCCGGCCATTTTGAGTTTCACATGCTCAGCCGACGGATTGTGTGCGATTGCGATGAAGGCGTCTACCAAGCGATGCAAACCCTTTTCGGGGGCCATTCGTGCGAGGTAGCCTAACGAAAAGGAATTCGGATCACGATCACTTTGCGGCGTGTTTCCAAGATCGGCAACATCGATCCCGAGAGGTACTACGTGAATCTTGTTCGTCGGAATTTTCAGCATCGAGCGCATTCGATTGGCGTAATCGTTTGAGTGGATCAAGAATCCGTCTACGAGCGGTACGAGTTTTTGCATGAGCTCAATCGCTTTGTCTCGATACTTGGTCGGTAGAGAATCAAGGAAGATGTCGTCCCCCTGCAACGTTACGAACACTTTTGCGTGGCTATGTTTTTTAACGTCTGGGATTGCCCCTCCAATCAAAAGGTTGGTGAAGATGAGGACATCGGGTTGGATATCGCGATCAAGCCAGTCAAGTAAGCGCCGGAACTCTTTTCGTTGCCGCCCCTCAGTCCCCTTTAGCATTGAGATCGAGAGAGCACCTAGCAGGCTGGGTGACGTTTTGCCAGCATTCTTAGTCAAAGGGGTGATTAGCCATGGCTGGTTGAGAAAGCCGTCGAGCCAATTCGGCAAATAAGAAAGCCAAGGCAGTTTCTGCTGGAGATAGACATTGATGCCACCCATGAAAACTCGATCGATACTAACGTCTTCGTTGTCGGTGCGGATTGGAGTGTATACGGGGACTAGGATGCAATCATGCCCAAGCCGAAGCATAGCTTTAGCTAGCGCATTGTCGTGTAAACACGAACCGCAAAACATTCCAGCCGCACCGGCGGTGAGATAAGCGATTTTCATTTTGGCATTTCAAAAAGGAAAGGCAGGAAGACTCTAGCGATTGCTTAAAAGTTACCGTCTCTCAATAGTAGTCTGGGGGGTTTGTGCGTGCGATCTTTAGGTGTATTCCGAGTACTCGGCGTAAGCGTCAAATGTTACGTAAACTCTTATAGGGCGTGATTTTTCGAAAAATGAAATTGCATGCTCAAGGGCATTTCACCGATCGGCCGATACTTCCCTCAACTTCGCATCTTAACTTGGTTGTACGTTCATCCAAGTCAGAGTGGATGCGATCGAATGGATTGCCGGTGACCCAGATACTGATCGAGTGACAGGAATGCTCGACCGGCAACTGCAGTGAAGCCTTTAAGGACTGAGGGGTCTTTAAAAGCACGACAAACGACGGACAAATGGTAGCTTAACAGGAACGCTGCCATTTGTGATATGAGGCTAACGAAGTCAACTGCGACGAGCGAAAGCGAATCGCACAATGCCACGCCAGTAGAGGGCGATTTCGGCGGCGACTTCGTGCGCCGAAATCGGTCTCAACACAACCGTCCGAGTTGGCCTGTAAACCGCAGTCAGTGAACAATATACGTAGGGAGATTTGGCTCGATGAAATTCAAAATTGTATTAGGTTCGTTGGTTCTGGGCGCAAGCCTTTGCGGCCAAAGCTTCGGTGGCGACCTATTGAGTCGTTTGCTGGGCGGTCATGGTTGCGGAGCGAAGAGCTCGTGCTGCGATAATTCCGTGTCCGACCCATCGTGCGGAGCTGAAATGGCATCGCCATGCGGTTTGGGCAACGGTGCTGGACCATCGTGCGGAGCTGAAATGGCATCGCCATGCGGTTCGGGTTACGGCGCTGGACCATCCTGTGGAGCCGAAATGGCTGGACCAAGCGGATTAGGTTGTGCAGCACCAAGCTGCGGCGCAGAAATCGCTTCGAGCGGTTCTTGCGGAGCACCAAGCTGTGGGTCTGCTCCACACCGACCTCTTTTTGGTCATTTGAAGGGTAAGCTTAGCAATCTGAAGAGCAAGCTCGCTTGCAAATCAGCATGTGCATCAGGCTGCAGCGATCCAATTGGACCAAGCTGCGGAGCTGAACTTGCCTCGCCATGCGGTTCCGGATTGGCAGGTCCAAGCTGCGGAGCAGAAATCGCTGCTTGCGATCCTTACAGTGCAGCACCATCCTGCGACAGCGGATGTGGCGCCAAGAAACACTGCGGTTTGCTTGCAAAGATTTTCTCACACAAGAAAAATAGCTGCGATTCCGGAGCCTGCGATTCTTACGGATCGCCAGTCGCTGCTGGTTGCAGCTCGTGCGGCGGAACAGCTGTATCGGCACCAATGGCTTCGCCAATCGCCGCTCCAGCTCCAGTGGTTGATCCACACGCTTACATGAACACCAAGCGTCATGTCATTCAAGCAAGCAACACTCGAATTCGCTAATTGCGAACGAGAGGACCGCTTGTCGCAAGACATGATCTAATCAAAATCGGCCCGCCATTCATTTGGCGGGCCGATTTTTTTTCGTTTTTACTATTTAGATTTGGATTCAACGCTGGACGAGTCTGCTCCGAGCGGCCATTGGGTGCTGTTGGTTGTTTTGAATGAAGCAGATCGCCAAAGAAATGGCTGGCTGAGTTCACCGCCAAGCTTGCGGTCTGTTGGATCGCTTGCCTTGACGGGATGCTTGTGGCTGCCACCCTCGAGAGAGATAGGTTGATCCAAGGCCGCGCTCGTTCTCTTCGTTTGCATATTGACGTACCAAAGATATTTAGTGGTAAGCAGACACTAAAACTAACCTCGGCAAATTGGGCCTCGTGCGATGAGTTTTTCTGTTAGGAAATCTGTGCGGCCTGCGGGTTTCGCGCAGGTCGCTCTTGCCGAGAGCGACCCGGCAGCGCATGTCAGTGCTCCAAGTCGCATGCGGCATATGCGGCGTACGCGGCCTACCGTAGGTGCGTTCTTGCCGAGCTTTTCGAGATTCCCGAGCTTTTCGAGATTGCCGAGCTTGCCGAGTGCTAACCTCCACATCCTGGAAAATTGGCCCATTCCCTCTTTTTATTTGAGCTGACTCTACCGATTGTTCCGATGAGAAAGAATGTTCCTAGGGGGGAAAGAGGTCATGCGTTTGGGGGCTGCTGCAGTGCCTAGCAGCAGCTCCTGGCGTGTGCTCTGGAGGGTTCGTGCTCAGAACCCCATTCCGGAAATCGAACACACACCTCCACCGAAAAATCGAGTCCAGTTCGAACCAATTATTTCCTGTGTGCGCACCTATAACGGGAATGACGAAGATTTCACGCAAGCACTTGGGGAGCACTTTTACGTTCGTGACGACACTCGTTTTGGTCGCTGACAAGCGTATCTCCAATGCACCAAAGACTTTATAGGATTCTGCTGTACTCCGCACATCTTCGAAACGCTCTTTTCACACGGCGGACAATTGAAAAGTCGGATGATTCTTCGATGGCCGATCAACCGATACGAAAGCTGACTGTTCAGGCACGGGCAGCAGCAATCGGGAACTAGGGCACGGAGGGTCGGGGGCATGAGCATGGAAATCAATGTCGTTGCATTGGTACGCGGCGAGGAACAATACATATTCATGTTCGATGAATCGAATCGGACGGAAACATTGCGCATGCTTGGACGCTATGCGGCTGATCCCCAATTGTCGTTTACGTGGTACGACGCGGCCTTGATGAGTCAACGCGTTCGTGAGCTAATGCCTGCAAAGGCAATTCAACCCGCGACGAAATCGTCGGGCATGCAATCATCATCGGGTGTGACGCATGGTGAACCAACCCCGCACAGTGAGCCAACCCCGCACAGTGAACCGACCAGAGACCTATCGCACAAGCCGTCATCAAGATTCAAGCTGTCCTGAAGCGTATTGCAATTAGCGTTGGTAAATCGGCAAATAATGATGTTTGACCGACAAGCTTAGGATAGCCATCGCAGTGCAGTAGACTTTGCCTGCGTTCTGCTCTTCCCCGCCGGATGATTTCCAAGAACCGTCCGCTTGTTGCTTCGCAAGCAAATTGCTGGCGACTAATTCGGCCGCGCGATCCGCGATGGGTCCACCGCGTTGATGCATGCCTTGTGCGTAATAGTAAATGCCGTAAAGTATGAATCGTTCGCTCCATACTGGAGGATGATCCTTAAGCCATTCGGTTGCTCCGACGACTAACGGAGAATCATATTGCCCGCACACCTGCATCGCTAGCAGCCCAGCCGCAGTCATCGTGAAGGTTGGGTTGTCGTTATTTGCCTCGTAGGAAAAGCCATTTTTTGAACTCCGAGGATTGCCGTTTGCGTCAATGGGCGAGGTAAACGAACGAACAAGGTAGCTCACTGCATCATCGATTGTCGAAGAAGGAACGTCGAGTCCATCGTTCTTCGCGCTTCTTAGCGCCATCAATTGCCAAACACTTACCGAGAGGTCGCTGTCGGCAGCGTCAGGTGTGTATCGCCACCCACCCCTGGCGTAGCCTGGCTTTTTAATGCGTTGACTGCGAATAATTAAATCAATGGCGCGCTGACAGGCATCATGGAGCGAATCGTCGGTAGAGTCATCCCCCCCCATTCCAAGCATCTCGGTCAGCATCAACGTGACGATGCCGTGTCCGTACATCCTTGAGCCATCGCTTGCACCAAAATAGCCGGCCTTGTCTTGCCGATTCGGACTCAAAATGAATTGGAGTCCATTTTTCATGACGGCACCTTCGGGCGTTGGGTCCGTAGGTTGGTGGCCGACCGAAGCGAGTGCCATAATTGCAAGGGCGGTCATGGCGTTTTCGTGACCACGATCCACAATGGAACCGTTTTTTTGTTGCTGGGTGACCAAGTAATTAGCCCCTTTGCGCAACGCACTGTCGACTTCGACCTGATTCGAGTCTTGTGATTGCGAGGTGGTAGAATTAAGCAACCAAGCAGCCCAAAAAATAGGCAAAAAACATTGGCAACGGAGAAGACGACGTGAAAGCGGTGTGTTCATTTCACCGTTGAAAAATCGGTAGATATCCCAAATCCAATTGCAACATGATGAGATTGCAAGCCGTTGTGAACACATTATTGATTGTCCCTTCCCACGAACCATCTTGACCTTGCTCGCCAGCGATTCGTCCATAGAGTCGATCCCTGAACGGTAGCCAGTCTTCGTCCCCTTGGCGGTAAACAACTTGGCTGTAGTAGAGATAAGTGTAGTGCCAGTGCCCAAACGACTCGTCACCAGCCGTGATGGGGTAAAGAGTTCGACGTGAGTAATCAAGCATCTCAGGCACTTTCTTGCCTTCGTAGTCGCCAGCATTGTAGAGCGCTGCCAAACTAGCAGCCGTGATGGCTGGCCGTGAGCTGCCCATCTGTTGGCTCGAGTAACTAATTCCACCATCTTCGTTCTGGCATTTGTAGATATAGCGTTTGGCGGATTCAATAATCTCGGCAGGAACAGCGATACCGGCGTTGCGGCAGCCTCGAAGTCCTTGGACTTGCGTGATCGTGGTGGATCCCTCGTCATAGTCATTACCATCTTTGGCGCTGATGTATCCCCAACCGCCTGCCGGCGTCTGCGCTTTGCCGCAAAAGGCGACCGCTTTGGTCAAAACTTCAACCAGATCGTCACGCCGATCTTGCAAGCCCTCTTCGCCAAGCACTTGCGACAAGAATAACATGGAAAAGCCATGTCCATAGGTGTAGCGCTGATCCCCTTCCGGATCACCGATGAGCCCATTGGCACGACTGCGACTGATCAAAAAATCTGCGGTCCGGCTGAGGTACTTTGCGTAAGGCCCTTGAGTAATTGTTGACCCGCTACAAAGCATTGCTGTACCAGCCAAGGCTGCGATTGCGACTGGATAGGGAGGCGTATTCCACTGCCCTCGCGACGACTGGCTTCGCGCGAGAAACTCAAGTCCATTGCGTGTCGCATCATTCCAAGCGGGATCGCGTCCCTCGCTCGAAGCAGCAGCCGCGCGAAGAGACCCTCCGGCTCGACTCAAATAGGGCAGGCACGTCGCTAATGCTGCAATTCCAGCACTTGTCGAAATGAACCTTCGTCGCGGAATGTGTCGGTCAGCAACCATAGCAATTTTCGTAATAATAAAAGGATTCCATTGTATCGGGAGCCACAAAACTCATACTAGTTTGGCTAGGAAGCCAAGTCTCCGAACAAGGGTGTTGAAAGGTAACGTTCGCCCAGACTGCACATGATAGTCACAATCCGCTTGCCCTTGAATTCCGGTCGAGCAGCTACTTGTGCAGACGCCCACATGTTGGCACCGCTGCTGATGCCACCCATGATCCCCTCTTGTTTGGCAAGTTTGCGGCCCCATTCAAATGCAAGTTCGTCGTCTACTTGGATCACTTCATCAAGGATCGATTGATCAAGGTTCTTAGGGATGAAACCAGCACCGATCCCTTGGATTCGGTGTTTGCCTGGTTGTCCTCCACTAATGACCGGTGATTGTTTTGGTTCGACTGCGATCGCCTTGAAATTCGGGTTGAGCTTTTTGATGTAGCGAGCCACGCCGGTAATCGTTCCGCCGGTTCCCACTCCCGCGATGATCGCATCGATCTGGCCAGCGGAATCTGTCCAGATTTCTGGCCCAGTTGTTCGCTCGTGAACGGCTGGGTTGGCTGGATTTTCAAATTGTTGAGGCATCCATCCGTTGGCGTCGTTGACGACAAGTTCGGACGCCTTGGCGATCGCGCCTCGCATGCCGTCGGCGGCTGGAGTCAAGACTAAACTGGCGCCGAGAGCTCGCAACAAAGCCCGGCGCTCGACCGACATCGACTCGGGCATGGTGAGCGTTAACCGATATCCTTTGGCGGCGCAGACGAAAGCCAAGGCGATACCCGTATTTCCGCTAGTTGGCTCGATGATGTGCGTTTCTTTGGTGAGCTTGCCGCTCATCTCAGCATCTTCAATCATGGCCATCCCGATTCGGTCTTTAACGCTGTGAAGCGGATTAAAGAACTCGCATTTGGCGAAGACCGTCGCATGCTCCGGTTGCACCAATCGATTGATGCGAATCATGGGTGTATTGCCGACAGTGCCAACAACGCTATCAAATGTCTTTCCCAAGCCCATGTTCTGAAACTCTCTCGCGTGATAAAGAAGGCCAAAATAATTCTCTTGGCGATCATCCAGTCGCCTCGACAATTATTAAGTATACGCTTTTTCACCAGCTACGAACACGCCGCGTCGGACACACAGGCGCACGCGAACGTCCTTGGACTATAATTGACCGAAATCAGGTGGTTTAAAAGGGTTGCCCTTATAATATCAAACGCCCATCACGCGTTTTTTTTGAAGAAAGTCAAAATCCATGCTTCGACGCTTTTTGCTCCAGATCGTATTTTTCGCTTGCTGTTCCAGGGCTGTCGTCGCCGATGAACCCAAACCCGCCGACTTGCCCGACGGGTTCAAGTTGATCTACAAACAAGCATTCGATGACGAGCCCTCGATACGAGACTTTGAATTCTCGGACAACGCAGCGTGGCGTTGGACCCAAGACGGAAAAAAGGGGGGAGGGATCGAACTGTTTCAGCAAAGTAAGTACAAAACCCAACACCGCTCTCCTTTCAACCTAGCGATGCTATCGAGCAAGAAGGTCGGCGACCTCATATTGGAACTCGACATGCGTCAAACCGGCAAGGAGTATGGGCATCGCGACATGTGCTTGTATTTCGGTTTTCAAAATTCAATGCAATTCTACTACACGCATCTAGCAACCTCGCCCGACCCGAACGCGCACAACATATTCATCGTGAACAACTCGCCTCGAAAATCGTTCCTGGAAGTACCCAAAAAAGGTGTCGACTGGAGCGAGGAGTGGAAACACGTAAGACTCCAAAAAATCGGACCCGATATCAAGGTCTTCTTCGAGGATATGAAGACCCCGGTTCTGCAAGGTAAACACGAAAGTCTCGGGCCAGGCTATGTCGGCTTCGGTTCGTTTGACGATACTGGCAAGATAGACAACGTACAACTCTGGTCCAACAGCGTACAAGAACAGCCAGCGGTTTTGTTCCCAAAGTAATCTACCTACCTCTCCTACTCCGTTATCCCCATTCCCCGATTCGATTATCCCATTCCCCGATTCGATGAAACAGCCCCTCATGCTACTCCGCCTATTCATTGTCCTGTTTGGAACGACCCTTTTTGGAACGACCCTCTTTGGCCAGCCAGTCCTCGGACAAGAGACTTCGACCAAACCTTTGCGAGCGTTGCTCATCGCTGGAGGGTGTTGCCATGATTATGCTCGCCAACAGGAAGCACTATGCAAAGGAATTCAATCGCGTGCCAACGTTCAAGTCGATGTCTATTGGACGGACAATTCGACCACCACGCCAGTGCTCCCTTTGTATTCCAAACTTAACTGGGCCGATGAGTACGACGTCATTATTCACGATGAGTGTGCAGCAGATATCAAAGATCCCGCGATCCTGAACCGAATCCTGCAGACCCACCAACGGATTCCTGCCGTGCACTTGCACTGTGCGATGCACAGTTTTCGTACAGGCAGTGATGCTTGGTTCAAACACCTCGGCTTACAGTCAACCGGCCATGGTCCGCAAGAGCCGATCGCCATCCACTTCTCCGAATCAAAACATCCTATTACGGAAACGCTTAGCGACTGGACCACCATTCGCGAAGAGCTCTACAACAACGTCAAACTCTTCGACGCACTCCCCCTGGCATTTGGGAAACAAACGGTTGGAGCGGCGGGCAAGCAACGAATCGAGGAAGCGGTCGTCGCTTGGATCAACGAAAAGCAAGGAGCACGTAGTTTTAGCACCACGATCGGTCACAACACCGAAACCGTCGAGGATCCTCGCTATCTGGAGTTGGTAACACGCGGATTGCTCTGGGCGTGTGGCAAATTGACTCCTGAATATTGGAAGCCCTTCCAAGGCGAAAACAAAGTGACCTTCATCGATAAGAACAAATTCAAAGCACGCTCGGATTTGACCGTGGGAAAGGCACCCGAAGGTGCAACCTTGGTCAAAGCGACCGCTTCAAGCACACAAGCTGGACACGACAGTTTTCATGCGATCGATGGGAAAAAGGACTCGCGTTGGTGCGCCGACGGAAGTGACTATCCGCAGTGGTTGCAATTGGAATTCGAACAACCACATCTATTCCGTGAAATCGAAATCGTTTGGGAGTCAGCGACGGCCAGTTATCGCTACGTCGTCGAAGGATCAAACGATGGCACCAAATGGATAACTTTGCTGGATCGGACCGCCAACTCCAACAACAAACAGGCTGCCGAAGGTTTGAATGAACATCCGCCAACCAAGTTCGTGCGGATCACAGGCTTAGCCAGCACCGCTGGCTGGTGCAGCATTTGGGAAGTAAAACTCAAGGGAGAAAATCTTGGAACGCTTTGGCCTGCCGATGCGAAAAGCGAAAAGGGAGCCTTCGTACCATTGCAAGGTGATACGTTGTCCAAAGCGGGCAACACTGTGCCGCGAATCGAGAAACTATCGGTCACCGCAGAGGCCGAAATTTTGAAGGATGTTAAAGTTCCCGATGGTTTTGAGGTAACTGTCTTCGCTGCGCCCCCCGCCGTGAACTATCCCGTCTTCGTAGCCTCGACTGTCGATGGCACACTGTACGTCAGCTCCGATGGCAACGGTTCTCTTGGCAGATCCCCAGAACGAGGTCGCGTCATTCGGTTGAGAGATCTCGATGGCGATGGACGCGCCGATGAGACCAAGGTGTTTTGTGAAATCGATGCGCCTCGCGGATTGGTATGGGATCACGATCGTTTATACCTAATGCATCCGCCGCACTTCAGCGCATTTATCGATCACGACGGAGATGGCCAAGCGGACGAACAGAAAGTATTGGTAAAGAATCTTGCATTTGACTATGACAAGCGACCTGCGGACCATACGACCAACGGGGTCAGCTTGGGGGTCGATGGTTGGCTGTACATCGCCGGCGGAGATTTTGGATTCATCGACGCCGAAGGGACGGATGGAAAAAAACTGACACATCGCGGTGGGGGTGTCATTCGAGTGCGACCCGATGGTACCGGTTTAGAAATCTACTCGACCGGGACTCGCAACATTCTTGAGGTGGCCATCAGTCCTCAGATGGAGTTGTTCGCGCGCGATAACACCAATGATGGTGGGGGATGGGATGTGCGATTGCATCACTTTACAGGCATGGATGATCACGGTTACCCACGACTCTACAAGAATTTCGCCGACGAATGCGTGCAACCCTTAGCCGATTATGGGGGAGGTTCCGGTTGCGGGGCGGTCTACATCGATGAGCCTGGGTTCGGCAAATGGGGTAATGCACCCTTCACGGCGGACTGGGGAACCGGCTCCCTGTTTCGACATTCCGTTTCGGCGAAAGGCGCGACCTTCGAAGAAACCAGTAAGCCGGAATCGTTTATCAAAATGACCCGACCTACCGATGCGGATGTCGATGGCAATAGTCGTGTCTACTGTGCAAGTTGGCGCGGTGCCACGTTTGATTGGGCAGGTCCCGATGTCGGTTACATCGTTTGCGTTAAGCCCAAAGGTTTTCAGCCATCGCCCATGCCGAACTTTGCTAAGGCGAGCGATGCGGAGCTGGTGGAACTGATGAAGACCCCGAGTTACCGTCGACGCATGGAGGCGGAGCGAGAACTGATGCGACGAGGCAATAACGCATATCATCGATTGCTTGAAGCGGGCATAGCAGCTCGGAGCGACGATCGCAATTTGCTCGACAAACTGCAAACGACAGCATCGGACGCCGAACTGGTCCAAGCCCTCGCTCATCGAGATCCGGTCGTGGTGCACACCGCAATCCGATGTTTGGCCAAGCGAAGTGCTTACGGAGCCTGCTTTCAATCACTCGATGCTGAGCCATTCCGAGCCAAGCCGATTTTGCGTGCACTGGGCATGATGCATAGCGGGCAAGTCGTCGATGGCTTGATATCTAGACTGTCCAATGCACAACAGCCTGAGTTGCGTCGCGAAATTTTGGCGTCCCTCTGCCGTCTCCATTTCCTGGAAGGTCCGTGGAAAGGCGACTCGTGGGGAACACGTCCCGACACGCGAGGGCCATATTACCAACCAGAGCCCTGGAGCGAGACCAAGAGAATTGCTTCCGTTCTGCAAAAATCCTTCGAGAGTGCCTCGCCCGAAGAAGCTGGCGCGCTCATCGAGTTGATGCAACGCAATCGAATTCCATCGACGGACTCACTGGATCGTATGCTTCAACTTGCCAAGACCAACGAACAACTTCTAGGCCCCGCGATCGCCCAGATGACGCTTGTAAAGGACATACCGGAGGGTGGTCAGGAACTGCTCTTGCGCGCAGTCAACAAAAAGGATGCGTCGGCAGCCATGTTGGTCGATGCCGTTGTCATCCTCTCCAAGTCGGATACGAAGGAATCGGCCGCTGCCATGCTCAAAGGAATCACGGCTCTGTCTCAGCTTAGCGATTCGTCCGATCTTCAAAAGAAAGCGCGCGATGCGTTGGTCAACTCATTGGCAATCGAATCGCAAGTCTCGCTTTTTGAAACAGCCGCACAATCCGCCGAAGGAAAAGATGGCTACTGGGCGGATGGTGCGCTTTTGGCGATTGCATCCCGAACCAATGGCAGCCCCGAAGCTCGTGAACACGCCATGAAATCCATCGAAGATGCCTGGAGGGAGCCCAGTCGACGAAGTCGATTGATGCAGGTCGCTGTCGAGATTCGCAATCACTACTTGGATGAAAAGATCTTGCAGTCCGTGCGAGACCCAGACGATGCCATCGCAAAAATCGCAAAGTCAGCCATCGAAAAATTGAAGATCAAACCCAAAAAGGGAGACAACTCTCCAAAAATCAACTCGCTTTCCATGGAGGACGTGACGGCCAAGGTTGTCGGCATGCAAGGCGATATCGAGCTTGGCAAACAGGTGTTTACGCGAGCAAATTGCGGAGCGTGCCACACCGTTAGGCAAGACGAAGTGCAAAAGGGCCCCTACCTTGGAAGTATCGCTAAGACGTACAAGCGACCGGAATTGGCAATTGCAATTCTCGAGCCTAGTAAGACGATAGCTCAAGGTTTCGTCACCAATCTGATTCGAACGAAAGAGGATACTGTGTTGACGGGTTTCGTTACGAACGAGTTGACAGACCGCGTCACGATTCGCGATCAACAGGGCAAGGAAACCACGATTTTGAAGGAAGAAATCGACGAACGCAAGACATCGCCTACGTCCGTCATGCCGTCTGGAGTGCTCAATGAGTTCACAACGCTTGAGTTGGCATCGTTGCTAGACTACATCGAGTCACTGGCGAAATAGATATTGAGGCGAGCGGCTGCATGAGATAGTCCCGTAGCACAGGCTGCTAGCGCTGCTAGCCTCATCTTTACCCACATCTTTTGATCTTGCTCCCCTCGCTTATGGGCTTGTTGATTTAATGGTAACCCGAAGCGTTAGCGAGGATTGCAGTCGTCTCCTCGCTTACGCGTCGGGTTACCATCGCGTGGCACGAGCGCGATCGCTCGTGAGTCCATGGGCGAGACGCGAGACGGGCGAGACGCTGCTAGCCTGTGCTTTTTAGACTATTACAGGCTGGCAGCGCGCGCTGGCAGCCTGTGCTACGTGGTAGCTTTGCTCCGCCTAAATGGATTTGACTCGGCGGTCGTATTGTTCTATGATCGTTTAGTTCTGTCGTCGAACTATTCGATCTTGAGGTAAATGTGTCTGGGCTAGAGCAACGTGCTGACGATTTCGGAATGATAGTTCGCGAAATCCTGAAGCAATTCATGCATTTGCACGACGTGGCCGCTTGCGGTCCGCAGGCCAATTTGGGCCATCAAGATTTGAGAGTCGTCGAACATCTCGGTGAATCCGGACCTCAGATGATGCGTTCGCTCGCCGAAAATCTTGGTGTGGCCGTCAACTCGATGACCAATCTGGTTGACAACCTGGAACACAAAGGGCTTGCGCATCGAACTCGTTCCGATGTCGATCGCCGTGTGGTCCACGTTGCACTTACCGAACAGGGTCAAAAGGCATACGCCGCTGCCTCGAATGCCAAGTTCCTTTTTCATCGCGCTCTTCTGTCCGCGTTGACCGAAGATGAGCAGCAAATCCTCTTAGTCCTGTTTCGAAAGATCGCTCGCGAGGGCTGGAAACAAGTTGAGAAATTTTCCGCAAACGTGCCTTCCACGGTTGCCGCAGACGATTGAGACAACGGATCCAATCTCTTTTTTACCGAATAAAAACCTCAAAGGTTCTAATATGCCTTCCAACTTGATCGAACGTGAATTTTCCAAGCAACTTTCGCAAGTGCACGAACCCGAGTTGCTGGAATCCGACGTAGAGCCATTACCAAATGGGAACGCTCGCCCTGCTACCAAGACTCGACTTTCGTGGCTGCGGCTTGGACTCTTGTGCATCGGATTGTTCGGATCCTTTGCCCTGGGCTGGTGGCTAGCAACCCATCAGTCGCAACAACATGAACGTATCTCGTTGCCTCCATCGGACATGATCAACGATAGTGACAAGTTCATCGTGACCTCAACGAGTGTTAGGTACCGACCGGTCGAACGCTTTGTCGAAGCGGTTGGTACGCTACATGCCTTCGAGGAAGTAACGCTCAGTGCTAAGCAAGAGGGGCGCGTGCTTAAAATTCACTACGATTTGTCGAGCGTCGTGAAGCCCGGCGAAATACTGCTCGAACTCGACCCAACCGATGCCAAGCTAGCTTACGATCAAGCCGAAAGAGCAGTGCAGACGGAGTTAGCCAAATGGGGTTTCAAAGACGTTCCCACCGAGTCAGAAGATCTTCAGAAACTGCCGACGGTCGTCTCCGCGCGACTCAAGGCGGAACTTGCTCAATCGCGATTGCAACGCATGATTCTCCTCAAGGCCACGAACGCGGTCTCGGCTGAGGATCTGGAGCAAGCCAAGTCGGATACGTTGGTGCAAGAGTCGGAATGGCAAAACCAATTGCTGACGGCAAATTCGGCGGCTGCGACCGCACGACTTCGCAATGCAGAGCTTGCGATCGCGAACCAACGCCTGCAAGACATTTCCATTCGAGCCCCGATCCCTTCGGCCACCACGAACGCGAACGATGGTTTTTACACGATCAGCGAACGGCTCGTTTCCGAAGGCACTTTGGTCCGATCTGGCACGGATGTCTTTACACTTGTCATGGGCCGAACGCTTAAGTTGAAATTGTCTGTGCCCGAGTCGTACAACGGCCAAGTCCGGGTTGGACAAAGCGTTTCCATCACGACGGGTGCCTCCGAAACGCCTAGCAAGGGAACTGTGGCTCGCATCAGCCCAGTCATTGATAGATCGACTCGCACGTTTCTCGTTGAAGTTGACGTACCAAATGAAGCGTTAGCTCTGAAGCCTGGTGGCTTTGCCAAGGCTAAGATTTTGATCGGCAGCGATGATCGAGCAACCACGATCCCGCTGTCTGGACTCTATTCCTTTGCGGGCATCAATAAAGTCTTCATCGATGAAAATGGAATCGCTCGAGAAATCAAAGTAACGCTCGGCGAGCAAACGCGAGAGTGGGTCGAGATCGCTTCCCCCAAGTTGCCTGAGAATGCGAGCGTGGTGACCAGCGGTCAGCGATTTTTGTCCGATGGGGTGGCGATCGCGGTCCGTGCGGACGAGGCAACCTCGGCGCCGAAGCGAGAGAAACAAGAGAAACAAGAGAAACAAGAGCAGCCGCTGGTGGGGGGGACGCGATGAATTTCTCGGACATCTGTATTCGGCGGCCAGTCTTTACTTGGGTGCTCGTCGCTATCCCTGTCGTACTCGGTGTCGTCTCGTATTTTGAACTCGGTGTCGATCTTTTTCCGAAGGTGGACTTCCCTATAATATCGGTTTCGGCAGCCTTGCCTGGCGCAAGCGCCGAAGAAATGGAGAGCGCCGTTACCAAGCCGCTTGAAGAGGCCCTCAATACTATCTCGGGGATCGATGAACTGCGTTCGACCACGCGTGAAGGGAGTGCGACGGTGGTCATTCGCTTTGTTCTGCAAAAGAACGGCGACGTAGGTGCTCAGGAAGCTCGCGACAAAATATCGTCGGTGATTCGCCAGTTGCCGGACGGGATGGAAACACCGCTGGTCAATAAGTTCGACTTGGATGCGGCCCCTATCATCACCATTGGGGTTTCGGGAAATCGCGACATTCGCGAAGTGACCGAGATTGCAAAGCATCAGATTCAAGAATTGCTACAGACGGTTCCGGGCGTTGGCAATGTCTTTCTAACCGGCGGTCGTAGCCGCGCCATCAATGTACGCGTCGATACGGATAGGCTGAAAGCCTATGCGATATCGATCGAGGAAGTGCGACAAGCGCTGGTCAGCCAGAACCTGGAAGTGCCCGGTGGGATCGTTGATCAAGGACAACGAGAAATGGTTCTACGAACGTTGGGCCGTGTCCTCACTGCGGACAAGTTCAATGATTTGATCGTTGCCAATCGCAAAGGGTATCCCATACGCATTCGGGACATCGGCTTCGCGGAAGACTCCATTGAGGAGCCACGAGGGTTGAGTCGTCTAGACGGACAAAACGCGGTCAGCTTGTTCGTGCAGAAACAATCGGGCACGAATACAGTGGCAATTTCGGACGCCGTTCAAAAACGATTGGGCCGCATTCGCGCGACACTTCCTCGCGACGTTCAAGTTGAAATCACTCAAGACCAATCGCGGTTCATACGCGTTTCGATGGACGAGGTGCGATTCCACCTTGGGCTAGCAGCGGTCTTGGTAGGCATGACGATTTTATTGTTTATTCGAGATTGGCGAACGACCATCATCGCAACGCTCGCCATCCCGACATCGATTATTCCGACGTTTTTGTTCATGCAAACCATGGGTTTTACATTGAACAACATCACCATGTTGGGCCTTATCTTAGCTATCGGGATCGTGATTGATGATGCGGTGGTAGTGCATGAGAATATTTTTCGCCACATGGAAGAGAATGGCCTCGATGCGATGACGGCGGCAAGCATTGGGACTCGCGAGATTGCGCTGGCAGTGTTGGCAACGAGTCTGTCGCTGGTGGTGATTTTTGTTCCGGTAGCCTTCATGGGCGGAATGGTGGGTCGATTCTTTAGCAGCTTTGGTTTGACGGTTGCATTTGCCGTTCTCATGAGTTTGTTTGTGTCGTTTACGCTGACACCGATGCTGTGTTCCCGCTTCTTGAAAATTGAGAAGAAGGCACATGGCCAATCGGGAACCAAATCAGGTTGGGTCTATTTGGCGGTCGAGCGGTTTTATGGGATGTGTTTGCGATGGGCATTGCGACATCGATGGATGACGATCGGCGTTTGCGTTTTGATTGTCTTGTCAACAGTCCCTATCGCCATGAATTTAGGTGTGAACTTGGTCCCTCGCGACGATCAGAGCGAGATGCAAATTGGATTCATTACGCCCGAGGGCTACACGTTGGAGCGGACCAACGAAGTCGTTACGGAAATCGAGGGCCGATTGGCGCAGTTGCCTGGTGTCGTCCATCGTTTTGTATCGATCGGTCAATCCGGAACGGCCAAAGGACAAGGGGACGTTACTCGCGGTTCGATCTACTTGCGGCTCAAGGAGATAGACGAACGTTCGTTCAGCCAATTTGATTTGATGCGACGAGCACGCGAGATTTTGCAAGAGTATCCTGACCTGAGGACGTCGGTTTCGGACGTGTCCGCATTGGGTGGCGGACCGAATGGGGACAGTCGTATCTTTCAAATCAGCTTGCAAGGTCCGGAAGTGGAGCGACTGGCAACCTATGCGGACGAGCTCAAGATGCGACTGCGTCAATTGAACGGGCTAGTGGACATCGACTCGACACTTTCGATGCGCAAGCCGGAGATACAAGTGAACATCGATCGCGAGCGGGCGATGGACTTGGGGATTCCTGTTCAAATGATTGCCAACACGCTGAGCGTACTCGTCGGTGGGCAGATTGTGTCGACGTTTCGCGAAGGAACGGAGCAATACGATGTATGGTTGCGAGCGGATAAGCAATTTCGGGCGGATTCCAAGGACGTGCAGTCGCTCGCGATTCCTTCGCCAACAGCCGGGCAAGTCGAACTGAGCAGTTTGGCTCGGATGGAAGAAAAGCAAGGACCGAGTCAGATCGATCGATTGAATCGTCAAAGGACGGTAACGTTAATGGCTCACCCTGATGAAGTGTCTCTGAACGACGCGGTGCAGTTTGCGAACAAGGCGGTGTCTGAAATGCAATTGCCACCCGAGTACCAAATCGTCTTTGGCGGCCAAGCAGACATGCTGTCCGAGACGGCATATTATTTCATGGTGGCGTTGGGTCTAAGTGTGACGTTTATGTATTTAATTTTGGCTGCACAGTTTGAGAGTTGGGTGCATCCGATCAGTATTTTGGCGGCGTTGCCGGTGACGATTCCATTTGGATTGTTGTCCTTGTTGTTGTTTCGAACGCCGCTGGATTTGTACGCCATGTTTGGGCTGTTCATGCTGTTTGGAATTGTAAAGAAGAACGGGATCTTGCAAGTCGACAAGACGAACGAGCTTCGGCGGAGTGGGATGACACGCGACAAGGCGATCATGGAGGCGAACTATACAAGACTGCGTCCAATTTTGATGACGACGGTTATGTTGATGGCAGCGATGACACCGATCGCGCTTGGGCAAGGGCCGGGTGCCAGCGCGCGAGCCAGTATGGCCAAAGTGATCATTGGTGGTCAAGCTCTTTCGCTGTTGTTGAGTTTGCTGGCGACACCGGTTTCCTATTCCTTGTGGGATGATCTCAGTGTGTTTGTTGCTCGCAAGTTTGGGTGGAAAGTGCCGGTGCGAAAAGCCACCAACCGCAATGAGGAATCTAGTGTTTTGGGTTCTTATGGGCGGCAGCCTATGGTTTGATGAGCCCTGAGCGAGCTTTCAAACAGTATAGTAGTAGCTCGAGCTTCCCTCGGATGTCGAGCCAACCGTCCGTGTGCTATTCCTCAATTGGGAGAGATCATGAGTAGTGCTACGCAAACATCGCGCACCCCATTGATCATCCTACTCTTGGCGATGTTCATTCCAACCGTGAGCGCTTACCTCTATTTTGATCTGCTCGCCAACTCGGCTCCCATTGCGCAAAAGGGAGCTTACGGGATTGGAAAAATGGCTCAGTTTGGCATTTTAATTGTCGCATTGGTTCTATGGCGACAACCACCATCTGCCTCGGCTGGCGTGCCGGAAACACCCTTTGCAGCATCGCGATGGCGATGGCTTGCTATCGGGGCAGCGTCAGGAATGGTCATCGGCGTAGCGATGGTCGCAGGCTACCTGATGATGCTGAAACCCATGGGGATTATGGATTCAGCCAAGCTTGTGGCAATAGAAAAGATGCGAAGCTTTGGAGCAGACTCGCCGCTTTTGCTGATCGCAATCGCAGTCTTCTATGCCGTTTTGCATTCAGGATTCGAAGAATACTATTGGCGCGGTCTTGTCTTCGGAGGATTGAAACCTTACTGCCGAACGGGAACGGCAATGCTGATATCGAGTCTAGCCTTTATGTCACATCACATAATCATACTGGCGAAGTTCTTTGGCTATACCTCGATAGCGACTTATTTAATGTCGCTGGCGGTCGCAATCGGGGGACTTATCTGGGCTGTGTTGTTTCAGCGGAGCAGCAGCCTCGTTCCTGGATGGATTAGCCATGCGATCGTAGATGCGGCCATTTTTGTCGTTGGATACTTGCTCGTTTTTGGATAGAGTTTTCGACAGCGCAAAGCCGTTCTCGGCAAGAGCGTTCTCGGCAAGCGCGTTCGGGATCATCTTTCCTATCCGCGACGAAGCGGCCGCGAGGCATTGATTCCCAGAGCGGCGACTGCGGCCAAAATGTTTAATGCAGCACACGACGCAAACGCGACGTGCCAACCTGCGGAAACACTTGTGAACTGAGCCACGATCCCCCCTAAAATCACTGGCGACAATGCAGCGCCGAAATTCCCCCACATATTGGACCAGCCAACCACCGAGCCGACATGGCTGCCACCAATGTCTTGACCGTACGCCCAGCAAGCCGGGGTCCCCAAGTCAGTTGCTAGCCCAACCAAAGCCAAAAAGAGAGTTGCTTTAAGGGGGGTGTCGACGGTGAGGCACCCCAAAAAGGCAAAGGCCACAATCAGCCTCGAAACGCTCATTGCAATCGATCTGCCCCAACGCAAACCTAACCTTCGCGTCAATCGGTCGGTAAACAATCCGCCCAGCAGCAACCCAGCGATTCCAGCCAGCAACGGCAGGCTTTGCAGCCAGCCTTGGTCTTGCTGACCGGACTGATGCACATCCTCAAGGTACTGAGGCATTTTCGTCACTAAGAACGCCCAGCCCATGTTGGACGCGAATTGCACAAAGCAGTTCAACCAAAGGGGCCACGATTGGATCATTTCAAGGATCGGTGGAGCCGCTCTCGACGTTTCAGAATTGGACCGGGGCGGATCACTTCGCCGAATGAGATCGACCTCGGCTGCGTTCACCAGTGGATGTTTATCGGGCCAATCTCGAAACATCCACATGAAGAGGATTGCAATCAGTACGCCTAGAATTCCATAGAGCATCATGACAGGTCGCCAACTCGTTATGGCCGCCACTGAATCTTTGGGAATCGAAAACCACTGATCACCGAATGTCCACCAAAACATCAACTGAATCGTGAGAATTGGAGCCAAAGCCCCTCCCATTCGGCCTCCGACGGCAATCACCGAACTGGCAAACCCTCTTCGTTCCATCGGCACCCAACGTCGAACAATACTAGCAGCGACCGGATAAGCGCCTGCCTCAAACAAACCGCAACCGAGCCGCAGCACTAAGAGTATGGTTGCGCTCGTTGCTAGCCCCATCAGCCCGGTACATAGCGACCAAAGTATGACATACGCACCGAGCATCCATCTCGCACCATATCGATCCCCAAGCCATCCTGCTGGCAATTGCCCCAAAGCGTAAGTCCAAAAAAACGCCCCGAGTAGCCAATTGAGTTCGGTACTGTTAATCCCCAAATCAGCCGCAACTGATTTCGAAGCGATACTCATGCAAACACGATCTAGGTACAGAAGTACGGCGACGAGCATGGCCAGCAAGATCATCCCATAACGAACGCGCGTTGGTTGCAAGGCAGTTCCTCAGTTCGGTGAACGAGACGCAAGTGTAGGGTAACGATATCATTTTGCGAGAACGCAAGTATGGTTCCAAAACGGGAACTTTCCAAGGACGAACCCAGCCACTAAAGATCTTTTTGGCTTGCAACCCATTTCTTGATTTGACCGATGGACATGGATCCGATGCGATCATCGATAACTTTGCCATTCTTGAACAAGAACGAATGAGGAATACCCCCCACGCCGTAATGTGCGGCGAGTCCAGGCTGGTGGTCCGTATCGACGAATACGACTTTGAGCGAGTCCTTAGTCTCGGAATAAGCTGCCAATGCTGCATCCAGCGATTTACAGGGTCCGCACCACTCGGCACCGAACTTGACCAACAGATGTCCGGGTTCGTTGGCGATATTGGTTTCGAAGAAGGCATCGGCTGGCGGCTCTATTCCACGTTTGTCTACTTTTGCAGGGTTTTGCGATTGTCTTGCGAAGAGCGCGATCAAAAGAATGACCATGCCTCCAATGATCCACTTCCTGTCATTATTCACTTGGGGGCTGGCAGAGGGCATCTGATGTCTCCGGTTGCGTTCATTCAGGGGGAACGGAAATCTGCATTCACGATTGAAACCTCGTTTTGAACTTCTATCCTAGCTCATTTGCTCGAAACGGACCAACATTCGAATTGTAGTT